>JAKDQI010000076.1 GCA_030454995.1 Pseudolactococcus plantarum | reverse complement strand
AAGTCGTCATATACTTCAGTGCGTACTCTGGATCAACATCACCGATAAGCTGAAAAACTTGTTGTTCAAGCGGCGATAATGCAACTCTTTGTGCCACATGATAAAAATAGTTGGCTAAATTATCTTCTTGACGTAAAAAATCAGATGAAAAATGTAGCGTGATGCTATTCGTTTGATTCGCCAATGTTTGTTGCACGCGAGTTTCAGCTAATTTTGTTGCCAACTCAGACTTTGCAGCAACAAAAAACGGATGCTCAAAAACTAGCGTTTCAGGTTTCATTGCTGGTAACTCATAGTCAACATCACTATCTGTATATACTTTAAAATTGTTAGTATACCGCTTATCTTCTCGTCCAATAAGACCTGCTTGAACAAAATTTTCTATCTGACGCTCGATGTTGGGCTCATCTGTGAAAGCAGCCTTAATCTTTCGTAAAGTCACATCATCGTAACTTGCTAAAAAGTCGATAAGTGTTTGAAAAAAAGGTGTAGCTGTTAGTTTTGTATGATTAAAAATCTTTATTAACATATGGTGGGTTCCTATATCGTCTAAACGAGTGGTTGGTAATTCAAGATAGCATAGAGCTGGACACTATCAAGCTAAACGCATCATGATCTCATGATGCGAACATATAAAAAAAATGCGCTCATGCGCACTTTTTAACCGTAATTACTGTTATGTCACTTGCGTTCGATAAACAGAAACAAAAATTACAGGTTGTATTTTTTGTTGAAACGGTCCACACGGCCATCGGCTTGTGTGAATTTAGCTTTACCAGTGTAGAATGGGTGTGAATCTGATGAAGTTTCCACACGGATTAACGGGTAAGTGTTACCATCTTCCCACTCAACAGTTTCTTTAGAGTTCTTTGTAGAACCGCTCAAGAATTTGTAGCCTGTTGAAGTATCCATAAATACAACTGGTCCATAATTTGGATGGATGTCTGCTTTCATGTTCGATATTTCCTTTCTGCCTTGGACTGTTTGCCAGACCAAAGTAATCAATACTAAATCATTTTACCAAAAAACGAGAGGAGTTTCAAGCCCTAAATTGCCTTATTTCACTAAATCCTAGTCTATAGTTTGTCATCATCACTCAGGTTAATTTTTGCTATAATGAAGGTATGAAAATTCAAATGATTAGAAATACGATTGCTGCAGAAAATACTTACGTCATCAGTAATGATAAAGCGACGATGATCATAGATCCAGGCAGTGAAACCGAGCAAATTCTTGAGTTGATCAATCAACTTGATACACCAGTTGTGGCTATCTTACTGACACACACGCACTATGATCACATCATGAGCGTGGATGCCGTACGCGACCTAACCAAAGCACCTGTTTATGTGAGTGAACTAGAGGCAGACTGGCTTTATACCCCCACTTTAAATCTTTCAGGTCTGCCACGTCATGACCATGATTTACCAAACATTGTTGTTAAGGCTGCCGAACATACTTTTGAGATCAATCAACCTTATCAGATATCAGGGTTTTCATTTACAGTACTTGCCACACCCGGTCACTCTCAGGGTGGTGTATCCTTCGTCTTTGAAGATGAACAAGTTGTATTCACTGGTGATGCACTCTTTTCAGGTACGATCGGACGAACTGATTTAAATACTGGGGATTTGGCAACACTTAAACAGTCAATCATCACACAACTCTTCACACTGCCTAGTCACTTTCATGTGTTTCCAGGTCATGGGCCACAAACAACGATTGATATCGAGAAACATACCAATCCGTTTTTCAACGACTAAATTAAACTTTTACAGATAATAAAAACGGCTATCCTGAGATAACCGTTTTTTGTTATAAACAACTAGCTTAGTTGTTTTTTGAAAAGTTTGCAACATCTGCTGTGATTGCAGTAACAAAGTCAACCAAGCTTGCTTCGGCTGTTTCTTTACTACCGTAACGTCTTACGTTAACTGAATTTTCGGCTTGCTCTTTATCTCCTACAATGATTTGATAAGGAATTTTATTGGTTTGTGATTGACGAATTTTGTATTGCATTTTTTCGTTACGTTCATCTACATTAACACGAATACCTGCATTTTTAAGTGCATCTGCGACTTCCCATGCATAATCCACATGTGCTTCGTTTGAAACAGGGATCACAGTAACCTGAGTTGGTGCAAGCCATGTTGGGAATGCACCTTTATAAACTTCAGTCAGATAGGCAACAAAACGCTCCATAGTCGATACGATACCACGGTGAACCATAACAGGACGGTGTCCTTCACCATCAGCACCAACATATTCCAGTTCAAATCTCTCAGGTAATAAGAAATCTAACTGAATCGTTGATAATGTTTCTTCATTACCGAGTGCTGTTTTTACTTGAACATCCAGTTTAGGACCATAAAACGCCGCTTCACCTTCTGCTTCAAAATACGGCAACTCAAGTTCATCCATGGCTGCTTTCAGCATTTTTTGTGCATTTTCCCACATCTCATCGTTATCAAAATACTTATGTGTATCTTTAGGATCACGATAACTTAAACGGAAACGATAATCTGTGACATTAAAATCTTCATAGACATCAGTCATCAACTGTAATGTGCGTTTAAATTCATCCTTGATTTGATCAGGGCGAACAAATACATGACCATCATTAAGCGTCATTTCACGCACACGTTGTAATCCTGAAAGTGCACCAGATTTTTCATAGCGATGCATCATACCAAGTTCAGCAATTCTGATTGGTAATTCACGATATGAATGGACATCGTTTTTATACACTTCGATATGGTGTGGACAGTTCATTGGACGAAGCACTAACTGCTCACCCTCACCCATGTCCATTGGTGGAAACATATCTTCATGATAGTGGTCCCAATGACCAGATGTTTTATAAAATTCAACACTGGCCATGATCGGTGTATAAACGTGTTGGTAGCCACGCGCGATTTCTTTATCAACGATATAACGCTCGATAGTCCGACGGATTGTCGCACCATTTGGTAACCAGAATGGTAAACCAGAGCCTACTTCAGGATTAACCATGAACAAGTCAAGTTCTTTACCGAGTTTACGATGGTCACGTTCTTTGGCCTCTTCACGCATTTTGAGATAAGCTTTCAACTCTTTCTTATCAAACCATGCTGTACCATACACACGTTGCATCATGGCATTATCACTATTACCACGCCAGTATGCACCAGCAACATTCAACAAGTGGAAGATTTGAATACGGCCAGTTGTCGGCACATGTGGGCCACGACAAAGGTCTGTATATTCTCCTTGGCTATAAATAGTCAAGCCACCTTCATCTTCATTATGTTCTTCGATGAGCTCAAGTTTATAAGGATCGTTAGCAAAGATTTCTTGTGCTTCAGCTTTACTGACTTCACGACGAATAGATGGTAGATTTTCTTTAACAATCTTCATCATTTCTGCTTCGATTTTAGGTAAGTCTTCATTGGAGATTTGTCCCGCATCATTATCAGTATCATAATAAAAACCATCTTGAATCGCAGGCCCTACACCTAATTTGATATCAGGAAATAAACGACGTGCAGCTTGTGCAAACAAGTGGGCAGCTGAATGACGCAGTAAAGGTAGCGCATCTTCATGATCCGGTGTCACGATTTCAAGTGTACCATCTGTTGTAATCGCACGAGTCGTATCGATTAATTTACCATTAAATTTACCGGCGAGTGCTTTTTTTGCTAGAGATTTGCTGATTGATTCAGCAATCTCAACTGTTGTTACACCACTATCAAATGCTTTTTCCGCACCATCAGGGAATGTAATCTTAATCATTTTAAATCTCCTTTTCAATAAAAAAAGTCCTATGTTCATAACTGAACACAGGACGTTAAACACGTGGTACCACCTGAATTTACTGCTCACCTATAGGGCGAAACAATCTCTTCAACCGTAACGTGGTCTGACGTGATAATTTTCAAAATCAATGTTTCGTTAAAGTAGTATTTGACTCATGATTTTACAGTGCTTTCACCATCCACTGCTCGCTCTTGCTTAATTAATCTAAAGTTAAATAAGTTTAAAATCATTTGAGACCAACATGTCTTCACGTTTTTATTATAAAACTTTATCAGGCATTTGTCAAAGTCTTCATGCATCGCTTTCTTATGAGATAAGGCCTTGATGGATTTTATCTAAATTCCACTTCATCATGTCATAATAGTTATCTCCAGCTTCACCTTTTTTAGCTAAAGAATCTGTAAAAATAATCGACTTGATAGGCAGCCCCATTTCTTTTGACAGTTGTGTCATGGATTTGGGCGAAACAGATGCTTCCACAAATAGGCATTTTACATCTGATTGTTTAAGCTTTGAGATCACTGTAGCCATTTGTTCAGGCGTACCTTGAGACTCAGTATTAATTTCCCAAATATAGAGTGGTGTAATATGGTAAGCTTTCGAAAAATACTTGAAAGCTCCCTCAGAGGTGACTAATAGACGTTGATTTTGTGGTACATCTGAAAATTTAGATTTTGCAGCTTTATCCAGTTGAGTTAGTTTAGCAATATAAGCATCTGCATGTCTTTGGTAATCTGTTGCATTTTTAGGGTCTTTGTCTTTCAATACTTTGGTAATTAGCTCAATATATTTAATCCCATTACTTACATCAAGCCAAGCATGTGGATCTTCTTCAGTTTGATTAGTCGTTAAATACAGAGGGGTTATGTTTTGACTTACTGCAAATACTTGCTCATCATTTTTTTTATGAGCTGTTTGAATTAATTTCTTAAACCAACCATTGCCCCCCAGTCTCTAAATTTAGGCCATTATGAAAAATCAAATCTGCTTGAGTAGTTGCTGAGATATCATTTGGTTTTGGATCATACTCGTGTGGATCAGTCCCTCTTGAGACAATACTATGAAGCGAAACTTTATCCCCAGCAACTTGCTTTACCATATCTTCAATGATCGAGTTTGTGGTAACAACGTTTAATTTTTTATGCTGTGATTGCTGAACAACATCTTTATGACTTACAAAATACAGCACACTACCTAATAAGATAGCAAGTGGTACTAAGGTCAAAATCATTCTTTTCAACATATATCCTCATTTCTAACTCATCGTTAAGTCCTTTTAAATATAAGCCCTTGCTTGGGTGAACTCAAAAATGATAAACCAAAAACAAGCGCAGAAACTAAGACAATCGATGGACCAGATGCCCAATTCAAGGTATAGCTTAAAAATAAGCCAACAATAGCAGACACCACACCGATAATAGCCGAAAGGACAAGCATCCAGTGTAGTCTATCAGTCCATAGAAATGCTGTAGCAGCAGGTGTGATTAACATGGCAACGACTAAGATAATCCCAACAGTTTGTAAAGCAGACACAGTAACTAAGGTTAGCATCAACATCAACCCGTAATGAATAAACTGTGTATTTAACCCATAAGTTTTAGCAAAGGTTTCATCAAAGGAGCTGATTAATAATTCCTTATAAAACAACGTGATAAATAAAATCACAACGATTAATATACAAGTCGTCATAATTAAATCACTATCACTAACTGCTAAAACATTACCAAATAAAATATGGTGTAGATTGGTCGCACTTTCTGCAGCAGCAATCAAGATAAACCCTAGTGCATAAAAGGCACTAAACACAATACCAATAGCTGTATCATTTTTTAGTTTACTGTGACTTGCCACCAGACCAATTAACATAGCTGCTAAAATACCAAATAGTGATGCACCTAAAATTATATTAATCCCTAACATATAAGCGACTGCAACACCAGGTAGTACAGCATGTGAGATTGCATCTCCCATCAAAGCCATTCCTCTTAATATGATAAAACTACCAATCAAACCACTCATAACTCCTACTAAAACAGAGGTAATTAAAGCAGTTTGTAAGAAATTATATTCTCCCAATGCCACTATAAAGTTACTAATACTCTGCATGAACCACCTCACTCATTTTTTTTAAATAATAGTTCTCCAAAATCTTGACTATATGTTTTTTGAATATTAGCTAGTTGATATGTTTCATCTACTGGTCCTTGGACAATTAGTTTTCGATTCAACATCACAAGTTCATCAAAATATTCACTTACTTTATTCAAATCATGGTGTACGACGATGACAGTTTTGCCCATACGACACCACGCTTTTAATATCGCCATGATTTTTTGCTCACTTACCATATCAATGCCAACAAATGGTTCATCTAAAATAACAACATCTGCATCTTGGATAATAGCCCTAGCGATAAAGACACGCTGGAGTTGACCTCCTGAAAGTTGACCGATTTGATGATCTTTAAGAGAGACTAAATCTACTTTAATTAGTGCTTCGAGTGCTGCTTTTTTTTCGCGATCGCTAGGTGTACGAAACATACCTAATTTAGGATAAGTACCAGTTAATATAACCTCTAAAACACTGATAGGAAAACTTAAATCAAGCGCCGCACGTTGTTCAACATAAGCGATTTTATTTTTTATTTTATTTAAAGGTATCCCGTTACAAAATGTCTGACCACCTTGTCTTTTAATCAAGCCAAGCGCACCTTTTATCATCGTTGATTTGCCCGCACCGTTTGGCCCTATAATACCAGTTAATTTTCCTGGTGGGAAACTAATAGAAAAGTGATCTAAAATCAGATCACCTTGATATGCAACGGTTAAGTTTTTAATCTCAAACACGTATCATCACTTTCTAGAACATATCAATAATTAATTTAATGTTCAATCCTGTCAAAACAATCGCTGAAATCCAACCAAGTAAGGCAATCAACTTGCCATTTTTAAACCGTTTACCCATAATTTTTTCACTAGAGGTAAAATACACAAGTGGAATCATCGAAATAGGTAAGGCAATAGATAAGAAGACTTGTGATTTAATCATAACGTCATCTAATCCACCTTCTTTTCCATGGTAATAAATTGCAGCAATCAATACAGGAATCACTGATAACCCACGCGTGATTAAACGACGTGCCCATGTTGGTACTTTAAGATTAATAAATCCTTCCATGACGATTTGTCCAGATAAAGTCCCTGTAATGGTTGAATTTTGACCAGAAGCGAGCAGTGCTACCGCAAATAACGTCGAAAGTACAGGACTAGCAACCGCCCCAGCAATTTTATTATCTTGTAAGGCATCATAGAGTGAATTAAACGTCCCAAGACCTTCTCCTCTACCAAAGAACATGGCAGCACCTAAAACCAGTAATAGTGTGTTGATGATAAAAGCTACCGTTAATTGGATATTTGAATCCCATGTTGAAAAACGTACTGCACGCGCAACATCATCCTCATCTTGACGATCATAGCGTCTAGTTTGTGCAATAGAAGAGTGTAGATAAAGATTATGTGGCATAACAGTTGCCCCTACAATCCCTAAAGCCATCATTAATTGGCTACGACTAAAAACTTCTTTTTGAGGGACAAAGCCTTTTAACATATCAGCAATATTCGGATTTGAAATGGCCACTTCATAACCAAATACGACCATAATCACGATAATTAAGGTAATGACTATCGCTTCAATTTTTCTAAATCCTAGTTTCATTAAAAGTAATAATAATAAAACATCAAATACCGTTAGGATGACACCCCAAACCAAAGGAATACCAAATAAAAGGTTTAAGGCAATCGCACCACCAATAACTTCAGCGATATCGGTTGCCATAATCGCAAGTTCAGTAATCACCCAAAGTACAAAACCAAGCTTTTTACCAGTATGTTGTCTTGTAGCTTGTGCCAAATCTAACCCTGTTACAATGCCTAATTTTGAAGCCATGTACTGGAGTAACATGGCGATAAGACTAGAGATCAATACAACTGATAAAAGTAGATAGCCGTATTGTGCACCACCACCGATAGAGGTGATCCAATTCCCTGGATCCATATACCCGACTGCCACCAGTGCGCCAGGTCCTGAAAACGCTAAAATATTTTTCCAAAAACTATTGTTTTTAGGAATCTCAACCGTCCCATTTATTTCAGCTAGACTAGGGCCATTGGCATAAGCTACAAATTTCTTGTGTTTCTTCATTACTACTCCTTCTTATTTAATTAATGCCGAGTGATTTTGAGTTAGGCATTAGTAACATTTTTATACCTACCTACTTTACCCATGTTAATGACTATAATACTTCAATTCCCACTCCTTTTTTTGAAAGCTAGGAATCACAAATCTTGTCTCATCATCTAACTTAACAATGACTGATGTATCAGACAATATCTTGATAACAGTGATAAATTTGGGTTGGCTTAAAGATAAGGTCACCAAAAACTCCCGAACCGCTTCCGAGATTGCGATGACTTCATATCTATGACCTAACTCGCCTTGGCTCAAGTTAATCTCAACCACGCTACTTTCCCAGAATCGATCTGCTGGAATTTCCGATCCATGTGGATCAGCTTTTGGAAAGTCCATCAACGCATACAAACGCTCTACTAGTTTTCTAGATGAAGCGTGCTCTAAATTCTCAGCTTCCTCGTGTACTTCATCTATCTGATAACCAGCTTGCTCTACCAAAAAAGTCTCCCAAATGCGATGAGATTTCACAATAAATCTTGCTTCTTGGTAGCCATCTGTTTTGAGTGAAACACCATAGTATTTTTTATGTTCCACTAGCCCTTTTTTGGCTAGGCGTTTAATCATCTCAGTTGCACTGGGTGCAGCGACTTTAAGATAGTTAGCCAGCTCTGTAATCCCAACTAAGCCATTTGTTTTTTCTTGAATTTGATAGATTGCCTTCAAGTAGTCTTGTTCTGTTTTTGAAATTTCGCACATACTACACTTTCTAATGTTTTTATACTCAATAGTTTAGCACGTACTAAACTTTGTGTCAAGTACGGCTCATAAATTTGTCACGACAGACATTTTTTTATCACATCATCTGTTTAGTTTGTGATAATCTGCAGTTCCCCCTAGCAGCGTTGCCATCAACTTTAATTTAGGGTATCCTAAACTATGATTGACATAAGCCATGATTTCTTATTATTAACGCAAAAAAACCGACTTTCGTCAGTTTTTTAGGCTCTATAATAAATCGTGTGGGAAATATGTCCAGACGATTTTTTTCATAAAAAAATCCTTCCCTCTATCATCTAAGTTAGTACACAAAAAAAGGAAGGAAAGACATGCTTCGTTATATCTTAAAATACTATCGTTTACAAATAAAACACTGTACAAGTCACAGGGACCTACCAATAAAAGTCTGTAATCTTTTTGAATTACATGCGACTTTTGACAAACCAAACAAAAGCTGTACATCATGTCATGGCAAAAACTTTCATAGACGTTGTCTTAAGTTATCTACCATGTTGTTAACCTCCTTTTACTGGTGTAATAAG
>JAKDQI010000075.1 GCA_030454995.1 Pseudolactococcus plantarum | reverse complement strand
ATATATATACAATAATAATGTATAATATTGCATTTGTCAAGTAAAATATGCAGATTTATGCAAGGGATGTTAAATTACTGATTTTCAAACAATTTATTAGCATAGGGAATGAATATATTTAGACAAGAAAAAAACAAGTAACACTAAGTTACCTGTTAATCCTATCATCACATACCTGTAACATGGTCCTTTTGATCATTAATCGTTATTTTGACTTCTGTTACAATAACGCCTTGATCCATTTTGGTGACCTCAAATGTCAGATTTTGATACGTCACAATACTCCCAACCTTGGTTAGCTCTTGATTATAGACGAGCAGCCAACCACCTAGGCTGGCAGTTTTTTTCCCGCCTTCTCTATTTAGCTCTTCAAAAGATAAATCGAATCGCTTTGCAATCTCATATAGGTCTATTCTGCCATCTGCTATATAAGTCAATGGATTGACTTGTGTGATCAAAGGAACTTCATGGTCTTGTTCATCTTGAATATCACCAAACACTTCTTCTATGATATCTTCAATCGTTACAATCCCTGACGTGCCACCATATTCATCAACTAGGATGGCAAGATGTTTCTTTTCTTTTTTCATGGCATTGAGTAACTGTTTGATCGGCACATTCTCAAAATTTTTCAGGACTGGATTTATTTGAGATGAGATTGCTTGTTCTGGATTTTCCAGATAGCATTTAATCAAATCTTTCTGTGTGATATACCCTAAAATATCATCTTTTGTTTTATGCGCGACAGGATAACGGCTATGTCCTTGTTTTAGCGAGATGTCAAGTGCTGCTTTCACTGTCAGATCATCATATAAGACATCCATATCTGTTCGAGAGACCATGATCTCTCGTGCCAAGGTTTGGTCAAATCGAAAGCTATTGCTAATCAACTCGAATTCTTCTGAATTGATTTCGCCTTGTGTCAGACTTTGATTCGCGATTAACAGTAATTCTTCTTCAGAATGAGACTCGTTGCCTTCTCCACTGATTTCTACGCCTATGAGTTTACCTATTAATGACGCTGAATAATTGAGCAACCAAATAAAGGGAAACGAAATTTGTCTAAAATAATGTAGTGGTTTAGTCACAAATAAAACGACGCGTTCGGTTTTAGAGATACTAATTGATTTTGGAATCAATTCTCCTATGACGACATGCACAAACGTCACAATCCCAAAAGATAAAATCAGCGATGAGATTGTATTGAAAGAGGCACTAAAAGGGAGGCTATTAAATACGGGATGTAAAAGATGCTCTATCGTTGACTCACCAATCCAACCAATAGCCAAAGAGGTTAAGGTGATCCCAAGTTGACAAGCACTCAAATACTCATCTAAATGAGATACAATGTGTAATGACAAAGGTGCTGTCTTGTTCCCATCATTTATCAACTGTTCTAACTGCGTTTTTCTTATTTTTACAAATGCAAATTCAGCAGCAACAAAAAATGCTGTAAAAATAATCATCAAACAAATGACGATTAAATTGATTACCATAAACGCTCTCCTTTAACTTGTTATTTATTTTTTGATCATCAACCTGATTGACTATTGATAGCCTAAATCTAGCATCAGTCTTTGTCATAAACCATTTGTCAAATAAGCTATATGTATTCACAGTGACCTAAAGATCAAGATGGTCCATTATAAATGAAAAACTCCTTAATAAAATGCTTGAAATAGTGTTTTATTTCATGTCTATTTTATTAGGAGTTATTCACACAGTGTTTTTTATTATTAATTACTCATCATCCATGCTCAAGACACTCAAGAAGGCTTCTTGTGGAACTTCGACATTACCGATTGCCTTCATCCGTTTTTTACCTTTTTTCTGTTTCTCAAGGAGTTTACGTTTCCGTGAGATATCCCCACCATAACACTTGGCAAGGACATTTTTACGTAAGGCTTTAATATCAGAACGTGCAACGATCTTTTGTCCGATAGCTGCTTGAATCGGTACCTCAAACTGTTGGCGAGGAATGATTTTTTTGAGTTTGTCTACGATAATTTTACCACGTTCATAGGCAAATTCTTTATGGACGATAAAGCTCAAAGCATCGACACGTTCTGCGTTTAGCATGATATCCATCTTAACAAGCGAGCTTCTACGATACTCAGAAATTTCGTAGTCAAAGCTTGCGTAGCCTTTGGTACTAGATTTTAGCTTATCAAAGAAATCAAATACAATCTCTGATAGCGGTATCTGATAGATGACATTAACACGATTTTCATCTAGATAATCCATGGTTACAAAATCACCACGTTTGCGTTGCGCCAACTCCATCACGGCACCAACATAATCTTGTGGCACCATGATTTGTGCTTTGACAAAAGGTTCTTCGATGTTATCGATACGTGTTGGATCAGGAAATTCTGATGGATTAGCCACTTCTAGTGTTTCGCCATCAGTCGTATTGATATGATAGACCACACTTGGTGCTGTCATGATCAGATCAATATTAAACTCACGTTCCAAACGTTCCTGGATCACATCCATGTGAAGTAAGCCTAGGAAACCACAACGAAAACCAAATCCGAGGGCTTGTGATGTTTCAGGTTCAAACTGAAGACTGGCATCGTTAAGTTGGAGTTTGTCAAGTGCTTCACGTAAGTCGTTATATTTGTTCGACTCGATTGGATAGATCCCAGCAAACACCATCGGATTTAACTGTTTGTAACCTGCTAGTGCTTCCTCAGCAGGATTATCAGCTAGTGTAATCGTATCACCAACTCGTGTGTCAGCAACTGTCTTGATAGCAGCTGCAATATAGCCGACATCACCTGTTGCTAAAAATTCACGTCCAACTGCTTTTGGTGTAAAGATACCAACTTCTGTGACATCAAAAGTCTTGCCATTACTCATCAGCTGGATCTTATCACCAGGTTTTACCATTCCATCCATCACACGGACCTGAAGGATAACCCCACGGTAAGCATCATAGACCGAGTCAAAAATCAAAGCCTTTAATGGATTATCTACAGAGCCTTGAGGAGCTGGTACTTTATCAACGATTTGTTCTAGAATCTCTTCTATCCCAATCCCTGCTTTGGCAGATGCTAAAACAGCCTCTGATGCGTCCAATCCAATAACATCTTCTATTTCTTGGCGAACACGTTCTGGATCTGCTGCAGGTAGATCGATTTTGTTGATAACTGGCAAGATTTCTAAATCATTGTCTAGCGCCAAATATACATTAGCCAAGGTTTGTGCTTCTATCCCTTGAGCTGCATCCACAACTAAAATCGCCCCTTCACAAGCCGCAAGAGAACGAGATACTTCATAGGTAAAATCGACATGTCCTGGTGTGTCGATTAGGTGAAAAATATAAGTCTCGCCGTCTTTAGCAAGATAATTCAGCTCGATCGCATTCAGCTTGATTGTTATGCCACGTTCGCGCTCTAAATCCATAGAATCCAAAAGTTGTGCTTGCATTTCTCTAGCTGAAACGGTCTTAGTTTGTTCTAAAATTCGATCTGCAAGTGTCGATTTACCATGATCGATATGGGCAATAATAGAAAAATTACGAATATTTTCCTGCCGCTTTTTTACTGCATTTAAGTCTATAGTCATAACCCCTATTTTACCATAGTTTTGGTAAATAAAAAACCTGTCTAACGACAGATTAATTGTTTTAGTCAAACCAAAGTGCAATTTCACGTTGTGCTGATTCAGCACAATCTGACCCATGCACGATATTTTCGACAGAGCCATCATCAGAAGCATGAGCAAAATCACCACGTATTGTACCTGGCAGTGCATCTGGAGGGTTAGTAGCACCCATCATTTTACGCCAAGAATGAATCACATCTCCACCTGCCATAACCCCAATGACAACCGGACCTGATAGCATGTAAGAAACGATTTCATGATAAAAGGGTTTATCAACAAGATCTGAATAATGCTGGTCTAACATTTCTCTTGTTACCTGCGTCATCTCTAGTTTTTCAATTGAAAATCCACGACGTTCGGCTCTTTCAAGTACTAAGCCAACGAGAGATCTGCGCACACCATCTGGTTTAATAATAAAAAATGTTTTTTCCATGCTACTATTTTGCTCCTTTTTCTTGTTCTGACATAGCCATGTCACTATTATGAGCTATCTCTTTTACTTTATGAATCAACCAATATTCAAAGCCTAATACTAAGATGATTAACACAGCCCAACCAATCATCACTGAGGCTAAAATCAGCAATACTGTGACAGTTGGTTTCATATATATTTTTTTCGGATCATGTTGATTCACATATACGGTTATTTTATCGCCTACTTTACCAAAATTTTGTATCACATTTGCCACGGGTACTGATTTATAGTGTACCCCATGATAGTCATATGCGACTTTTTTTCTATTGTCAACTTTAATCACTTGAGCTGTAACAACAGTTTTAGGTGCCTTATGTTCAGTTAGGTATCGTTGAAAACTCATACCGCCAGTAAACAATAAGATCAAAGCAAACACGGCTAAGATAATGCGTGAGACCCGTTGTAAAAATTTTGTCATTAGTCAAATATCCTATAGAAGTCTTCTAATTTCATCTGTTCTTTTTCGACAGTATTATGATCTTGGATGATTTTGCCATCTTTCATGACGATCAACCTGTTACCATATTTTAGTGCATCTTCCATATGATGCGTAATCATCAAGGCTGTCAACTGTTGCTGTCGCACAATTTCTTGGGTTAGTTTCATCAAGGCTTTAGATGTTTTGGGATCAAGTGCTGCAGTATGCTCATCTAATAACAATAATTCAGGCTCGACGATAGTCGCCATCAGTAGACTTAGCGCTTGACGTTGTCCGCCTGATAAGTTACCAGTCGGTACCTCAAGATGTGCTTCTAGTCCGTTACCAATCTGCGCAGCTAATGTGATGAACTCTGATTTATATTTGTTAATCTGACGTAATCTCAGGGTTCTTTTCTTACCACGACGTGAGGCAATGGCTAGATTTTCCACACCCGTCATACGCGGCGCAGTCCCCATCTTAGGATCTTGAAACACACGAGAGATAAATGCAGCACGTTTTTCTGGTGTTTTTTTTGTGACGTCGACACCTTTAATCCAAACAGATCCTGATGTCAATGTTAAGGTACCAGAAATCGCATTAAATAAAGTAGACTTACCAGCACCGTTACCACCTAAAATCGTAATAAAGTCCGTTTCATAGATGGCTAAATTCACATTATCTAAGATGACTTTTCTCTCATCACCGTTTTCAATGATTTTTGTCGCGTGTCTTAATTCTATAATCGGAAGGTTATTAGTTACCATTTAGTTTTACCCCCTTAAATACTTTCGCTTTTAAAGTTGGAATCATTAAGCAAGATGCTAAGATGATGGCACTAAATATTTTAAGATAGTTGGTATTAAACCCTAGCTTAATCACGGCTAGTATCAAAAACTGATAACAAATAGCCCCAATCACGATAGCAATCAAACGCTCAAACAAAGAGACATTACCAAATAAAACTTCACCGATGATAATACTAGCTAGACCGATGACAATAACACCTAGACCCTTAGAGACATCTGCATAGCCATCATTTTGGGAGATGAGTGCGCCTGATAAAGCAATAATCCCGTTAGAGACAATCAAGCCTAATAGCTCCATCCGATCGGTATTAATCCCAAAAGACTTTGCCATGTCCATGTTATCTCCTGTTGCGATAAATGCCTGTCCAAGCTGTGTATTTAAAAAATAAAACATGAGCACTAAGACTAAGACAACAGCAATAACACTAATCCATGTCCCTTTTAGTTTAGCTAAGCCGAGTAAGCCCAGATTTGCTCGTCCCATCACCATCAGCATGACTGAATTACATGAAGTCATGACTAAGATACCAGCTAGTAAGATTGGAATCTTACCTTTTGTGTAGAGTAAACCAGTGACTAATCCAGCTAAACAACCAGCTACAAAAGCAACTAAGGTCGCGACTAATGGTGTTGACCCTTGTGTAATCATCGTCACAGCAACTGCGCCACCTAAGGGAAATGAGCCTTCTGTTGTCATATCAGGAAAATTTAAAATCCGAAATGTCATGAAAATACCAAGACCTAATATTGCCCACAATAAGCCTTGATTAATGGTTGAAACAATCATTTTTTCTCTACCGCAACTTCTTTATATTTGTCTGGAATTGTAATGCCTAATAGTTTAGCTGTGTCTTTATTGGCTACTGGTGTTGTTGTATTATAGAATTCAACTGGTAACTCTGATACTTTTTTACCTTTTAAAACTTGTGCTGCCATCTTACCAGTTGCAACACCTAAATCATGTTGATTAATCGTCACAGCTGCTAAACCACCTTGGGCAACCATCGTATCAACAGATGGGAAAACTGGTTTCTTAGCTGCATTTGATAGTGCAATAACAGTTGAAAATGCTGACGCGATTGTATTATCTACAGGTACATAAATCGCATCTTCTTTTGATAAAGCGACATTAACGATTGTTGTCACATCATTAGTAGATGACACGGCATATTCTGATACTTCAAGTCCTTTTTTAGCAGCCTCTTTTTTAAATTCAGCGACTTGTGATTTTGAGTTATCCTCAGAAGAGCTGTACAGCACACCAATCTTTTTAACGTTAGGTGTCAATGATTTAATCAACTCTATTTCTTTATCAACTGGGAATTTGTCAGACACGCCTGTGATATTCCCCTCAGGTTTTTTGACATTTTTGATTAACTTTGCACCAACTGGATCTGAAACAGCACCCATGATAACAGGGATATCTGATGTTGCGTTGACTAGGCCTTGTGCTGAAGGTGTCGCAATACCAATCAACACATTATTTTTTTGATCTACTAATTGGCTAGACATCGTTGTGACTTTTGATTGGTCTGCTTGCGCATTATAAAAGTTAATTTTTGCTTTAGCATAGCCTTCATCAGCTAGGCCTTCTTTGATACCTGAGTAAATTTCATCTAAGGCAGGATGCGTCACAAATTGTAAGACACCAACTTTAACTTGATCATTTTTTACAGTGTTTTGTTGCTTCATAAATTTGGGAATTATAACGGATAAAGCACCAATAATTATAATTATTCCGACTACAAGTAACATTTTTTTATTCTTCATTTTACCTTTTATACTCCTCTTATTATATAGATAGCATTGGTTTAAAACCAGTTGCTAACGCAGTTCATTACGATTTAAGTTGGGCAAATAGTTTGTCATCCATTTTAGTTTGAGATGTTATCGTAAGTACTGATTGTTTAACCCCATCTTGAAATGTCACAATGTTAATGACGGTATCATCAAGTGTTAATGACGCAACAAATTTGTCACGATATAAGTCTTGAAAAATATAGACTTTTTTTGTGAGACCTAAAGTAGGCTGTTGATTTACAAACTGATCAAAACGTTTGTTTAACGCTGTATTTTTAGCATTTAATAAGATAACTGTGACATTTTTTTGACGCAATACTAAATCTTTAACGTTGTTTTCTGGTACTGCTAAAACATGATCAGTTGTTGTCACTTTAGGGACAACTTTCATTTCTTCAAGTCGAATGCGATGTTGCACACGTGGGGTCATGATAACGATCAGAAAAATAATAAATAACGATACACCGATGATACTTAATTTTCTAGTCATGTCTCCATTATAACGGAAAATGAGACATTTTACAAAAAATTCTGATAAAATAGAATTATACAATATTAAAACTCAGTCAGATAAAAAAAGAGGATAAGCACTCACTTTATCTGAAATAGAAATAGGTGACACATGTCTTTCGACGGTATTTTTTTACACCATATGACCAATGCATTAGCTGATACATTAATTGGCGGTCGCATCCAAAAGGTCAACCAAGTATTCAGTCATGAACTGGTATTACAAGTACGTAGCCAACAAAAATCACATAAATTACTGATTTCTGCCCACCCTACCTTTAATCGGATTCAGCTCACAAATACAGTATTTGAAAACCCCAAAACACCGTCCACATTTACCATGATTCTACGTAAATACCTCAGTGGTGCATTTATTGAAAATATTTATCAAGTCAACAATGACCGACAAATTATCTTTGAAATTTCTTCAAAAAATGAAATCGGTGATAGCATGAAAATTGCCTTAATTTCAGAAATTATGGGGAAACACAGTCATATCATTTTGATAGATAGACAGTCAAATAAAATATTAGAATCTATCAAACATGTCGGTTTTTCTCAAAATAAATATCGAACAATTCTACCCGGTGCCACTTATATTGCACCACCAGATGATGGAAAACTAAACCCTTTTTCAGTGTCTGATGAAAAACTATTTGAGATCCTTCAGACAAAAGCAAACTTGCAAGAAACTTTCCAAGGAATCGGTCGTGATAGTGCCGCTACACTATCTCAGTTAAGTTTAGCTGAGTTTAAATCTGTGTTAACAACGCCTATCCCTAGTATCTATGATAACGATACTTTTTCGGCTATTGCCCTTTCTGAACACTATGAACGATTTGATACGCTATCTGATATGTTAGATACTTATTATCGGAATAAAGCTGAACGTGATCGTGTTCGACAAGTCGCAGGCGAAGTGATTCGTAAAGTGACTGGCGAGTTAGATAAAAATCGTAAAAAATTAAAAAAACAGCTGAAAGAGTTACAAGCAACTGCAAATGCTGAAACCTTTAGACAAAAAGGTGAGTTGTTAACCACTTTCCTTCATCAAGTTCCAAATAATAAAACAAGTATTACCTTAGATAACTACTATACCAATGAACCGCTTGAAATCGCACTGAATCCTGCCCTTACACCTAATCAAAATGCGCAAAAATATTTCCATAGATATGCCAAACTTAAACAGGCCGTTAAATTTTTGGATCAACAGATTGAAACAACCAAACAAACGATCACTTATTTGGAATCTGTTGAAAATGCTTTGAAACAGGCAACAGTTGCTGAGATCACTGATATCAGAGAAGAGTTAATTCAAACTGGATTTATCAAACAAAAACACAGAACTAACAAAAAACAAAAACTACTACCACCTGAAAAATATATAGCGACAGATGGTACAGTCATCCTTGTCGGTAAAAATAACTTACAAAATGAGCAAGTCAGTTTTAAACTGTCTCGAAAAGGAGACCTTTGGTTTCATGCCAAAGATATTCCTGGCTCACACGTCCTAATAACTGGTAATCCAACACCATCTGATGAAACAATTACAGAGGCTGCTGAACTGGCTGCCTATTTTTCAAAAGCACGCTTATCAAATCTCGTACAAGTCGATATGATAGATGTCAAAAAACTCCATAAACCGACTGGCACACCACCAGGTTTTGTCACTTACGTCGGTCAACAAACTGTCCGCGTGACTGCAGAAGAAGACAAGATACAAGCTATGAAGGCAAAACAATAACTGCGACAATCAAGAAAACGGTTTCAGTAATTTTCTTGAAAAAATATAAGATTAACCCTGACAATATT
>JAKDQI010000074.1 GCA_030454995.1 Pseudolactococcus plantarum | reverse complement strand
ACTTATGTGATCTTAATGAGCTATTATTCACTAATTTTTGTAAAAAAATATAATTATATTTGTAAAAAAATAGGAATATAATCGTATTTTACGACTACTTTTCTGTTATAATCTAAGTATGAAAACAATTTTGATTGCGGACGATGATAGTGCCATTTCAGCACTATTATCTTATACATTTGAGTCTGGTGGGTTTAAAGTTAGTCTTGTCTCAGACGGACTTGAGGCTTTATCACTTGCAAGTAAACAAAGTTTCGATCTCATCTTGCTAGATATGATGATGCCTGGATTATCAGGCCTTGCTGTTACAGAGCAGTTAAGACAACATGGTAACTATACACCCATCATTATCTTAACAGCGCGTGACGATGACGATCTTAAAATTACCGGTATCAACGCTGGAGTCGATGATTATCTCGATAAAACGACACCACAAAGAGAGATTATCACGAGGGCTAATGCATTGATTAGACGTAACCAGATCTATCATAAAGCTGTTCAGCCAGATATAGCTCCCACTGCTTATGAATTTAAAGACTTAAGTATTGATTTGAAAACAAAAACAGCAACACTCGATAATGAAAAAGTGCCACTGTCAAAACGAGAATTTAATCTACTCGTTTTTTTGATTCAACATCAAGATATTATTGTCAGTCGTGAAGCAATTCTCACTGAATTTTGGGGTGAAGTACAAGATTATGAAACTCGTGTTGTAGATGTGACCGTTAGTAATTTAAGAAAAAAATTAAACAACAGATATATTAAAACTAAAAGAGGATTTGGGTACAGATTCATTGAAGATGAAACAATTAAATAATAAATTTAACATATCTAAGCTCCTACTTTTTTCTGGTGTTTATCTCCTTGCGACAGTGGTTATGATTATTTTTTTAACGCAACATACGTTAAAAATAGATACAGAAAATTTGACAGTACGTGCTTATGCTGTTGCAGATATTTTAAATAAAAATCCACAAACTAAATTTGATGATTCGGTATTAGTCTTACCTTTATCTACTCAGTCAAAAGCGGTAGAAAACATCAAAAATGGCGCAAGATTTACACGTTCACTGAGTCAAACTTCTATGACAGTAACCATTCCAAATTACCAGGATGCTGTTTTAAAAAATTATATCCAAATTACACGTGAACGATCTTCAGATAGTGCAGTTAATGGGATTATTATTGCCTTTACAACGATTATCTATCTGATATGGATTTATCAACTTTACACAAGTGCCAAAAAACTACATCAGTTTGAGACCGATACGATTGCTAAAATTAAAAATATCCGTCGCAGTCCCTTAACTCAGAGTTATTTGATCTCTGAAAATGATGATAAAGTGACAACTGCTTTAAATCATCTAGGAGAAAGTATCCAGCATAAAGCTGAGAGTTCAACACCTGCTAAGAAAAATTTATATGAATTCATTGAACTTTTTGAATTTCCTATCTTTATTTACGACTTAAAAGGGACAATTCGTCGTAGCAATGCGAGTTTTAAAAATGAATTTGCCGATACTAAAAATCTAGATATCTTCAGTCCTTATAGTGATGTTTTACAATTTTTAGTTAATAAGATGCTAAAACCTGGTCAACAAGAACATACATTTTATTTTGAACAACTTAATGCTTACTATACGATGAATGTTAGACCTATTCAGTCTCTTGATCATCGACTAATGGTCACGATGATTGATGTCACAACTTATAAAGCAACTACTATCGCTCATAACGACTTTATCGCTAATGTTTCACATGATTTAAAAACGCCTTTAACAGCTATAGCAGGTTTTGCTGATATTTTAGTTAATGACTTAGATAAACTCTCGACAAGTGATGCCAAGGTATTTGCCAAACATATTGTTAAAGAAACTAAGCGTTTATCTACTTTGGTTGCAGATACCTTAGAAATGACCAGACAACCACTACATCTCAAAAAGACAAAATTGAATCTATCAACACAGATAGATGAGGTATTAACTAATTTTGAGTTTGCGATTAAAGATAAACAGCTAACACTTACTAAACAATATCAAGATAAACTTTACTTTAAATCAAATGAAAAACATCTGTATGCTATCCTAAAGAATTTGATAGAAAATGCGATTAATTACACACCTTCAGGTGGTAAAATTTTCATTTCTGCTAGTAAAATCGACAAAAAATTAACGTTCACTATATCTGATAATGGACCAGGTTTAACGGCGATAGAAACTTCCCGTATATTTGAAAGATTCTATCGTGCAGATCATACTAGAGATTCAGAAGGCACTGGACTAGGACTTGCTATTGTCAAAAAGAATTTAGCAGAGCTTGGTGGACATATTGATGTGGTGAGTGTCCTTGATAAAGGGACAACATTTACGGTCACTTTTTAAAATTAAACAAAAAAAACATTCTAGACTACTGTCTAGAATGTTTTTTTTGATAGATTTAGCACTTATTTGATTAAACTGAATAAGGCAACAGCTAATCCGCCACCAACGATAGGTGCGATAACTGGTATCCAGCTGTAAGCCCAATCTGAATCTCCTTTGTTTTTCATCGGTAAGATAAAGTGAGCAATTCTAGGACCTAAGTCACGAGCTGGGTTGATAGCATAACCAGTTGTACCTCCAAGTGATAAGCCGATAGCCAAAATCAACCCACCAACTGCAAAGACATTTGATCCGTCTGCAAACTTGTTTGCCCCAATAGCTAATAAACCAGTTACAAGTACAAATGTACCGATTACTTCTGAGATAAAATTCGCAGGATAGTGACGAATAGCGGGGCCTGTTGCGAAGGTACCAAGAATCGCCCCCTTATCCGTTGTTACATCCCAATGTGGCAGATAAGCTAACCAAACTAAAATGGCGCCAACAATACCACCCAATACCTGTGCAAGGATAAATGGTAAGACCAAACTAGTACTGATACTGCCATTTATCGCCATAGCAATCGTTACCGCTGGATTTAGATGTGCTGGTCCATTAAGGCCTGCTACGAAAACGGCTATTGTCACAGCTAATGCCCATCCAAAAGCGATTACTATCCATCCTGAATTTTGAGCCTTACTCTTGTTTAGATTGACTGCTGCACAAACACCATCACCTAATAAAACGAGAATGGCTGTACCAATAAATTCACTGAAAATCTGAGTCATTTCTGCTGACATTTGCTTACCCCTCTTTCAAATCGGTTAAATCAGATGTATGAATCACTTTATTAAGTTCAGCTAAATATTGTGCTTTCTCATCATCTGTCCAGACGTAGTAGTCAGCCATAGCATCGACTACAGGCAATTTAATTTCATCTAAACGATCACGTTGGAACAAAATATGGTTAGTCCTTCTCATCAAGTAATCACTTGGTGTCAATGCCATCTCAGCATCCATAGCGTAACGAAGCATAGCTGATTCTGCTAAACTCAACTGTGCATATGCGGGAAATGATTTAACAAGTTTAAAGATAGTTAATGCATTTGTTCCGTAAAAATCTGCGATATAGGTTGCTTCATCAGCAGATAGACCCGAATCTACACCGATCAAAGCATTTTGTGCTACAGTCTCTGATACTTTTTCTGGATCAAAATCTCCGCCAGAAACCGAATATTCTTTAGAATTGATATCTTGATAGACTAGACCAAATTCATCAGATAAGACTTTTTTGATCAGGTCAATAGCTCCCTCAGCCATTTTCCTATAATCAGTAATTTTACCACCTGATAAAGTAATGAGATGATCAGGTTCTCGTTTTAGAGAACTGCCTCGAGATACTTGAGACGGTGATAATTTTTTTTCCGCTCGTGAATTTTCCAAATGGTTCAAGACATCTTCTACTTCTGCTCTGCTTGCTTTATTCGCTTTGAATTCGCCGATAATATTCAGCACTTTGTCAAAACTATGATCTGATAAACTGCCATTATCACCGCCATTATAATCAGACCCAGCGTTACCCATTAGGAGAGGACGTAAACCTGCCCATGAACTTTCTATATCATCGATCGTTAAGTTAGCATCGGGATACCGTAGATTAATGACATCTAGTAAATAATCAACATCTTCTTGTGTCACTTGAGGATTTTCATAGTTACCATCGTAGTCGGTGTCTGTTGTGCCAAAATAAGTCTTATTTTCTCTTGGGATTGCAAAAACCATACGCCCGTCTTGTTTTTGTGTATCAAAATAAGTCGGTTGTGGGACTGGCAATTTTTTAGCATCTACAACAAGATGGACACCTTTTGTCGGACGCATTTGTGGGATTACAGCACGAGTAAAGTTTAAGTTACGAATCTTATCAACCCAAGGGCCACTCGTATTGATAACAACTTTTGCTTTAATCTCAAATGTCTCGCCTGTTAATTCATCACGCGCTTTAACACCGATAATCTTTTCACCCTGATATAAGAAAGCAATCGCCTTAACACGACTTGCCAAGTAGGCCCCATCTTGGGCTGCTTGCTTGATATTTTCAATGACAAGGCGTGAATCATTGTTACGAAAATCAAGATAGACACCTGCACCTTGTAATCCTTCTTTTTTTATATATGGTTCACGTGCTAGGACTTCCTTAGCGGTCAAGGTATAGTTTTCATACTTTGTTCCTGTCACACCCGCTAGTCTATCGTATAAGTCCATAGCAACTTTAACAGAAAACATATCAAAAGTTGTTGGACCTTCATCATTATAAATCGGCAATAACATCGGATCTGGTTTAGGGATGTGTGGTGCTATTTGTTGGACAATTGCTCTTTCCTTAACAGTGTCAGATACAACCTCTACATCAAATGTTTTGAGATAACGAATACCACCATGCACTAATTTTGTTGACCTTGATGAGGTGCCTTCTGAGAAGTCCTGCATTTCAATTAAGCCTGTTTTTATACCAGATGCTGCTGCCTGTAAGGCAACACCAGCTCCAGTAATGCCACCACCAATGATGAGTAAATCAAGCTGTTCTTGAGATAGTTTGTCTATCGCTTCTTTGCGTGTTTTGATTGAAAATTCTACCATTTTGACTCTCTTTCCTTATCTAAATGTGCGTGTAGCTGTGACAGCTTTGTGCCATCCTTCATATAATTTTTCACGACGCTCTGATGTCATATCTGCTTCAAAAACTTTTCCTGCTTCATAAAATTCTCGGATTTCATCTGTGTTTTTCCAGAATCCAACGCCAAGGCCTGCTAAAAATGCAGCACCAAGTGCAGTTGTTTCAGCATTTTTACTACGCTGAATTGGAATATCTAGTAGATCTGATTGAAATTGCATCAAGTAATTATTTGCAGTCCCACCACCATCTACTTTTAAGATTGGTATAGCAATACCTGTATCATCTTGCATGGTATCCACAATATCACGTACTTGATAGGCGATAGACTGTAGCGTTGCTTTAATCAAGTCATTTTTAGTTGTCCCTCGTGTTAAGCCAAACATTGCACCACGTGCATCTTGATCCCAATATGGGGCTCCAAGACCAACAAAGGCTGGCACGAGATAAACCTCATCATCATTTTGAGATGCTTTCGCTGCTGCCTCAGAGTCACTAGCCTTTTCAAGTAATTCAAGACCATCTCGAATCCATTGAATTGCTGATCCAGCCACAAATATACTACCTTCTAAAGCATAATTGACTTGTCCATTTAGACTATAGGCTACAGTTGTGAGTAGATTATTTTTAGAAAAACTTGGGGTATCCCCGGTATTCATGACAATGAAAGAACCAGTCCCATATGTATTTTTGACCATACCTGCTTCAAAAGCCATCTGTCCAAACAAGGCTGCTTGTTGATCACCAGCCATGCCTGAGATTGGCACTTCACTACCGTAAAAATGAAAACTCTGTGTCATGCCATAAATTTCAGAGTTTGAGACTAATGTCGGTAACATCACGCGAGGAATATTAAGTAAGTCTAAAATTTCTGTATCCCATTCTAAAGTTGTTAAATTAAATAGCATAGTTCTACTGGCATTAGAGAGGTCTGTAACATGAGACTGGCCATCAGTTAATTTCCAAACTAACCAAGTATCGATAGTTCCAAAAAGTAATTCGCCTTTATCGGCACGTTCCTGTGCGCCAGGTACATGATCCAGTATCCAGCGAATTTTAGTTGCTGAGAAATAAGCGTCAATCACCAATCCGGTTTTCTTATGAAACCACTCGCTCTTACCATCTGCTTTCAACTTGTCTGCTATCTCTGAACTCTGTCTTGACTGCCACACGATAGCATTATAAATAGGTTTACCAGTCTCTTTTTCCCATATTACAGTCGTTTCGCGTTGATTTGTAATCCCGATACCAGCAATTTGTGTCGGTTTGATACCTGACTCAATAAATGAGCCGGCTATAACAGATTGGACTGAATTCCATATTTCATTTGCGTTGTGTTCTACCCAACCTTCTTGTGGGAAATATTGTGTAAATTCTTTTTGGGAACTACCAATCTTTTGACCGGCTTTGTCAAATATAATCGCACGTGAGCTTGTTGTACCTTGATCAATCGCCATAATGTATTGTTCTTCTACCAAAATAATCCTCCATTTATCTAGATATCTACTTTAAACATATGATATCACACCTACTTCACAACATCTCTAATGAGATAAATGACTTATGTATATTCGCTTATGAGTCACTTCCTCAACGATTTTTTTAAAGGTAGTGTTTTCTATTTGTTTGAAAACGCTTTCTATATTCTTATAGTAACATGGGTGTAAAAAAATAGACTATCAATAATAGACTATTTTTACATTATTTTTGATAGTTATTTTTTTGATGCTTAATTTTGTTAATGATTATCTTTATTTTTTCAATATCATACGGCGATATAAATTCTGATAGATAATAATAGTGCGACGTTTGAGAAATTGGTTTTTCTTTAGTGGTAAGTATCAAATCATAGTACTCATAATCATGAAATTTTTCAAATCTTACCTGAGGAATTCCTGATAATTCACTGAGTAAAAAGTGATATAAACTATCCCCAAAACTAAATAAATTATCAAGATCGATACCGACAGTCAAGTTTTGATAGAGAGAAAGGTTGATTGATACTAAAATATTGGCATAGTTAGTCCAGAGAAAATCACTTGTCATATCTGTTAGCCCTAAACGTTCTTGAGCTGTTTGGATTAATTTTGTAATTAAGTCTGCCATTTCAGGTGTGATATATTGTTGGAAATAATGGTGTATGCGTTCGGATTCATAAAGCGACATCTCTCCCTGAAAACAAAACACACGTGTATGAATTTGAGAAAGTTTATAAGCTAAGCCCTTCTCATCTGAAATACTAAGACGTTGATAGCCATAATAAGACAAAATGATTTCACGACTATATGTATCTAACATAGCTGTCGATATCTTTTTTCGCCTGGTAAGATCATAGGTAGAAAAATTATCCGTACCTAAAATATCAAAACTGACAAAAAAACAATAAAACATAGCCCCTTCATATTTACTGACATAGCTGGCCATATCTTTAAAATAGTGATGTATAATTTCACCCATTTTTTGATATAGTGGATCGGAAATAAATTTATCCTCAATATCAAAAAAATGACTATTTTCAGAATTTGCTACCGAAAGTCTATAGCGTGTTACAAAAAGCCAACAACTTAATCGTTTCAATGCACCTCTTGAAAACGTATGACGAAACTCAGGTTGTATCTTTTCTATCAGGTGCGAAACAGCCAAATCATCACTTGAAAATTCCGTATCCATAATCGTGAATAAACTATAATAAAAATAGCGAATTTGTAATTCATCACCCACTAATTGGCCATTTTTTATCTTGATATGAAAAGGGGTTAATAGCTGATTTAACTCTCTTAACTTTCGAAATATAGTGGCTTCACTACTAGTGAATTCCTGACTTAACTGAAAAATGGATACTTTTTTATGAACTAATACATATCGTAAAATCTGGTATGATAAACTCTGATTCACATAGGCCAATAGGATTTTGTCAAAGTTAATGTCTGATGAAAAGGTTATGGCTAACGCTTTTTCTTCAGTTGTAATGCTGAAGCTTTCTCCTAGGGATTGACAAGTTGTCACAATATCTAGCATGTAATCTTTTAAAGCATTTTGAGTTAAATTGACTTTTTTAGCCAAGGCCTGTTTTGTCGTTTGTTTTGTCTGAAATAATAATAAGCGTATAATATCAACTTGTATCATTTCTTTTTTGTCTAATAAAGTCTCAATATGCATACTAGTTTACTTTCTTTTTGTTGGTAACTACATCTGAACAGTAGGTTATTTTTTAATCCTTATTTTATTTTTATATTACGTTTTTTAAATTAGATTGTCAAATAATTGGACAATAAAAAAATCACACAAAACCATGTATGATCTCTTCTTTAAAAAGCTAATCGTTTAATCTTCATAAAGACTTGAGATTTGACGATACCACTTAAATAAATATACAACGATAACTTTAGCAGATGCGTAAGCAGGGATACCAATTAGAACGCCCCAAAATCCAAAAATTTTACCTGACGTCAACAAGACAAACAAAATTGTAATCGGATGAATATTTAACTTACTACCTAGTACTAATGGACTAACAAATCGACCTTCGATAGTCTGTTCAATAACAAAGACAATTAGCACTTTCACAATCATAAATGGCCCTGCTACAAGTCCAATAATCAATGCAGGAATCATCGCTAGAAATGACCCCAGATAAGGAATCAAATTAAGAAACCCTGCAGAAATCCCAATCAAAACAGCATATTTTAAGCCGATAACTGAAAACATGATAGAAAACATAATGGCAACAGCTCCTGCAACAATTAGCTGACCACGTACATAACTAGATAATTGTTCATTTACTTGAGATAAAACCGTTGATGTGTCTTTACGCCAAGAAATTGGCAACATTTTCGTGATATACCCATTGAGTTGTTTACCATCTCTCAATAAATAAAACAGGATAAACGGGAATATCATAAGTGCGATCACAACACCAGTTGCTGCAGATAAAAATGAACTTGTTCCATTCACTAAACTACCTGAAATATTTTTTGAAATATCAATTAAATTATTTGAGAAACTCGTCACTGCTTTCTCAATTTGAGGTTGGAATTGTTTAAATCGATTATCTTCTACAAGACTATTAATATGTGTTTTACCAGTTTCGACATAAGCTGGAAAATTGTTAATTAATTTTTCAACTTGAGAGGCAATATTTGGGATAGCAACAGCTAATCCCCAGACAATTAAAGCCAAAATAAGTGCAAATAAGATACTGATTGTGACAACTCTTTTGACTTTACGCGTCTCAAAGTAATCAACAATTGGGCTAAGTAAATAGTAAAAGACTGCTGCTAGAATAATTGGTAACATGATGACACCGAGAAAGTCAGCAATCGGTTGAAACATGAAACTTAGTTTGGTCAAAAGTAAGATATTGAGTAAAAAAAGTAGTGTAACAGCAAAACCAGTTGCTACCTTATTATCTAATAGCCACTTAAAAAACCAAGACGATTTAAAATTATTATTACTTTCCATCTTTTC
>JAKDQI010000010.1 GCA_030454995.1 Pseudolactococcus plantarum | reverse complement strand
TAGCACCTTCAAGTTGTGTGTTGTAGTCAGCAATTGTTTTGCTTGCTACGTCAAGACCCATGAAGCCTTCAGGAATGTTTTGGTCAGCAGTTTCTTTAACTTCAGTATAACCAGCAAAAGCGTTAGCAACTTTATGGTCAAGTGGCAAGATTAATTTACCTGCTGCTTTTTCAAGTAATTCTTTAGCAAGATCAAGTTTGTCATCTTCAACAAGTGATGTACCGATTTCGTATCCTTGTGCTTTCAAAAATGTGTAAGCCATACCACCACCGATAATTACTTTATCAGCTTTTGATAAAAGGTTTTCGATAACACCAATTTTATCTGAAACTTTTGAACCACCAAGGATGGCAACAAATGGACGTTCTGGCGCTTCAACTGCTTCTTGGATGTAAGCAATTTCGTTTTCAAGTAAGAAACCAGCTACTGCTTTATCAACGTTTGCAGAGATACCAACGTTTGATGCATGTGCACGGTGAGCTGTACCAAAAGCGTCGTTTACGAAGATACCTTCGCCAAGACTAGCCCAGTATTTACCAAGTTCAGGATCGTTTTTAGATTCTTTTTTACCATCGATGTCTTCAAAACGTGTATTTTCAACAAGTAAGATTTCACCGTCTTTAAGTGCTGCGATTGCAGCTTCTAATTCAGCACCACGTGTTGTACCAGTAAATACAACTTCTTTACCAAGTTTTTCAGACAATGCTTTTGCAACTGGTGCAAGTGATTTACCAGCTTTATCAGCTTCTTCTTTTACACGTCCAAGGTGAGAGAAAAGAATTGCACGTCCGCCTTGTTCAAGGATATAGTTAATTGTTGGCAGAGCAGCAGTGATACGATTATCGTTTGTAATCACGCCATCTTTCAAAGGAACGTTAAAGTCCACACGTACGAGTACTTTTTTTCCTTTTAACTCAACGTCTTTTACTGTAAGTTTAGCCATTTTGGTGTTGCCTCCATTAAATTTTGTATGATATAACACTACATGGTTCATTATATCACAAAATCAAGAACCGTGACAAGAATTATTACGGTTTTAAGCACTTATCATAGTGGTATAGACTGTTTGATACTCAGCTTTTTACTTCAACAACTCACATCAAAAAAAGGCAACCCAAATGGGTTACCTTTATATTCTAGTCATTAGAATTTTTTACGTTTACGTGCTGCTTCTGATTTACGTTTACGTTTTACAGAAGGTTTTTCGTAATGCTCACGTTTACGAGCTTCTTGAAGTGTTCCAGCTTTTGTAACTGAACGTTTAAAGCGGCGAAGCGCGTCGTCAAGCGATTCGTTTTTGCGTACGATTGTTTGTGACATAGGATTTCACCTCTTTTCCGTTTCGTAGTTATGCCAAAAGCATACCATGCTAGTTTACCATGTTTTCAGTAAAAGTCAAGTCCTCTAGACAACAACTTTTAAATTTAGGATTTAAACACCCCTGATAGATACCCACTCACTTAAATCCAATCACAATAAACGTGACAATAGCACCGATAACATATACACCATAATAACTCATGAGTAGTAAAGACAAGTTAACTTTTTTAAATCGTTTCGCGACGTATTGTAGGAGATATACCCCAACAAAAATCAGACTGAGTCCTAAAGCGATGCTTTGTCTGGCATTAATCAAACTATCTATGACATTTGTTGTCCTTACTAAAATTGCTCGAGGTAGATAATAATAAAGACTCAAAAAAATAAAATAAAGCATACTAGATGTCAAGTTACTCATAGCTAACCTCTTTTCCTAGTCATGTTTCTAGAACCATCTTACTCTCATGACTTGTAATATCTTGGGAGACACGTCGAATAAAGTTCCCTGAATATTTATCATATAAATCATATGTTGCACGATAAGAGACCTTTCTACTGTACACTTTGTAAGTATTATAAATCCCAGTATAAGGTATACGTACTTCATGGCGATAACTAAAGGCCCAATTAGTTAACACCTTATAATTTGTCCGTCTATGATTTTTTGCGATATATCCACCAGTTCTCAATCTAATAGTAGCGCTATCCATTTGTTCATGACGAGATTCATCAGCATACGTAATTAGGTCATCAGCTGATGCTCTCTAATTAAAGGTCAGACAAATCACTATGGACAAAATACCTTAAATGAATAATTTTATCTTTTTCATAAAAAACCACCTAAACCTATACTAGCACAAAAAATTAAAAACGGAAACGTTTTCATTTTAGAGAAAAAAGAACACCATGGTTCCCAAAAGATTACGAATCCCTTGCTTCAGTTGATACCATGTCTTTAAAACTTGGTAGTACTTTTGCTAACAAGGGAGTTGGTGTATAAAAAACAAACTTACCTTGCTTTTCACCTACCACGAGCCCCGCTATTTTTAAAAGTTTCAGTTGTTTAGATATATTTGAAGGTGTATAAGATAAAATCTGTGCCAAGGCCTGTGTCGTATTTTTTTCTTCATAGAGATATGACACGATATCAATTCTGACAGGATCACTTAAAGCAAAGAAAATTTTACTAAGTTGTGCGGTATCTATTTTTTTATGTTGACGATTAAGACAATCATAGGTGATAAACAATCCCTTGGCAAACTTCTCAGCAAAAAGATGTGGATAAGTGAAATAACTTGGCGCAAAAAGTAAGGCATCAGCATTTGTAAATCGAATCTGCTCCTCAAATGGTTTTAAGATGACCAACTGATTATCTTGAAACTTGATTCGCTCGATTTGAAGTTGATTGATAAACGTTGAAAAGCCAAAATTATGCATCGCTTGGCTAGCGGCTTCTATTTCTGATAAAAGTACCCTATCAATATGCTTTTCTTCCCAATACGGATTAAAAATAGTCTGTTTATATAGTGTCAAAAATTGCATCAAGCGCTTATAAACACTAGGTGCATCTTGTAAAATATCTGAGATAATGTTTTCACTATCAACTAACTGAAAATCCCCCCATTCTATCCCTTTGGCCAATTCTGGAATAAAGTGACTTTCTCTATTTTCACTCACTTGAGTTAAGATTTTAGCCACTTCTTTTCCTGACATAGTATGCAGTGTCTTTTCAAGCAGCAACAGCTCATTATCTAAAGTAGTGATGACATACTCACGACTAGGCAAAAAAGCAGTGGGTGTGCCTAATTCATAAAACAGCTGAAAATAACGTAGCTCTTGATATAATGCTTTGGTCATCTTTTGTTGCGTATCCACAATCCATTTCATATGTAGCCCATGATGTCTTGGATTAAGTAGGATATGTAAGGAACGAAAAAGTTCATTAAGTGGTGAGTAGACAAACTGGACCCTCTGCATTAAAGTTTCTTCACTTTGTGTAGTAAAATTCTCGAAGTTTACTTTTATTGACATCATATCTCCTTGATTGAATAATTAAGCAATCGTTGCTTTTATTATATCGCTTTTCCCTAAAAAAGCGTATGTTAGAGATATATAATAAATAGGTAAGGCATAAAGATATGAATCAAAAACATGTAGACAACAAACTAAATCTCTTTCAGTTTAGCAAAATAGAGAGACAGTCACTCCAAAAATCATGCTTGAGCAAGATGACCGGCCAAAAAGAAGCGTTAATCCGTTTGATAATTAGTCTAGAGGTGAATCATGCAAAAAAATAAAATCATCTCTTTCAACTCTCTGATTATTTTTCTAGCTTGTACCGGCATGTTTCTCTCCACACTTGATACTGGTATCATGACTATCGCTTTGCCCTTTCTCACCAAATATTTTCACACGACACCTACGATTACCACACTGAGTATCTCGGGTTACACCATGACATTAGCAGCTGTCATTATGCTACTGGGCGTGCTAAGTGATCAAATCGGAAAACTAAAAATCTCGATGTTTGGTCTGACGATATTTGGTCTCAGTTCTCTATTAGCAGGGTACGCTACTAATATCAACACATTGATATGCTTTAGAATTATTCAAGGTATCGGTGCAGCTGGAGTCCAAGCAACTGCCATCGCCTTAATCACAACACATGTCGACAAAAAGCATCTCCAAGCAGCCATAGGTACTTTAGGCATTGCTATAGGTCTTGGACCTGTTTTGGGGCCAACTGTTGGCGGAGTGCTACTATTTATGGGGAGTTGGCGATGGATTTTTTGGATTAATGTTCCCATTATCATCGTTTCACTGATGGTAAATGCTTATTTATTAAAACATATCAAAGAGGAAACAAGACAGAGTCAAAAAATTGATAGCTTAGGTGCTGCATTCATTTCTGGGACAATCCTCACGTTACTTTCTGGCCTATCTATCATCCAAACTAATCTGGCAGTAGGCAGTTTATTACTCATAACAGCACTAATACTACTCGTGCTGTTACTGAAAATCGAAAAACAAAAAAATCAAGGATTACTCAACCTAAACGTCTATCAAAACAGTCCTGGTTTAGGGTTATTCTTATTACAAACGACTACTTTTGGATTTACATCCGCACTCATCTTTTTATTCCCACCTTTTCTTCTCGAAAAAATACTAGGCGTCAACTCTGGTATGGCAGGGCTATTTATCCTTGGTACACCTATCGGTCTTGTTATTTTCTCAAGAATCAGCAGTAAACATAATAATGGCACAAAAAGTAAACAATTTGTCAGCCTTGGTCTACTACTGATGGGACTATCTTTTCTCTTATTATTCTTGTGTCATCATTTCTTAACCCCTTATCTAGTGACACTTTTTCTGCTACTCTATGGGGTTGGTGGTGGATGTTTTCAACCAGCAAATATTGATTTAATCACTAGCGCTGTACCAAATACAATCCAAGGAGAAATTAGTTCTCTTCAAAGGATGCTACAAAACATGGGGATTGCTATCGGTGCGAGTATAGGCGGACTGATTCTATCAGTCAATTTTTCTAAAGTAGATAATATCACAATTGGCTGGCTGATAGGTGTCCTAGCATTAGCAATCATGAGCACGATTAGCCTGACATTTCAGAATAAACAGGTGTTTAGAAGATAAAGTGAAGTACCATTTCAACCCTGACTTGATCTCCTGTCATTAGCATAATTGTATTGATATGAGGAAGCTAATCTATTATGCGTGACATCGATGAACAAACAGATTAGGTTTATCAAAAATATCAACTACCTTAACATACACTCATTTATTTCTTATTATTATGTGATATAATTAATTATTGAAATATAAAATACATCTTATTCTAATGAAAGAAATATTTGCTTAGCTAATGAAGACATTAATCAAAAAAAATAGCATACCGTTTATGTTCAGTTTACTCATGAGTATCTATATTATGAGTTCACCTTTGAGATCAGGTGATGCACTACAATTTAAAAGTGATATTAAATCTTTTAATTATCATTACTTATCATTTGCCGTATTTCGATATAAAAATTGGAGTAGTCGATTTTTAATTGAAGCAATCACTGCTTATTTTAGCGTACATGCTATACAGTTTCTTTTATTAATGTTTTGTCTTAGTTTTTTATTCATGTACGCCATCATTCAATTACTAGGATTTAACGATAGCCGATATCACCAATATAAAATAATCATTGCAATACTTGCATTATTCTTTTTTCCTATTAATCTGTTATTTGAAGGTGCTGGTATCATTGCTACGATGGCAAACTACTATGTACCAATGTGTTTAATGGCCTATGTTTTACTTATCTTTAAGCAAGTCACAAAGACCTATATCCTACAACTTTTAGCTTTTTTATTTGCGATTCAACAAGAACAATTTGCTTTATTGGGACTTATCATTTTCTCAGTAGCAATCGGCTATCAAATTTATCAAAAATTATCAGTCTTAAAGTATGTCCCTTTCTTTATCCTATCAATAGGTGGCATCTTATCTGCTAAATTATCACCAGGTAATGCCATACGAAACGCAGTCGAAACCAATGTCAGATTTCCCGAGTTTCAATCTATAAATCTGTTAAGAAAATTAGATATGGGCTTTATTAAGATGTCCTATGATTTACTTTTTAATGGGTCAGTTAGTTTATTTTTCATCTTAATGTTAATCAGTATATTAATTTTTTCAATCATTCGAAAAACACTTCATCAAACCATCGGACTAAGCACTATTATTTTAATCATTGTATTGCCTTATCTTCAACTTTGGACCCCCGCATCTAAAATAAAAATAATATATGATACATTCCCTAAAGATACAAAAGGTAATGTCTTATCAGCCACGGGACACTCTATTGCGACGACATTTCCTGATTTAGCCATGCTTATGCTATTTATAGGTATTATGCTCATGACATGGACTGTCTTAACAACTTATCGAGACAGAATAATTGTGTTCACACTACTGATCGGTGGTGTAGCGACTAAGATGTTATTATCATTAAGTCCAACGATTTATATCTCTGGTATCAGAACTTTTATTCCAATGATTTTTGCTGTATTTTTAATCACAATTTATTTTATCAAGTTAATACTAGAGCAGCTCATCCCCCATCAAGAACAGATAATAGTTAAGTAGTGTGACCCCCAAAATAGAGACTTTTGAAATCAAGTATTCGTACTTGATTTTTTTGTTAATTTGGTAACGACAGTTAAGATTGGGCTGACAACTTCCAGCTCAACCTCTGATTAACTCGGTCCGTGTTGTGCTAACGTTTCAAATAAACTAAAGACTCGACTGTAATAAACTTCTTGTTTGAATAAAACGAAAAAGTTCTCCATGACTGAAGTATAATGGCAGTTTCCTTGATGACTCACGGATAGGATTTTCAGATAAATATATTAGCATCAATAAAACAAATAGTGAAATATCTAGTTTTTTAAATGTGGAAAAAGGGTCTCCCGTACTCATAATGGAAGAAATTTATTACACAAATAACGGCTAACCTTTTGATTTTACCAAAAATTTTTATCACTATGAACACGCACAATTCTTCCTACAAAGTTAATCAAACCTAATGAAACAAACAGTTTTTCATGTACCTGAACCTACTAACGATTATAAAAGATCGTTTTTTTATTTTATGAAAACCTGTCAATAAATCAGGCATCATCTCGAACGCTAACTTTTTTCAAAACACATCATCGCTTAAATTGTCAAATTATTTGATTTTACTTACATTTTAATATATAATAAAATCAGATCATTTAATTAACAAAGGTTAGATATGTTATTACCGATACCATTTAAACAGGTAACGGAACTAGCATCCCGATCTCATTTCAACTAGTCAATGTCTGCCAACTATTGGGTTTGCGCATACTATGGTCAACTTTACAAATTACCATAATAAAGTTCAGACGCGAGATAGCAGAGTTGATGTAATCAAGATGATAAAGGAGGAGATTTTATACAGAGATAATATGTTACGCGTAAGCTATCAGTTAGTAAATCAGAGAGAAAATGATTTTAGCAGGACATAAGTTAGAATAGAGGGGAATAAAATGAAAAAAACAGTATTAAGTTGCTTATTATTAGGCTGCCTGATCAGTCAATCAGCGATACCTGTTGCTGCAGCAGCTTCAACAAATTACTTTGAGGTAAAAGATGGCGTTTATGTCGTTAACGACAAACAAAAGACAAAAACATCTAAAACTCTAGAGGATACACTTCCAAAAGATACATTTACCAAAAAATCTGCATCAGATAGAAAAGCGCTCCCTAAAGATGAACAAATTATTGTTGATAGTATAGAAGATTATGTAAATAAAAAAGCAAATCTACAAAATAGAGCTTTAGCTGGTGATCTGATTGATAATGCAATCGTTGATTTAGCTTTTAATTTTGCATTTAAAAGGGATAATCCATTATTCAATCAGATCTCAAATATATTATCATCTAACGGTGTCGCAGATACGACTTATATTGATTGGTTTAATGCTTTAACAAATAAATCAAAGAGAACACTAACCGTATTAGATGCACCAACTCAAAAAAATATATTATTGCAAGCCAATTATATTGACAACGGATCAAACAAAACAATCATTCTTCATAATGGCTACCGCGCTCCCATGACTGGGATGTTAGACATGGTCAAGTTCTACTCTGATGAAGGGTATAATGTCTTATTGCCAGATACCCGTTCTCATAATAGTAGTGAAGGACAATATATTACTTTTGGTTATTATGAAAAAGACGACTTAAATAAATGGATTAATCAAGAAGCAGAGTTAAATCCTAGTCGAGATATTATCTTAGCTGGTGTCTCTATGGGTGCTGCAACAACTATGTTGTCACAAACTATACCAAATCCCAATGTCAAAGCATACATTGAAGACTGTGGTTATGATAGTCTAGCACAACAATTAAGAGATACCCTTCATCTACTAACACGGTATTTCGAATATATTCCTGTTTTAAATTGGACTGACTGGTATCAAAAAGAAGGACAACTGATTGATAAACTAAATGAACAAAAAGTTAAACCTATTTTAAAATTCAATTTATATGATGTCTCTCCTTTTGATAGTGTGTCAAAAACAGGTATTCCAAAATTATTTATCCACGGTGAAGCTGATAGCTTCATCCCACCTATTGCACAAAATAAATTATATGGCAACGCAATTGGATATAAAGAACGTCTGAGCGTCCCAGGAGCAGCACACGCGTTATCTTTTGTAACTGATTATACACGCTATACAGAAACAGTTCGTTCCTTTATCAAAACTGTCTATAATTTAAATACTAAAATGCCAGTAGTTGCACCTGATGTAAACTTATTACAAAACCCTACTTTTACATTTAATGCAACGAACTTTACCAACTGGGAAACAAGTACTAACTTCGATAACAGTGGATTTTTAACAAATCCACTTGAACGAAATAGCTACTCAGAATTTATCTTGAAAAAATCTGGCACAAAACAAGTTGTAACCGCAGCACAATATAATAATGGCATTCGGTTCTATACTGCCGACAGTTATAATGATGGTCTGGTAGGACAAAATGTTCCTCTTATTTCAGGACAAACTTATGAACTAAGCTTTAATGCTAAAAATGAAACAAATGCTGCCTTCACTTATCCAAATGTTTTGTATGGTATAGACACTGTTAAAAAAGAAGATATCTTAAAAGGTGATCAAACCACCTCTAAATCACTACAATATACAGCAAGCGAAAATAAAGCAGTCAAAGTCAAAATCGGTGCTAAATTAGGACACAATCCTTTTTACGATTTAACACACCACTCTCACACGACTCTTAATGAAGTAAAATTAGTGAATACTGATAGAACACCTCAAACAGGCGTCAACATTACTAATATTACTAAAAAAGGTAACACAATAAACATTTCTGGTAGAGGAGAAGCTAATACAAAAATAGTCATTGAAAACCAAGAAGGAAAGCTCCTTCTAGAAAAAAACACAAACAACAAAGGAGAATTTAGCTTGGACTTAACCAAAGCACAAGCTAGTTTATACCACATTTTTAATGTTGACATCAAAGGAAATAAGAGCGAATCTAGAGTTGTTGTGTTCCAATAAATACTCATCCCAAGATAAACGTTGTCAATAGATAATTTTTTATCATACAAAAAAGAAACAGTGACACGTCACTGTTTCTTTTTTCGCTTTACATATGCACGCATTGTGATAACTAGACTTTTAGAAGTCTGATACGTTATGATAGACTTTTTGAACGTCTTCATCATCTTCCAAAGCATCAATCAGTTTTTCAAACGTTTCCAAATCCTCAGCAGATAATTCTACCTCACTCTGTGGTATCATCTCAAGTTCTGATACACTAAATTCTGATATGCCATACTCACGTAATGCTTCAATTGATTTGTGTAGGGCTTCTGGTTCAGTATAGACAATGACTTGATCTTCTTGTTGTTCAACATCACGTACATCGATTTCTTTATCTAAAAGATATTCAAAAATCTCATCGACAGTGTTGCCACTAAATCCGATAACACCTGTTTGATCAAATAAGTAAGATACAGAACCTGAAGCACCAAAGTTACCACCATTTTTATTATAGGCAGCACGAACATTAGCAGCAGTCCGGTTAACATTTGTTGTCAATGTGTCAACGATGACCATCGAGCCATTAGGACCAAATCCTTCGTAACGTCCTTCTGTAAAGGTTTCATCACTACTACCTTTAGCTTTATCGATAGCCTTATCAATAATATGACGCGGCACTTGTGCTTGTTTAGCACGTTCAATCGTAAATTTAAGTTTTGTATTTGACTCAGGATCTGGATCACCTTGCTTAGCCGCTGCATAGATTTCTACACCGAATTTAGCGTAAACTTTCGAGTTTGCACCATCTTTTGCTGTTTTTTTTGCAACGATATTCGCCCATTTGCGTCCCATTATATTGCCTTCTTTCTAATCCCTTGATGATTATTCTATACTATTTTATCATATTTTTTTGTGATTGTTTGGTGATGACTAAAAAATTGTTCAGCTTATAGCACATCACCACGCTTGCTATCATTGTAAACTGGTTTACAGGATACCACTACCGCCTAGAAACGCTATCTGATGATAATCGGTCTGCGCCCAAAGTTTTGCTCTGCTAAATTAGGATTCCCCAACTGGTAGATTTCATCAGCTTGTAGTGTCAAGCTATCTTCATAACTTTTACCCACTTTTGTCACGACATCAAACTTCTTGAGATGAGCTTGACCCGATTCTGAAAAGCCTAGAATATGTGGTTTTGGCTTTACAAAAGCTTGCTTATGGCTGACATTAACCAAAATATAGGTTAATATCCTTCTCACACGTGCTTTTGTATAGCGCTTAGTTGCTACTTGATTTACCAAGTCATCTATCGTATCAACACGTTTTATCTCTCTCTTTAACCTGACAGCAAGCTCTTCATTAACTTGGAAAATATCTATTAATTCTATGATACTAGATGACGTTAACTTGTACTGCAGTAAAGCAAAATAAGCCGACCAAGTCACTTTTGGTGCTGATTGAAACAATTCAAAACTTGGCATCACATCAGACAAATCTTGACCAACATGTGCTCGAATCGCTGTTGCAGAAGCAAATGAAGACAATGCTTGATCATGAAATCCAGCACCCACTCGTGTGACAGCTTGTAAGGTTATTTGTGGACAAATACTCGCAATAGCCTTGGTATAAGCAAGACCTAAAATATGGTTAGGTGTCTCACCATCAAAGTGTATACCTGTAAATTTCTCCCACATTTTTTGTGTTTTTTGAGGATAAGACAAATGATCTGGTAAAGTAGCTAAAAATGCTTGCATCTCTTTTTCTTGTGTCTGATATAAGTGCTTTAGGCCTTGATAATCAACACTTGTGGTATCAGTGCCAAAAACAAGCTGATTAATACCAAGATCAACTAACAGCTCAATCGCATATCTAGCAAAATAATCAGCACTTTGGACACTTGCAAAAAAAGGCAGCTCACAAACAATGTCAGCGCCATTTTCTAAAGCCATTTTTGCACGTACCCATTTATCTACAATTGCAGGTTCTCCACGCTGCATCCAGTTACCACTCATCAAGACAATCTTCAAACCTGAAGCTTGAGACAAAAGATAGCGATGACCATTATGAAACGGGTTGAATTCAGCAATAACACCTGAAATCATGACTTATCCTGCCACTTTTCATAAACCTGCATGGCAATATCAATCTCTTCTTTATGTTTGCCTTTTAATTCTTCATTAATAGACTGTTTTTCAGCTAAAGCTGCACGTTGTTGTTTAGCAAATTTAGCAAATATGGCATCTAAAATTTCACGCATTTGATGGCCCGCATTATCGCGAACATCTTCATCAAATTGCCCTTTTTGATCAGAATAGATAGCAGACATTTTAGCCCATTCATTCATGAAAAACGTATCGATTTCTTGATGAATGTATTTGACTAACTCTTTAGGAGAACTCTTGAGTTCAGCTAAAGCAGCTTGCCTATTTGGTGTAGAAGCATAGCGTTTAATCGGATCTTCAGGAACGTCATATGGAAATCCTTGATCAGCATTTGTTGACGCTTCTGCTAGTTGATCACGTTTTCTTTTACAGTTTTTACGCCTGATCAACCACCAAACAATCAATCCGATAAACAAGATACCTGTTAATGTATCAGATATTTTGGATACCAAACTGAGCATAATCAACCAAAAGATAACCTGTATCCATCCTGGTATCTTAATAAATTTTGTATTTTGTACTAGATAACCAACAATACCGATTAACACGATTAAAAACCAATAACTCATCTTCTTCTCCTCTCTTTTATCCTTTTATGATTTAGTAATCAACTATATGATAAACTCTTAACCCCAGTATAACATGATTTTAGCTAAGCTCAACATATTATCCTTTATGCGCAATAAAGAACCAACGCGCACTCTCATCTGATTCCGTAGGTATCGTATCCTTAAAATCAGCATGAACACTGATATTCACAAACCCTGCGTTATCTAACATGGTCAAATAATTATCGATCGAATACGTCCGCTCCTCATGCACTTCATCACGCCGTTCAAATTTACCTTCTGCATCCTTAACGAAAAACGTTAATTCATGGGTGATACTATGCGCTTTTTCTCCTGGAAAAGAATCCCAGATAAAGGCAAATTCTTCTTCATTTTCATGATAAGCATAGCCTGGAAAAACACGATCAACTTGATGTACACTATGCACATCAAAAATAAAAATACCATCTGGATTAAGGCAATTCCATACGCCATCAAAAACTTCTTGCACTGCTTTACGATCAGGCATATAACAGATACTGTCGCTATAGCACGTTACCGCATCATAGGTCCCAACGTTACTCAAATCTCGCATATCACCTTCGATAAATCCGATGCCTACAGCATCTTCTAATTCTTCCAAGGCACGATTATAAGCGATTGTTAACATCTCTTCTGACAAATCAAGACCGGTCACAGCATAGCCATCTTTAGCAAACTTGATAGACAATTTTCCAGTCCCACAGGCAAGCTCCAAAATATCATGTGTCTGTGGCGGCAAATGATCACGTGAAAATTGATGCCAAGCATCATACAGCTCATCATCCATAATCGTATCATAAACCCGCGCAAATTCTTGATAATTATCCATTTTTCTCTTTTTCTATCTAGTCAGTTACCCATGAGTTAAGGTCAATTTCTGGTGCATCATGCCATAATCTTTCTAAAGCATAAGTCAACCTTGAGTCGTTGTTCATGACGTTGATTACAGTATCAATCAAGTCAATTAAAACCCAACCATCTGCTCCTGACCCTTCTACACCGTGAATATCACCACCCTCTTTTTTGATGGCCTCTGTAATATTATCTACGATAGCATCGATCTGGCGGGCATTCATCCCCTCCATCACAACCAGGGTATCCATAACCCCACTCACTTCTCTCATATCAAGTGCTATAATCCCAATCGCTTTTTTAGCATCAGCAGCTTTTACTACTGTTTCTAGTACATTTTGTTCTGTCATTCTATTATTTGTCTTTCTATATTAAGCTTATGAAATATAAGCTAACTCCTATTTTTTGTGCGCAACTTATCTACATACGCATTATAAGTTATAATCGTTTGTGGGTATATCTGAACCTGTTTTTGCGCAAGAAATAAAACGGTATGTAGCGTTTCATAAGCAACAGCAGCATCTAAATCTTCATAAGCTAGTGATCTTGCTGTCTCTACACCCTCAAAGGACCTACTATCCTCGATATAATCCGCAACATATAAAATCTTATCCAGCAAACCCATCTCAGAACTACCGATTGTATGGATTTCTATTGCCCGCAATAGTTCAGGATCAGTGATACCAAAATCTTCTTGTATCTTATAAATCCCAACGACACCATGCCAAATATTATTATTCCACTCCAGTAATGCCGGATCAAGTTTGTATTTATGGATCAAGTCCTTAAAGGTTTCGTCTGTTTCTTCTTTAGCATAATCATGTAGTAAACCAGCTAACTCAGCTTTCTCAACAGCTAAATAGCCCCAATGCTCAGCTAATTTTTTTGCTGTTGCTGCGACATTTTGTACATGTAAAAATCGCTTTTCTGATAAATTTGCCGATAACTTCTCCAGTAAATCATCTCGATGAATAAATACCCCTATATTTGCTTCAAAGACCATATAAACTCCGTTCTTTGATAAATTCAAGTACTGCATCAGGTATCAAAAATTGGGGTGTAATGCCTTGATGCATCATCTCTCTTAACCCTGTAGACGAGATAGCTATCTGTGGGACATCCACCCATAAAATAGGCAGAGAAGTACCAGTTCTAAATCCTGGTCTTTGCACACCAACTAGCTGCACTAATTCGGCTAAGGCTACCGCATCCTCGTGTTGTGAAAGATATCCGACCATATCGCTACCCATTATAAAATAAAAATCAGTATCTTGATGATTTTCAGTTAACTCACGCATTGTTTCAATCAAGGTTTGCGTACGATTATTCAGTCTTGACCTATCGATACCAAACCCGTCATATCCTTTTAAGGCACGTGATAATAGACTAATGATTGTCCCTTTTTTATCATCAAACTCTGGCATAAAAAGGATACGTTCAAGGTTTAACTCTCGGCGTACTTGATCAGCAATCACAAGATGCGCGACATGAATCGGTGCAAATTTTCCAAGAAAAAGACCGATTTGTCTCCGTTTTTTTGTCTGCTTGTTGTCAAGTTCAACTTTAGTATAAGGTGTCAGTAGTTCAATTCCCATAACCTCTCCTTTATTGATGTACGATTAATCAAACAGCATCAGGACATTTTTATCACGAAACGCCCAAATACCTACGCCGATCAACTCAGCTGGTCAGCACGGTAACGCTAATGATTGCGTTAAATAGCTTTTACGTCAAGAGAAATCTTACGAGTTTCACGTTTTTCAGCTACCTTGAATACCACCAAAATACGGCCAATTTTTTGAACAACATCAAAAGACATTTCTTCAATTTCTGCTGCCACATCATCAATATCAGCGTCAGAGTTTTGTAAAATTGTGACTTTAATCAGTTCACGTGCATCTAAGGCATTACGAATGCTAGTTTTGATTTCATTTGTTAAGCCACCTTTTCCGATTTGTACAATCGGTGTCAAATGATGTGCTTGTGCACGAAGGTAGCGTTTTTGTTTTCCTGTTAATTCCATTTTATTCTTTCTGTATGCGCCTTGCGCTAAACTATTGTATCGGTCTGTTATACCAGTGCTTTTCGGATTAAGACATCAACACCCTCAGGTACCCATGCCGCAACAACACCATGATTCATGACACGAATCCAGCCCAGCCCAGAAAATACAATATCTGATTTTTCTTTGATTGAGAACTCTTTACGAACGAGTTTTGGAAACGTCGCTAAATCATCCGCGTGTGGTGGTACAAGTAGGCCACCTTTGTGTTTATCATAAAAAGCATCTGCACCATCAAGCTTGGTTCTGTGGATATTAAGATGATTATCGAAAAATCCTGTCATTCCTTGTTTGTCACCCTGAAGATAATCAAATCTAGCTAGACCGCCCATAAACAAGGTTTGACCAGCATTTAATTGGTAGGTTTTTGGTTTGATTTCCTTTTTAGGACTAACTAATTTTAAATCATCTGGCCCTACAAAATGTGCCATCTGATGTCTATGAATAATCCCTGGGGTATCTACGATATAACTACCGTCATCTAACGGAATCTCTATCTTGTCTAGTGTTGTCCCTGGGAAGCGACTCGTTGTGATGACATCACTATCACCTGTGGCGTGTTTGATAATGGCGTTAATCAAAGTTGATTTACCAACATTTGTCACACCAACAACGTAGACATCACGACCATGACGATATTTCTCGATCTCTAACATCAACTCTGATACATCATCTTTATGATGTGCACTTGTGAGGACAATATCAACAGGACGTAAACCTGCTTCATGTGCACGTTCTCGCAACCAGTTTTTGACCTTACTTGATTTAACCGCTTTTGGTAAAATATCACGCTTATTCCCAACCAATAAGATATCATTGCCTGAAACAAATCGAGAAAGACCAGGTATCACCGAGCCATTAAAGTCAAAAATATCAATGACATTAACGACTAATGCATCTGTTTCTCCAACTTCGCTCAATAATCTTAAAAATTCATCATCACTGATATTGACACTTGCGATCTCATTGTAATGGCGGAGACGAAAACACCGCTGACAGTATAATTCTCCAGTCTCAAGACCTTTTTCTAAAGCTGATTTAGGGATGTAGCCTAAACCCTCTTTCTCTGTCGTCTGTATTTGTACACCACAGCCAATACAGCGTAACTCTTCTACTGCTAAATCGCGTTCTGCCACTCAGGTTCTCCATATTTTTCTATCAATTTCCGCCACACACGACGTTCGCGTGCACGATTTACTTTTGTATTCCATGCATCTGATTCGACAAGGGGCTTGACTAAGACACTACGTATCCCCGCACGTTTAGCTGCCCGTATATCTGTCATGAGCTGATCACCAACCATGATCACATGTTCTGGTTTTTCATCTACTAATGTCAATGCTTTTTTGATGCCAGTATCAAATGGTTTCATTGCACGACTAATAAACGCAACATCAAAGCGTTCGACTGCTCGCTTAACCCGTGCATAATTATTATTGGACACGACGACAACTTTAATATTTGTCGCTTTCATCTCCTCAAGCCAGGCACGCATCTCATCTGTACCTTCTCGATTATTCCATGCAGTTAATGTATTATCTAAATCTACTAAAACAGCATGAATTTGATGCCGCTTCAAACTTTCAGCATCCAGCTGATAAACAGCTTGTAACAAAAAATCTGGTTTATAATTTTCAATGCTCATGCTTCTTATTATAACATAAAAGCACATCATAGTCTGATGTGCTTTTATCCTATGAAAAAAATGCTAGGAAATTACCTAACATTTTTCGTTAGTGTTATTTCTTGTCAAATTTTTCTTTGACATCATCAATAACATCTTCGACTTTTTCTTTGGCATCAGCAGCAACCTCTTTAACTTTACCAATTGCTTGATCTAGCATACCTTCTGCTTTTTTCTTGTCGTCACCTGTAACAGTACCAGCGACATCTTTTGCTTTACCTTTAAGTGTATCTTTAAGTCCGTTATCTACCATTGTAAGTGCTCCTTTTCTTTTATAACTTCATTTAACCACATTTATTTATCATATACAAGTAAAAAGATTTAATCTTAAGTTCAATAGTTTATAGTTTACAACAACCTTGAAATCTATCTTAGTTAATACTTTTCTTGGATAAGTAAACTGTCGGAAAGCTAATCCCAGCAAGGATCATCATAGAGATCAAAAATACCGTATGAAAACTCAAAATTAAGTCGTTTTTGATCATCATGGCAGATGTAATCATGGCTACTAAAGCTGTCCCAAAACTTGAACCTAAATTCTCAATCATCGTGATACCCACACTAGCTGAAGGCAATTCCCTATCAGATAATCCTGTGTAAGCTTCACTTGATAGCGACACCATAATACCACCTACGCTCATTCCACGAATGAAAAGTGAAATAGCTAACCAAAATAAATTAGTTTCTGCTGTCATCAGTACCAGAGGGATCGAACCGATAATGCCAATCATAATACTCAATAATACAACACGCTTCGCACCCATATAAGAAACCACCCGGCCAATATAAGGCCTGGTTATCAACATGCCTAGTCCTTGTGGAATCAAGGCTAAAGCAGATCGAATCATTGACAAATGTAACATATTTTGGAAAAACAAGGCCAAAATTAGCATAGGACCTATAATTGCTATATTTGCAAAAAATAACCCAACACTTGTTACACTAAATTGCCTATGATGGAAAAGAGAAAGTGGTAGAACTGTTTGGTGACTCCGTTTTATATCATAAACAACATAGCTTATCAACATCAATACACTAGCTAATAGGTAAAGATTGGAGCTAAGAGTGTTGGGGCCCACTAGTCTAGACATGCCTAAAACTAAAGTAAAACTCATACCACCTAACAAGGTAATACCAACTACATCTAATCTTTTAGTAGGATTGAAAGGTGTAAAATGCGGTAAAGATCTAGAAAGCAGAGCTATTGTAATCCCTACAATAAATACATTAATAAAAAACAACCAACGCCAAGAACTATAATAAATAATAATCCCCCCTAAAACTGGGCCAAATATTGGACCAAATATCATAGGAGTTGTGACAATTGCGATGACTCGAGCGATATTTTGTGGTCCTGCAATTTTCACAAGCAAAGTAGACATGATTGGCATAATTAAACCTGCGCTAAACCCCTGTAATAATCGGCAGGCAATAAAAACCCGTATTTCAAAACTCATCCCAGCTAATACAGACGTCATGCCAAAAGCAATGATAGAGGAAATCAATACTTTTTTTCCATCAAATCGGTCCATTAACCAACCAGAGATAGGTGTTGCGATTGCAAGCATTACAACATAACCTGTCATCCCCCACTGTACAGTCAATAAAGTTGATGAAAAAGCATGAGTTAATGGTTTGATTGCTACATTCATCATGGTAGCATCCAACATTGGTGCTACACCTGCTAGGGTAATTGCCCAGGCTACTGTCATCATCTCAGAGGGCAATTTTTGTTCTTGTTTTTGTTTTTTCATTTAAACCAACCATTTACTTTTTTGTTTCCTTGTCAACAAAAATAAACTAAAAAAATAAAGACCTTTCAGCCTTATTTTAATTCTTGGTCCAGATGCTGATTGTAACAATTTAAAAATCTAATCACAATATCTAATTCTTCATCAGAAAATGACTGGAAAACTGATTTATCATTGGAAATAAAGGTCTGATGTAACTTGCGATGCCGGTCTTCAACCTCTTGTCCAGCCACAGTTAAAGTAAAATGAATCTCTTTTTTATTATCATTTTTTTGATATGAGTTAAGTATCCCTCTGCTCTCTAACTTTTTCGTTAGTTTACTGATTGCACCACGGGTCATATATAATGCAGCGGCTATCTGAGTGACATTTGTCTCTGGATAGCTAGCAATATACTCAATCAACGAAATCTCTGATAGACTAAAACCTGATAATACACGCTCCATAATTGGTTTACGAGACAATAATAATTTATGATTAAAGTCTGTGATACCCACCATAATTTGTTCTGATTTTTCCATATCAACAGTATAACATAAACTTTATCATACAAAATAATAAAACCTTTATCACATTAAATGTGATAAAGGTTTTAAAGGAGTTTTATGAAAAGATATTTTAGGAATGAATTCATTATAATATCCTTAGCTTAACTCAGCCTTATAGCTAAAAATAGTTTCTAGCTCTATTAGATGATGTAAACAGACTATCACCATCCTGCTAAGCATCGATATCACTTAAATTCTTTTTTCAATTTGTCAAAAAAGCCCTCTGGTTTTTGACTTGACACAGTTTGCCCACTTGCTTTAGCAAAAGCTTTTAAGGCATCCTTTTGTGCTTCGTTTAGTTTTTTCGGTGTCACGATATTGACGATCACATGTTGATCACCATTACCCGTACCTCTTAGTTTAGGTGCACCTTTACCGCGTAATCTGAAGTTTTGTCCTGTTTGTGTACCCGCTGGGATCTTCAACTTAACAGCACCATGTACTGTCGGAATTTCAACCTCATCACCAAGAGCGGCTTGCACAAACTCTAAAGGCATTTCATAAAATATTTCTGAACCATCACGTTCAAATTGCTTAGAAGCTGCAACATTAAAAATGACATAAAGATCGCCATAAGGGCCGTCATTTTTACCTGCATCTCCGCCACCATTCATACGCATTTGTTGACCAGTTTCAACGCCTGCTGGTACAGTCACTTTAATCTTATGGACTTGTCTTTCGTGACCTGTCCCATGACATGTTGGACATTTTTCTTTAATTTCTTTACCAGTACCATGACAAACATCACAAGTTGCTGTTGTCATCACACGACCTAGTGGTGTATCACGCGCGACTTGCACTTGACCATGGCCACCACATTTATGACATGTTTCGACTTTAGTACCTGGTTTAGCACCATCTCCATGACAGGTATGACAAGCCTGTTCACGGTTATAGCTAATTTCTTTTTCAACGCCAAATATCGCCTCTTCAAAAGTAAGATTGATACGATATTGTAAATCATCTCCCTGACGTGGTGCTGTCGGATTGCTTTGTGCACCACCACCACCGAAAAATGATGAGAAAATGTCGTCAAAACCACCAAAACCGCCTGCGCCACCGAATCCGCTAAAGCCACCTGCGCCACCGCCAAAACCGCCGCCATTAGCACCAGCTGACCCATACTGGTCATAAGCAGCACGCGTTTGTGGATCACCTAATGTTTCATAGGCTTCTTGTATTTCTTTATACTTCTCCTCTGCGCTCGCTTCCTTGTTAATATCTGGATGATATTGTTTCGATAGTTTACGGTATGCTTTTTTTATTTCATCTTGACTAGCAGATTTGCTAACCCCTAGACGCTCATAGTATTCTGTGTTATTCATCAAAAACCTCTTTTATCTTTTTTAGTCTAAGTCTATTTTACCATGTTTGACCAATTTTGACAAAAAAATTAGCACTCTAAATACAGAGTGCTAATTACTTATTTAGTCACGAGTTTTCTAACATCTAGATTTAAGACGAGTTTTGCAAAAACAATTGGCACGGCAACTGTCAAGCCGAGTAAGATAACGACACTCAAGATATCGCTACGCATACTTGTATACAAACATGCAGTGATAACAAAGTCAATCAAAACACAGACTAGAATCAAAATGTAAAAAGGTAAGCGCAACTTCTCTAACCTGATATACGCCAAATCTTGTTCAACTGAATAGTTACTTTGTAACCTCACAATGAGTGGTATAAAAATCATCACTAGACCTACTAGACAAAACACTAAAGGTACTTTTACCAAAAATTCATTAAGATATTGTAACTCAAATAAACTAATCATATTGATATACGCTATCACTAGCGCTGGGATACCAAGACAGAGTGTTAATATCTGATAAATAACTCTGCCTACTAAGGCATGCACAAAAGTAATAGCTAACACAAGTATAAATCCTAAGGACACAACATGTATCCCTTGTTTAAGCAAACCTTGCCAAGGGATTGATATATACTGACTAGGTATAAATAAAAACCTTGTGAGGTGTGCAAGCACAGATATAAAGATAATCAAGCTAAACGGAATCACTATCCAGTAAATAAATTGGGCTAGGCTGAGTTGACTAACATGACCAGTCCTACTCTTAATAAAAGGGGGAAATTTACAAATTTGATCTAGCAAGAGTACCACGCCATAGATTACAACTAAAACTAAAATAACCTTCTCACCCATCATTGCCACTTGATTTAAGGAAATATTTATATCATTTTGCCATGGACTAGTGCCACCCAAGAGCAACTGTTTATTTATAGTGTTCGATAATATAAGTGGTCTATCAACTTTTGATTGGTTAGGTTCATAATAGGTTAATAAGTTTTTTTTAACTGTTTCATATTTTTCAGGTGCAGCTTGATACAACTTTTTTGGTGTAATGTACGTCTGACTTTTTGAAAGATTGGTAACGGTCTGAATCATATTTATATACTTGTTATGTACGCCCGATTCATAAATCTCAGACTTTGGATCATTTTTTAGATACTGTCTAGTCGCTTGATAATCTTTACTGTTTGTCCATTTGTTGAAATCAGCTGACCATCGTTGCTACTGTACACTATCATTAATCATACTAACCAAACCTGCTAGTACAATCAAGACATATAAAGCAATCAGCCAATTTTGGCGCAATTTAAAATAAGCTTTCATTATCGTTTTCATCTAAGTGAACCCAATTCCTTTCTATACACATCTTCGGTCGTAACAGGTAAAATCTCAACAAAGCGATAGGTTGTCGAATCTGTAAAGATAGCAGGAATTAACGTCTCTGAAATTAATGTCACATAAACACGCCCTCGTTTTTCTAAGATCGTCGCAACCTCACTCAGGTTTGATGGAATCGTATCTCCTTCATAGACAAATTGAATTTTAACGATATCTGATTCATAATTTTGTTCTATCACCTGAGTTTGTTTGATCAAGAAAATACGATCAGCAAGACTATCAAGCTCTGCCAAATTATGCGTTGCAATCATCACACTTCTGCCGCTATCTACCATCTCTAATAACATTTTTTTAAAGTAATCTTTAATAAAAATGTCCAAACCATCTAAAGGCTCATCAAATAAAAGATAGTTCGCCTGACTAGCAATACCTGCAGCTAAACAGACAAGGACCTTTTGTCCCTTTGAAAACTTAGCAATCGTTTTGTCTAACGGTAACGCTTGTGAAGCTAAAATGGCTTTAAACTGTGCCGTATCAAACTTAGGATAGAAATGACTCATAATCTTTAGTGCAGTAGTTGCATTATAGCCATTTATCCAACTTGCCAATGTATCTAAATAAAACACATCTTCTCGAGCATTATCACCAAGTATAACCTCACCAGTAGTTGCTTGCATCTCTCCAGACATTAACCGCATCAGAGTTGTTTTACCAGCACCATTACGGCCTACAAGACCTATAATACTACCTGGCAGCATCTCAAAATTGACATCTTCTAAGATAGCATAGCCATCAATTGTTTTGCTCAACTGTTTAACTTTTACTGTCATCAAAGCCTCTTTCTACTATCTCCAAAATTTCCGATTTACTCATATGATTGTCTCGCATATCTCGGATTAAGGTCAAACACGACTCTTTTAGTTCTGTAAGATGCAACTCTTGCAACTTTTGGGCATCATCACTAATAAAATTACCCTTACTAGGAATAGAGTGTATAACGCCTTCATTTTCTAACGTTTTATAAACTTTGACAGCTGTGTTAGGATTTATATTCTTTTCTAAAGCAAACTTTCTGACACTAGGTAACTTATCACCTGATTTTAAAATACCAGCTGCGACATCATGCTTTATGCCATAGCATAATTGTTCATATAGCGCTAATTTATTCATGATTATCCTTTCTTACTGTATCTATTGTACTATTATACATGGTACACCTTTAACTGTCAACTATTTTTTTATACCTAAAAAAAACCATGACGCATCATGATTTTTTTAGTCTTTTATGAATTGGTGCAGCAACTACGGTAAATAAGAAGGTTAACAGGGTAATGATTAGTGCAGGAATGAGTAAGATAAGCCGCGGCAAATAGCCAATGACCATCGGACGATGTTTAACATCTAATGCAGCTATCTCAGCATCCAATCGATCAAATTCTGATTCGATACGTCTTGCCACTTCAGCTAATCCTTCAGCATCCATTTTTTTAATATCTGAAATATCGATCGGATTACCAAAGTTCATATCGACACGTTCTCGTTTGGCTAAAGCTTTAAACGTCATTGGACCCTGATAGACTGCTGGCATAATCTTTACTTTAGCCGTCTTAGCAATCACTGCAACGCCACCTTTTACATCGGTAGCATGACGTGAACCTGATGGAAACATGATCAGAGATCGATTTGTTGTTTTCAACACTTTAGTAGGATACTTAATCGTGCTAGGTCCTGGATGCTCACGGTCAATCGGGAAAGCCCCACATTTTTCGATCCAATAGCCAAAAAAAGGATTTTTAAACAATTCTTTTTTAGCCATGAAAATAAACTGTTTAGGTTTTGTTGCAAAAGCTAAATAAACAGGATCCCACCATGTTCTATGAGGTGCCACAAGAATATAATTCTCCGTTTTATCCAAAATTTTATCTGTATGATGATAATGCGCATTACCATTTAACATCCACAGTAAAAAAGTTACGAAATTTCTAAGATAAGTATAAAACATATCAGTTCCTTTATTGTCTTTCATTAATACTAGCTAATCGCCTTATACAAAAAATAGACTAGCTAGTCTATTTTACCATAATTTTCGATACTTTCTCTAACTTATCTAACCAACTTATTTTCAGTCTCATGAACTTCATCTACTTCAAACCCAGCAGCCGTGAACATATTCTTGATTTCTTGTGCACTCAATTTACCGATTAATTGAAGTTCTATAGCTGTTTTCTGATTTTCAGTGTTAATTTGAATGATGCTTCTAATATCGATCGCATTTTTGGCCAAAAGATCCACCACGTTAGCAAGCGTCCCTACGATATCAGGCATCAACAATCTTAGATGAACACCTGTTTCCCCATATCCAGCAACTTTTAAGAAGGCACCAAACACATCTTTATCGGTGATTAATCCACTCATCTGTCCATTATCTACAACAGGTAAAACACCAATATTTTTTTGACGCATTTGATACACGGCATCCTCAAGTGTTGCATATTTTGAGATCGTTTGGACTTCTCGGATCATCACTTCACCAACTGTTGTCTTATTTAGCAAATAATTCATCTCATAAACTGATAGCGTTGTTGCAACAGAAGGACTTGCTTTCTCGATAGTTCCTGCTGTAACTAAGCCAACTAACCTGTCATCATCAATAACTGGGAGTCTGTGTATCCCTTGCTCTTTCATGATATCTGCAGCCTTAGCTATTTTTGTCGTTGGTGATACATAAATAACTTTTTTAGTCATAAAATCTTTTACTGCCATAACTGAATTCCTGCTTTCCTATATTGTTATCTATATTTTACCACGATTAGACATAAAAAATCATACTATCTCTCAATAGTATGATTTTTATCTCATTAACCACCTAAATAAGCTTTACGTACCTCATCAGATGCGAGTAGTTCCTTACCAGTACCAGATAAAATCACTTTACCTGTCTCTAACACATACCCTCGGTCTGCGATAGACAAAGCCATGTTGGCATTTTGTTCGATCAATAATACTGTTGTCCCTTGCTTTTGGATATCTTTGATGATTTCAAAGATTTCTTGAATAAAGATTGGTGCAAGTCCCATCGATGGTTCATCCAATAACAACAACTTAGGCTGACTCATCAAAGCACGACCCATCGCAAGCATTTGTTGCTCACCACCTGATAATGTGGCAGCATCTTGGTTCTTACGTTCTTCCAAACGTGGAAAACGTGCAAAGATTTTTTTCAAATTTTGTGCATTTTCTTCACGATTTTTTCTTAGAAACGCACCCATCTCAAGATTTTCCATAACAGATAAGCCTGGAAAAACATGACGACCTTCTGGCACTTGTGATAAGCCACTAGCAACTATTTTTTGAGCGGGTGTTTTTTGAATTTCTTTACCTTCGAAAATAATTTTACCATTTGATGGACGTACTAAACCAGAAATCGTACGTAAGATAGACGTTTTACCAGCACCATTAGCACCGATTAGTGAAACAACTTCACCTTCGTTAACTTCAAAAGACACATCACGAACACCTTGGATGACACCATAGTGGACATCAAGATGATCTATTTCTAACATGGCCATTATGCTTCACCTCCTAGATATGCTTCGATAACACGTTTATTATTCTTGATTTCCTCGGGTGTCCCATGGGCAATTAAACGACCATACTCTAAAACGTAGATACGTTCTGTAACATTCATCACCAAACTCATGTCATGTTCAATCAACAAAATCGTGATATTGAACTGTTGTTGAATTTGTTTGATAAGTGTCGTTAATTCTGCTGTTTCTTGGGGGTTCATCCCTGCAGCTGGCTCATCTAAAAACAAGATTTTTGGTTGAGTTGCAAGTGCACGCACAATTTCTAAACGTCTTTGTTCGCCATAAGGCAGATTTTTAGCTAAGCTATCATGCTTCACTTCAAGATCGAAAATAGCAAGCAACTCAAGTGCTTCTTTTTTCATCTCTTCTTCTTGTTTATAATAAGCTGGTAAACGTAGGACTGATGAGAAGAAACGAGATTTTTTTCTTGTTCCCATTGCAATCAAGACATTATCTAATACCGTCAAATTTTTAAATAAGCGAATATTTTGGAACGTACGAGACAAACCAGCAGCAGCTATTTTATAGGTTGGTAAACCATTTAAAAGTTCCCCACCTAAGCTGACTGTTCCCTCAGACGGCTCATAAACGCCTGTCAAAAGGTTGAACAAAGTTGTCTTACCAGCACCATTTGGCCCGATAAGGCCAACAAGTTCAGATTCGCCCAACTCGATATTAACATCTCCAACAGCTGTTAAGCCACCAAAGTTTTTTGTAAGATTTTTTACTTCAAGAAGTGCCATTATTTAGCCTCCTTATTTTCTTTTTTATTGAAGAAACGTGAGAGTTTGAATTCCCATGTTCCTAGTAAGCCACCTGGGCGGAAGATCATCACTAAAATCAAAACTAATGAATAGATGATCATACGAATTGCACCAAAATCTTGTAGGAACATATTTAATAAGCCTAAGATAACTGCTGCAATAATTGTTCCTGTAATAGAGCCTAAACCGCCAAGTACGACGATGATCAAAGCATCTACTGATTTCATCCATGTGAAATCTTTCGGTGTTACAGTACCGATAAATCCTGCATACAAACTACCGGCTATGGCAGTAACCATCGCACCAAGTGTGAACGCAATAACTTTAACACGGGTCACATTAACACCCATAGATTCAGAAGCGATCTCATCTTCACGTACAGATAAGGTCGCACGTCCTGATGGCGAGTAGATAAAGTTTAACACGAAAATAATCACAAGTACTGCAAAGATGAAAGTCATGCCCCAGCTAGTGAACAGAACAATTCCTGATAACCCAGCTGCACCGTTGGTAAGGTCCCCACCATTCATAATTAAGATACGGATGATTTCCGACACACCTAACGTTGCAATCGCAAGATAATCACCTTTTAATCTTAATGTTGGATACCCAACAATAACAGCGACGATACCTGCAACAACAGCACCGATCAACATAGACAAGAAAATTGTTCCCCATGTTGGTGCTAGTCTAGCTGACACGATTGCTGAAGCGTAGGCACCGATTGCCATAAATCCTGCAGAGCCGAATGAGAACTGACCTGTAAAACCGATAACCAAGTTAAGTCCAACAGCGACGATTAAGTTAATCCCAATCTGTGTAATGATTTGCGTCACAAATTCGTTAATAACACCCGCACTGATCAGACCGATTAAAATACCATAGATAACTGCGATAATAACAAGCCAAATAAGGGATAGTTTTAGATTCTTTTTCATTATCTTACACCTTCTCCTTCAAGTTTTTACCTAGAATACCTGCAGGACGAATCAACAAAATGATGATTAAAACAGCGTAAACCACCGCATCTTTGTATCCTGCTACCCAAGAGAGTTTACCTGGGAGCGATTGTGCAAGTGTCTCAAGAAGACCAATAACAATACCACCAAGTGCTGCTCCAGGGATGATACCGATACCACCTAGTACTGCCGCAACGAATGCTTTTAGACCTGGCGCCATACCCATAAGTGGATCTATCGAGCCATAGTAAAGTCCGATCAAAACACCAGCCGCACCAGCTAGAGCTGATCCTAAAGCAAAGGTAAAGCTGATTGTTCTATCAACGTTAATCCCCATTAAACGTGCAGCATCTGCTTCAACAGATACAGCTCGCATGGCTTTACCCATTTTTGTTTTCTTAACGATCAACTGTAATAATACCATCAAGATAATAGCCGTTATCAAGATCATGAATTGAACATTTGTAATCGTGATACTACCTAACGTATATTTTTTGACAGCGATGGCAGTAGGAAATTGACGTGATGCAGATCCTACAAAGTAAATCATGACATTTTCGAGTAAAAATGATACACCAATCGCAGTAATCAAAGCTGCTACCTTACTTGACTTACGTAATGGTCGGTAAGCCAAGAATTCGATCACCACACCCAAAATTGAACAGCCAATCATCGATAAAACTAAAGCGATAAAAAAGTTCATATGTAGGGAATTAATGAAGTAATAGCCCATAAAAGCGCCCATCATGTAGACGTCTCCGTGAGCAAAGTTGATTAGTTTGATAATCCCGTAAACCATAGTGTAGCCAAGCGCAATTAAGGCATACACACTTCCGAGAATCAAGCCATTGACAATAATCTGCATTGCTTTTCTCC
>JAKDQI010000073.1 GCA_030454995.1 Pseudolactococcus plantarum | reverse complement strand
TTTTAAAGGTGATAGCGAAGTAAAAATTGCTCGTGATAAGATATTTAAAATATGAAATAGATGATAATATGATAAAATAATAATACGAAATGAATAGTAGATAGACTATTGTTCATTTTTTATTTTAAGTGATGGTCTAACTGGTTGCTTAGCTGCGTTAAATAAGATGTATTATAAAAAAGTTAGTATTGTAAAAATGAAAAAGCGGAGGATCAGGCAGGTGGAATTATCACGAGAACTATTACGAGAACGGTATTTTTCGAAGTTGAAAGCATCAGATGAGCTTTTTGTTGGGATTGAGTTAGAATTTCCTATTGTTAATTTATCAGCAAAGGCAGTCGTATTTTCTGTCGTATTTGACTTGTTTTCTTATATCGTTGACCAATTACCATTTTCTATTGAAAAAACGGATACCTTTGAACGTCCTATACAACTGGTATCAGATAACAACGAAGATCGAATTCTTTTTGAAGTTGGGTATAATACACTAGAGTTTGCTTTTGATAAAGCAAAAACAATTCAAGATGTTGATGATAGATTTAAAAAGTATCTGTCAGTTATTCAACCCTTCTTGAAAAGCCATAACCATTTATTAACAGGTATTGGTGTGAATCCGTTTTGGCATAAGAATGATAACAGACCAGTTGCAAGTCAACGTTATGAGATGCTGATGGCTTATTTAAAATTGGGAAGAGATACAGGTGTCATCCAAGAAGAACGTTATCAGTTTGGTGCCTTTATTCAAGGTAGCCAGGTGCAGTTAGATGTGACACCTGGTACGCTCATGCCAACATTGAATGATTTTAATGCTATAGAGCCTGTTAAAGCTTGGTTATTTGCCAATTCTTATCTCTGGCATACGCATTTGGAAACCTTGATATCACGTGATATCTTTTGGGAAGAATCAATGCACGGTGTTTTTGAAGAAAATGTAGGTGTATTTACTGAATGTTTTGAAAATCAAGAACAGTTTCTGGATTATTTAGAGAAAACAGCATTATTTTCTAGTACAAGTAAGGATGATATTCACTATTTTAATCCTATTCAGGCTGATGACTATTTTAATCATGATGAAATTTCAGGATTTAATTTATCAGGTGAAAGCAATATTTTAACACCTAGTCCCTATGATTTTAACGAACACAGAAGTTATCAGTATCAGAGTTTAACCACGAGAGGTACAGTTGAATTTCGTAGTAGCTGTGCACAACCAATCGCTGATACATTTACGGTTGCAGCTTTTCATCTAGGTCTAATGGTGGAATTAACAGCTTTTACTGAACTGGTTAAAAGTCATCCATTTTATGATGATTATGGACGCGACTATAAGCAACTCCGACGACGATTTGCTGCACAACATTTAGCGGATGAGGAAATCAATGATGTTACGATTTTTGCTAAGGATTTACTAGATTTAGCGACAGTAGGACTAAAGAAACGTGGATTCGGAGAAGAGTTGTATTTATCGGCGCTTTATCAACGTATTGACTTAAAACAAAATCCAGCCCTTGTTGGTTTGAGTTTGCTTGAAAATGGTAAAACGTTATCAGAAATATCGGAGATTTTTGCAAATGAAAAGGACTTTTAAAGTATCAACACAACTACCAGATAATGCTTACTGGTGTTTTGATGGGGAAAACGTTACAGTAACCTACCAATCAGAGAGAGAATTGACGGCAATATTAGCAGTGTTATCTCGACTTGATGTACACAGCGAAGATATTGTTGCACCAAGTAATGATTTCCAATTACCGGGTTATGAAACGCTTGAATTATCAACGCAAAATATGATTGCGGATGCGATTAAATATGGTATCAATTATCAAGTGTTAGATGAAAATGAACAAATTGTCAAATTGATCTATGGCACTCACGTAGAATACATCAAAGAAGGTAACATCACAAGGATGGACAGTGCATTGTCACATGCACTGATGGAAAATAAGATAGTTACTAAAGAAATTTTGAAATCAGCTGATATTAAAGTACCTTTTGGTTATGAATTTTATCAGATTGAAGATGCAATTGCACATTTTGATGAGTTACCATCAGCATTTGTTGTCAAACCAAAATCAACTAATTATGGTATTGGCATTACAATTTTTAAACAAACTGCTACACAAGCAGACTATGAGCAAGCTGTTAAAATTGCTTTTGAAAATGATGATGCAATTATCGTAGAAACTTATGCTCACGGGACAGAATACCGTTTTTATGTACAAGATAATGCAGTATTAGCTGTTTTAGAAAGATTCCCAGCTAATGTCGTTGGTGATGGGATCCATAGCATTCAACAGCTCGTTGAAACTAAGAATTCAGATATTAGACGTGGTGAACATCATCGGACACCGCTTGAAAAAATTATCATAGGGGATGTAGAACGATTGACGCTCAGCCTACAAGGGGTAGATGAATTATCGATACCACATCAAGGTCAACGTGTTTTATTACGAGAAAATTCAAATATATCAACTGGTGGAGATTCTATTGATAGAACCGATCAAGTTTCCTCACATTTTAAAGATATTGCTGTTCGTGTGGCAAAAGCACTAGACGTGACGATCACAGGTGTAGATATCATCATTGATGATTTCACAAAAGATAGTGATTATTATGTCATTGAGGCAAATCAAAATCCGATGATGCAGATGCATCTTTTTCCAGCTGTGGGACAATCTCGTCGCGTGACAGAAAGTTTAATCAAGCTTTTATTTCCTGAAACTGTATCATAATATAACTGAATGAGTTTACGTGTTAGTATTCTCATTTTTTAGTTGACGAAATTTTCAGATAATTCCTTGACGAAAGATTTTAAAGTGTTAAAATAGGAGTAATAGATTTGCTAGAAAACACTAGTTTTACAACTATTGTCCTATATTTTTCGAGCATATTTAAAATAAATTGTAATTCGTGATAAGAAAGGTTTTTATGAAATTTACTTATAATGGGGAAACAACCGAAGTTGAGCTTAATAAATACTCAAAAACGTTGACACAAGATCCAACACAACCAGCGACGCAAGCTATGTTTTATGGTATTGGTTTTAAGGATGAAGATTTCGATAAGGCACAGGTCGGTATTGTTTCTATGGACTGGGATGGCAATCCATGTAATATGCATTTGAATCAACTAGGTCAAAAAGTTAAAGCGTCTGTTGATGCTACACAAGACCTTTTAGGACTGCAATTTCATACGATAGGTGTCTCTGATGGGATTGCTAATGGTACAGATGGTATGCGTTACTCTCTTGTTTCTCGTGAAGTAATCGCAGACTCTATCGAGACAAATGCTGGTGGCGAATATTATGATGGTATCGTAGGCATTCCAGGATGTGATAAAAATATGCCAGGAACAATCATTGGGATGGCAAGACTTGATAGACCATCTATTATGGTCTATGGTGGGACAATTGCACATGGTGAATATAAAGGTGAATCACTAAATATCGTTTCAGCTTTTGAAGCATTAGGTGAAAAATTAACTGGTAACATCTCAGATGAAGATTATCATGGTGTGATTTCTAATGCAATTCCTGGTCAAGGTGCTTGTGGTGGTATGTACACAGCCAATACGATGGCAGCAGCAATCGAAACATTAGGGATGAGTTTACCATTTTCATCTACTAACCCTGCTAAATCTGATGAAAAACAACGTGAAGCAGCTTCTGTCGGTGAGTATATGAAGGTGTTGCTTGCGCGTGATATTAAACCTAGTGATATTATGACACGTGAAGCATTTGAAGATGCAATTACAGTAGTGATGGTGCTTGGCGGATCAACCAATGCTGTTTTACACTTGATTGCTATGGCGAGAACAGTTGGCATCGAGTTGACACAAGACGATTTCCAAGAGATCTCGGATAGAACACCAGTGATTGGTGACTTCAAACCTTCAGGAAAGTATATGCAAGAAGATTTCCATCGTATCGGTGGCTTACCTGCGCTACTTAAATTCCTCCTTAAAGAAGGTCGTATACATGGAGATCGCTTGACTGTAACAGGTAAGACCTTAGCAGAGAATATTGAAAATGCTGTGACACTTGATTTTGATAAACAAGATGTCATTAGACCATTTGATAATCCGGTTAAAGCGACTGGGCATTTACAAATTCTTTATGGTAATTTGGCATCTGGCGGTTCTGTAGCCAAAATATCTGGTAAAGAAGGCGAGCAGTTTACGGGTACAGCGCGCGTATTTAACGGAGAACAACACTTTATCGAAGGTATTGAAACTGGGCGTTTACATGCTGGGGACGTAGCAGTTATTAAAAATATTGGGCCTGTAGGTGCACCTGGTATGCCTGAAATGTTGAAACCGACTTCTGCTTTAATCGGTGCAGGATTAGGAAAATCAGTTGCTTTGATTACAGATGGTAGATTCTCTGGAGGGACTCATGGATTTGTTGTGGGGCATATCGTTCCTGAAGCGGTTAAAGGTGGTGTGATTGGTCTCGTAGAAGACGATGACATCATTGAGATCGATGCAATCAATAATACGATTAACCTTAAAGTATCTGATGAAGAGCTTGCTAAACGTCGTGCTGCCTACCAATTACCAGAACCAAAAGCAACACGTGGTGTACTTGCAAAATTTGCTAAATTAACTGATGATGCAGCGCATGGTTGTGTAACGGATTTTTAAATAGCTGATATTTTGTTAAAGGAAAAAGCCCGATTATAGTCGAGCTTTTTTTCTTCTAAGACATCAGCTTCGTTAATACAAAGTACGGTAATTGTTAAGGTTTTCAGGAGTTAATTATAACAGAGTTGGTTGAAAAAGAAGTGTAAACGTGATAAAATCTAAATATAATTTGCAATTCGTAATTTTCAGATTTTTTTTAGGTATGAAAATTATTTAAAGGAGAACTCAATTGAAACAGATAAAATTAGAAAAACCAAGAAGTGGCTCTAAACTTGTATTAGAGACACTTAAAAACTTGGGAGTGGATACTATATTTGGTTATCCTGGGGGAGCTGTTTTACCACTTTATGATGCACTATATGATTTTGATGGAATCAAACATGTACTAGCACGTCATGAACAAGGTGCGACGCATGAAGCTGAAGGGTATGCTAAGTCATCTGGAAAAATAGGTGTTGCACTTGTAACATCAGGTCCTGGCGCGACAAATGCAGTCACAGGTATTGCTGACGCAAATGCGGATTCAGTACCGATGCTGGTGTTTACCGGTCAAGTTGCGACAAAAGGGATTGGTAAAGATGCATTCCAAGAAGCTGATATTATCGGTATTACCATGCCGATTACTAAATATAACTATCAAATCAGACGGACTGAGGATATTCCAAGAATTATTACAGAAGCTATACATATTGCGACTTCTGGCCGTCCAGGTCCTGTCGTGATTGATTTACCTAAGGATATCGCAGCACAGGAAGTGTCGTATATTAATGATACAACGCTCTCATTACCTTCATACCAGCCAACTATAGAACCCAATAGCTTACAGCTCAAAAAAATAGTGGCACTTTTAGAAAAAAAGAAAAGACCGCTATTATTAGTAGGTGGTGGGGTCAACTATGCCGATGCACACGATGAATTAGTAGCATTTGCAGAGCGGTTGCAAATCCCTGTAGTATCTAGTTTACTTGGGTTAGGTGCGATGCCAGTTGAGCATCCTTTGTTTTTGGGTATGGGTGGTATGCATGGTTCATACGCAGCTAATATGGCGTTAGCTGAAACAGATTATTTGATTAATATCGGTAGTCGTTTTGATGATAGGTTAGCTTCAAAACCAACTATGTTTTTAAAAAATGCAACTGTTGCACACATTGATATCGACCCAGCAGAGATTGGTAAAATTGTTAAAACGCACTTGCCTGTAGTTGGAGATGCAAAACGTGCGTTAGAGATTTTATTAATGGTTGAAAAGCCAAAGACTTCTTACAACAAATGGGTTGAACAAGTACAGGATAATGCTAAAAGAGCACCTTATAGTTTTGAGCCTGAGCAAGGGGTTAATAAACCACAAGAAGTTATTAAATTAATTGGTGAGATAACAAATGGTGATGCAATCATCGTGACAGACGTTGGTCAACATCAAATGTGGGCAGCCCAATGGTATCCATATAAGCATAGTCGACAACTTGTTACAAGTGGTGGTTTGGGGACAATGGGATTTGGTATTCCAGCGGCTATTGGTGCAAAACTGGCTAATCCAGATAAAGAAGTGATTGTCTTTGTAGGAGATGGTGGTTTTCAGATGACGAACCAAGAGTTGGCGATTTTAAACGGCTATGGTGTTGCAATAAAAGTTGTGCTGTTTAATAATCATTCACTTGGTATGGTACGACAATGGCAAGAAAGTTTTTATGAAGAGCGTCGTAGTGAATCAGTTTTTGATTTAGAACCAGATTTTCAATTATTAGCCCAAGCCTATGGATTGAAATATGATAAATTCTTAGACCCAACTACAATAGCAGAAGACCTAAAAGTCATTACAGAACCTGTTGGTATGGTTTTAGAAGTTGGTATTTCTCAGAAAGAACAGGTTTATCCAATGGTACCTGCGGGTTGGCATAATGATGAGATGTTGGGGGTGAAGTTTAATGCGTAGAATGTTAACAGCAAAACTAAATAATTCGACAGGTGTTTTAAATCGTTTTACTGGTGTTTTATCCAGAAGACAAGTTAATATCGAAAGTATATCAGTTGGTCACGCTGAGGCACCACATATTTCTAGAATTACAGTAATGATTGATGTCGACAATATGGATGAAGTCGAGCAAATTATCAAACAGTTAAATCGACAAGTAGATGTGTTAAGAGTTAGAGATATTACAGATGTCCCACACGTTGAACGAGAGGTCTTGCTAGTCAAAGTATCAGCACCTGCTGCGATACGTGCAGAACTTTTTGCTATGATTCAGCCATTTAGAGCTAGTGTAGTAGATGTTGCCCCGAAAACAGTAACAATCCAACTTACGGGTGGATATGACAAAATCGAGGCATTGTTGAGAGTAGTGAAGCCTTACGGTATCAAAAATATCGCGAGAACAGGTGTCACTGGTTTCACGAGGGATTAAGTTTTGTCTTAATAAGATTACCCAGTTTATTCTTGACAAATTATCTGAAAAGTCGTAAAATTATAGTATATTACAAAAAATTAGTCGTGATAGATTTGCTACCAATATTACAGTATAGAGATAGCACGTTATAACTAGATGTAATTACATTCAAAAATAGGAGAATATGAAACAATGGCAGTTACAATGTATTATGAAAATGATGTAAAAACACCAGCACTTGCTGGCAAACAAATCGCAGTAATCGGTTATGGATCACAGGGGCATGCACATGCACAAAACTTACGTGATTCAGGTGAAAATGTTATTATCGGTGTTCGTCCTGGTAAATCTTTTGATGCGGCTAAAGAAGATGGATTTGATGTTTATCCAGTGGCAGAAGCAGTTAAAAAATCAGATATCGTTATGATCTTAGCACCAGATGAAATTCAAGCAGATTTGTATGCATCAGAAATTGCACCAAATCTTAAAGATGGTGCTGCAATTGGTTTTGGTCATGGTTTTAATATTCATTTTGGCTATATCCAAGCACCTGAAACAGTTGATGTTTTCATGCTTGCTCCTAAAGGACCAGGACATCTAGTTCGTCGTACTTACACTGAAGGATTTGGTGTACCAGCACTTTTTGCTGTCTACCAAGATGCAACTGGTAATGCGCGTGATATCGCTATGGACTGGGGGCGTGCAGCTGGTTCAGCACGTGTAGGTATGCTTGAAACTACTTTCAAAGAAGAGACTGAAGAAGACTTATTTGGTGAGCAAGCAGTACTTTGTGGTGGTGTTACAGCGCTTATTGAAGCTGGTTTTGAAACATTAACAGAAGCTGGTTATGCACCAGAACTTGCATATTTTGAAGTGCTACATGAGATGAAACTAATCGTTGACCTCTTGTATGAAGGTGGTTTCAAAAAAATGCGTCAATCTATCTCAAATACTGCTGAGTACGGCGATTATATCGCAGGACCACAAATCATTACTGCTGAAGTAAAAGCAAATATGAAAAAAGTTTTAACTGATATCCAAACTGGTCAGTTTGCAAAAGACTTTGTAGAAGACTATAAAGCTGGAAATCCTAAAATGAAAGCTTTCCGTGCAGCAGCAGCAGATCTTGAAATTGAAAAAGTAGGTGCTGAATTACGTAAAGCAATGCCATTTACTCAATCTAACGATGATGCAGCTTTTAAAATTTACAACTAATCATTAAAAATAATAGTAATTTATTTTTAGTGGATTGAAGGGAATTAGAAAGTTGAGCTTAGCTCGACTTTCTTTTCGGTTTTTCAAAATATTAAGGACTACAACGATATGGTAAGTTATAAAGATGTATTAAAGGCAAATGAGGTATTAAAAGGAGTCGCTATCAAAACACCAATGTTGCGAGATAGCTATTTATCAGATAAGTATAAGGCTAATATATACCTCAAACAAGAAAATCTCCAAAGTGTAAGATCGTTTAAACTTCGCGGTGCATATTACGCGATCCATAATTTACCAGAAGATCAAATACATGATGGTGTTGTTTGCGCTAGTGCAGGAAACCATGCACAAGGTGTCGCATATACTTGTAATGATTTAAAAATTCCAGCTACGATTTTCATGCCGACTACAACACCGCAACAAAAAATCACTCAAGTCAAGTTTTTTGGTGGAGATTATGCGGAGATTGCGCTAGTAGGTGATACTTTTGATGAATCAGCAGCAGCTGCAAGAGCTTTTGCGCTGCAAGAAAACAAGACGTTTATAGACCCATTTGATAATCCAGATGTGATTGCGGGACAGGGGACAGTAGCTGTAGAAATTTTAGAAACTGCAAATGAAGCACATATCGAAATAGACAAAATAATTGCAGCAGTTGGTGGTGGTGGGCTAGTTTCTGGTATCTCTTTATATGCCAAGCACAGTAGTCCTAAAACAGAAATTATTGGTGTTGAAGCATCAGGTGCTAGATCAATGCAAGCTGCGTTTGATAATCATGGGCCAATAAAACTAACAACTATTGATAAATTTGCAGATGGCATTGCTGTGCAACAGGTAGGTAACTTAACTTATCAAATTGCTAAAGAGCATGTGGATAAATTGATTAATGTTGATGAAGGTTTAATTTCAGGGACAATCCTTGATCTATATTCAAAACAAGGGATGGTAGTTGAACCGGCTGGTGCTGCTAGTGTGGCTGCATTAGACCTCATTGCAGATGATATTGTCGGACAAACTGTCGTCTGCATTATTTCTGGGGGGAATAATGATATCAATCGTATGCCAGAAATAGAAGAAAAGAGTTTAGTCTATGAAGGACTCAAACATTATTTTGTTATCAATTTTCCGCAAAGACCTGGTGCCTTACGAGAATTTGTAAATGATATTTTAGGACCAAATGATGATATAACACGTTTTGAGTATATTAAGCGTGCAAATAGAGGAAGTGGACCAGTCTTAATCGGTATCTTGTTGGCAGATAAGGATGATCAAGGCGTATTGATTGAAAGAATTGCAGATTTTGACAATAAATTTATAGATTTGAAAGGCCAAACCAGCCTATATAATTTACTGATTTGAGAATTGATTTAAAACATAGTGCACTGACTTGAGTCAGGACACTATGTTTTTTTGGATCAGAAATACGATAATATTAGGGCTAAACTTGTCTGCCTGTTATGAGATTTATGACATAATTTACAAAAATAAGACATTAATATTAAAAAAGTTAAAAAAGTAGTTGACAGTTGATTTAGTATTTGATAAGATAATAAAG
>JAKDQI010000072.1 GCA_030454995.1 Pseudolactococcus plantarum | reverse complement strand
CATCAAGCGGTGGTTCTGACTTCTTACGACTGCCTTGAATCCACCAATTAACATCAGTACCACGATTTAGCTCGGCTGTGACCAATGCCTCAGCTTTCAGCCGTGTAATCTTAGGGTACAACCTCATTTCTTCCTCTAGTCTTGCTAGAGTCTTACGGCTTAGCTCCTGTTTTTTTCTAGCCAATTTTACCTCCTAAATCTGGCTCCAATTTTACAGCTGTTAGAGCCTTGTCTTTATTTTAAGATTTTCAAAACGTTTCTTACCAGTTGGCGTGGTCAACCATTTTACAAATGCCGGTTTAACATTCATTCTAGTGGCGCATTCTTCAGCAGTACCAATGAATAGGAAAGTATCGCATTTATAAATAGCGTATTCAATCATCTACATCCCCCAAACTTTCCCAATCAACACCAGCCTTTCACCTCCTATTTTGCAAAATCAAACACTTCAAAACCAGAAGCCTCAGTCAGTATTTTAATACCTTCTCCGAGAGTTCCAAATAAACCATACGCAGCCCAATCACAGTCTACTTTTTCAGAATATCGTCCTAAGCAGTTAAAAGCTGGTGTTTCAAAATCAACTTTGAGATCTGGGTTTTCTTTGAAAATTTGAAAATCTTCATAACTTGCAACATTTTTACATTTAGGGCATACATATCTAGCTTTAGCTGGATCTTCTCCAAACTTTGAAACTCGTTCACTGCGCCATTCTTCTCTTGTTAATTGTCTCATTCTTTTACCTCTGCCTTAACGGCCTCCATCAGTGCCTCTTGCACTGTAATTTTTCCTTGCACAACTTGTAGGGCTCGTTCATCTTCAGTATCTTTTGTAATAAGATGATGAACAATAACAGATTCTATTTGGCCTTGCCTGTCAAGTCTTGCATTGGCTTGCGCATAATATTCAGCGCTCCAATTGATGCCATACCAAACAATAATGTGACCACCAGCTTGTAAATTCAGTCCATGGCCACTACTTGCAGGATGCGCAATCATTAGTGGTATTTCTTTATTATTCCATGAACTGATTTTGTCAGTAGATATTTCTTGTGCATCTGGGTACCAACCCAATAATCTATCACGGTCAAACTTGAACCAATAGAAAACTAAAATCGGCTGCCCGTTTGCTTCTTCAATAATTCGATCTAAAGCCTCTTTTTTCCGGCTGTGAATATCTAGGACATTTTTGTCCGTATCATAAACTGCACCTTGTGCCAATTGCAGCAATTTATTACCTAGACTAGCTGCATTAGGTGCCATTATTTCTTGATTGGCAATTTCTAAAATATAGTCTTTTTTAAGCTGCTGATATTGTTTACGTTCACTAGATGAGAGTTCAACTTCAATCACATTATCAACTCTTTCAGGTAAATTGAGATGGTATTTAGCTCGCATACTGACGGCATTGCTACTAATTTTTTCATAGATTAATTCATCAGCCCCATCACGTAACGCCCATTTATAGACAATGTGACCACTCGCTTGTGCTGGATAAAAATAAGTAGTTCTAAACTTTGTAACAGACGATCCAAGACTTTCACCACGATCCACGGTATACATTTGTGGCCATAAATCCAAAAGGCTGTTAGGCGCTGGGGTTCCTGTTAGTCCCACCATGCGCTTCACTTTTGGTCTAATTTTCCTCATGGCCTTAAATCGCTTTGTGTTAGTTGCCTTAAATCCTGATAGTTCATCAATAATCACTGTGTCAAAATCCCACTTATGGTTTTCAGTCAGCCAAACAAAGTTTTCCTTATTCACAATATAGATATCTGCTTCAGCTTCAAGTGCTGCTAATCTGTCTTTTTGTTTGCCAAGTATTAAACTTGAAGTCAGATCTTTGAGATGGTCCCACTTGATAATTTCTTTTGGCCAAGTATCTTTGGCAACCGTCAAGGGTGCAATGATTAAACATTTACCAAGAAGTCCAAAGTCGCTTAATTCTTTGATAGCGGTTAAAGAAATCAAAGTTTTCCCTAATCCCATATCTAACAGTAAAGCGCTCGATTCGTGAGATAGGACAAAATTAACACAATAATCTTGGTAGTCATGTAGTACTGCTTTCAATCAACCCCTCCAATTATTTCAGCTACAAAGCTGTCCACCTCTTCAAATGTGCTAACAACTGCCGCCTTGACATTCTGGTGTTCTAGCTCTCTCAGCCAATATCTCTGTAAGGCTCTAGGCTTTTCACCCGGACGCTTCACCTCCACAAAAGCCACCACACCATCATAAATTACTATTCTGTCAGGCACACCTTTTGTGGAAGGGCTTGTGAATTTAAAGGTGACTCCGCCCAGGTTTTTAATTTTATTGATTAGCCTTTTTTCAACATCGTTTTCACTGATCATATATTCGCCCTTTCTGTATAATTATTCAATCCATAAAGGTTTACGGTTTCCGCTAAAAAGTTGGTTGCTGTGAAATATAAGAATTTAAGAACTAAAAACATGTTTTTTACTCTTAAATACCTTATATATCTTATTTTTATAGTTCTACTAAGTTTTAACTAGAAACCAGAAACCTCAACCCTATAACTCTATATGTATCAATGGGTTGAGGTATTTTATAACCGGAAACCAAACCGGAAACCACTGGAAACCAAGGTTTCCGGTTTAGGCTTAAAGGTTTCCGGTTTAATGCTAAAATTCTCCTAAGAAATCACCTTTCAGTTTCACACCTCTAAACCCTTTTGTTCTAAGGGTTTTAACCTGTTGTTTTTCGTAACCCATCTCTTTCAAACGGTCATTGAAATTTCTTGCATTTGAGGGGTTCATACCGTATAATTTGGCCCATTCTGCATAAGCTCTGTATAATTCTGCAGATTTTACAGCGTAATCATCTCCAATTTCTGTAGCTTCTCGGATAAATTCACCAATCGGATCATTCAATTCTAACCAGTTATCACGTTCTTTTTGTGCACTCTCACTTACACTAAAGTAACCCCTTGAAAGCGCCTCATTAAAGTACTTAGTAACTTTATTGAATATCCCCGGCAATTCCTGCTTCATCACTTTCAATGGATATTGCCTCTTAACTGCACTAGTCACAACCTTATCCATTTTAATAATGATGACACGCCTGGCCATACCACCCGATGTATCAGTCATTCTTGGTAGCTTATTCATTGAAAATGTCAGCTTGGCTTTATTTTTAAAACCATAACCAGGCTTACCCTTAGGGTTTGCGAATGTTTCATCTTCACCAGATAGCTTTTTAAATAGGCCCGCGTCTGCTAGATATTCAGGTTTTGCGTCTGCATCAAAGTTGGCCGTTTTACCAACTAATCCAGCAACCGCAAAATCATTTTTAACTAAGGCCTCAAGGCTAACTGCGCTTGTTGACTGTCTACCGACAATAGCCTGCATTAAAGAAATCAAAGTAGATTTACCTGTACCACCGCCACCATATAAAAACAGAACATTTTGTAGCTTATATTGGCCGTAAAACAGATACCCCATCCACTCATAAATGGTGGACATATTTTCTTTACCAACAACTGTTTCAAGGTATCCATCAAATACTGGACAATCTGCATCAGGATCATACTTGATCGGGTGGCTACTAATTGCATGCAACTCTGGATCAAACCCTTCAGTAAAATTTGAAGTTTTCAAATCAAATACACCGTTGGCCAGGACTATCTTTTCAGGTGGAGCCTCAGGAAATGTATGTGTCTTAAATGACAAGTCCTGCAAATCTGCTAAAGTTTCATTCCTGTTTTTAGTGGACGTGAGACCAAGCAAAAGTTTTGTGATATAACTCTTAAGAAATGTCTTTGCAGCACCCCTCCAAATTCCCCGTGTCTTGTCGTAATACCTGAACAATTCTTCACTATCGCTATCGAAAAACCATAGTGGGATTACTTTTGCGATGTACTTGGCCAAAAGAAAGTGATTGACCTTGACATTTCCATTACCATCAATTTCAAAATAGTCTTTTGGAATTTCTTCAGTCGTAACTTCTTCCAGTTCATCTGAGAATTCATCAACGGCCTCACCCAAGGCAATATCTTGCAGTTCAGTCTTAATCTTAGTCAGTTTCCCAGCAAATTCTTTCATTGCCTTCATACTAGGCAGCCGGCTAACTGGGGTACCAGCTTTGGCATCATCATCAAGTTCAACAAACTTATGCAGTCGAACCATATCCCAGGCGTTAACCAGTTGATCACCTGCAGGGTCAGTCGAGTGATGACTATATGCAAACTTATCATCATAAATGACTAAACCACCACTTGTTGACCCTTCCGCATAAGTAAAGCGATCATCATGATCAGTTGGCGTATAAACCTCAGGGATAAATTCTGCAATTGCTGCACTGATTGAATACTGTCGACAGAATACGCCGATTATGCCAGGCTTTTCAGTTGGCTCACCTGCCTTCTTAACTTCCCTAGCCATTAGTTTTTTTGCTTTTGGAAGTTCTGGCCAATAGCTAATATCTGACCAATCAGGATATTCAGCTAAGACACCATCAGAGTCTAGGAATTCTGAGTCATTTGTCTCAAAGATATACTCTGCATCTCGTGAATGACTTGCCCAAAACATCAGCCTTTCTGGCTGATAGGTTGTATCATCAAAATTATCGAGTCCCAGATTATCTGCAATTTTTAGCGCAATTGGCACGTATTCATCTGGTGTTACGGGTCTGGCTAATGGAATGATAATCCTATACCGCGGCTTACCTGGCTTATGACTGTGCGTACTATATAGTAACGCCGTACAATCATACATCATGAGAAAGTCTTCCCACAGGTCAGGCCTTGGACTATCAGCGTCTAATGTAATCATTGATCGCTGAACGACATGCCCCTTTTTACGTTGACCATGTGCCAAATGACCAGCCACGAAGCCCCCGACATCTTTTACGTCGCTTTTCTGGGCAGTGGTCATCTTGGTGTACTCTGCCACCGTCTCTTGTGTGACCGTAGGTTCTTTAAGTCTTTTCTTGAAATCATCCCAAGATATAGATTGATTTTTCCAAGTTTTACTTTTAGAACTACTTGCCACAGATAGCGATAAATCCATCTATCTTTCTCCTTTCGTCAGTCTTTCATGTAGAAATCTGATCTAAACCCAGCAGCCGCCAGAGGTAGACCTTCAGTCCATTCTGGATTAATTGCCATTTGTTCGTTGATTTCATCAATATTAGTAATGCCTTTTGGCACATCAAGAATCACTTCATCATGTACGTGGGCAACTATTTTATAACCAAGTTTTTCAAGCCTAAGCATAGCCTCACCTAGCACATCGCGGGCGGTTGCCTGTACGATATTCTCGACTAACTTACCGCCATAAGTGTCAAGTTTTTGAAAAGTGGCGCTTGTCATACTTTTACCTTCATAACGGATGCGACCATCTTCAAGTGTCGCATTAGCATAAGCAATTGAACGCCCATTTGGCAACCCAATCATCAGGAAGTGATCACGAACATAGAAACTAATACCTGTACCTCTAAGTGATACTTTTGTACCAAATTCTAGGGCACGTTTAGCAGCTGCTTCAACTCTGCGCCAAAACTTAACAATATTCGGATTAGCTTTTCGCCAGGCATTAACAAGTCCTTGGAGTTCATCTTCTTTGATGCCCATCTTAAGCGCACCCATAGCTTGCAATGCACCAGTACCACCTTGATAACCAAGTGCAAGTGTTGCCACTTTACCACGTTGGCGCATTGACTTATCTACTTTATCAACGCCGCCTAGATTAAACATCTGGTTGGCAGTTGCCTTGTAAATATCGTGCCCCTCACGGAAGGTATCAAGCACCCAGGTCTCACCAGCTAGCCAAGCAATGACACGTGCCTCAATCGCTGAGAAGTCGCTGACTATAAACTCATGACCTTCACTAGGGATTAACGCTGAACGTATCAAGCTTTTCAAAACTTCTGGCGCATCTCCCCAAAGGATGTCTAATGCTTCTAAGTCATTTTCTTTAACAAAATCTCTAGCAGCTGCAAGCTCATGAGGCTTCAAGCTCCCACGAGGTAAGTTCTGCACTTGTAACAACCTACCAGCCCAACGACCTGTGCGACTAGCACCATAGAACTGCAGAATACCGTGAATACGGTCATCTCGACAGGTTGCATTGTTCAGCATGTCATACTTTTTGATGCTACTGTTACTAGTCGCCTGTCTTAATAGCAGTGCCTGATGAACAAGTTCAGGTGTCTCAGCATCGGCTATAATATCAGCCACTTGCTCCTTACCTAGAGATTGAACGGCCAAACCTTGTTCGCCCAACCATTTTTTAAGCTGCATGACACTGTTTGGGTTATCTAGCCCGGTCAAAGTTTTCAGTTGCTCTTTAGCCACCGCAGATGTTTCTTCATCAAGTAACAATGCTGCACGGACTAGATCCATGTCTATGCCCACACCACGATCATTAATATTTTGATCAAGCGCCCATAACTCCCACTCACTATCAGCAATCGGATAAGGTGCTAATTCTTCAGCGATAGACATCTCAGCGCGCACATCTTGGGCGACATAGGATTTGAACAGTTGCCAATCCTCACCCTCATACTCCTCACAAAATGACCCATCTTTTTTAGGGATACAGTACTTACGTATAAGTCGTTTGCCTTCTGTGTCTTTTTGCTGTGGCACTTTCAAATACTTGGCCATTTGTTCCAAACTTGCAGGGAGACCCAGCTCCATGCCCCAAATCATTGTGTCACGCCACTGTTCAGCTGGTAAAGGTATTCCCCCCATAGCCCTAGAAATACAGGTCCGTTCAAATGAAGCATTAAAAGCTATTTTAGTCACTGATGGATCAGTTAAGGCAAGGTTGACCTCAAGCGGAACATCCACCCCCTTTGTGAAATCAACCACTTCAACTTCTCCACCATCAATGGAGTAAGCAAACAGCAAGATTTCAAAATCAAATGAATCAACATACTTGCGAACACCGTATTTGATTTCATTACCACTACGAGTTTCAATATCAATATTTAAGGTTTTCACATCTTCACCATTTTGTAAACTCTACTGGCATGAATATATTCTTCTGACTCTCTTTATATTCTTCTGACTCTCTTTGCTTCATATACTTATCAAAGGCTTCATCAACCTCACGAAGTGTTTTAACATAGCCATAGCTTTCTAACCATGACTTTATCTGCATTGGTTCAATCGTAGTGTATTCACATAGCTTACTAATCGCAGCAATACACCTATCAGGTGTAACGACATTACCATTAATCGGTCTAAGCATATTTAAACCTCCCATTCTTACATTAAATCGTCATCTTCTTCATCAAGTTCAACTTCGTCAAAGTCAGCATCAGCACTTGAACGTCCGCCAAGGAATTCACCATCTTTAATAATTTGAACATTGTTGAGACCGAATGATACACCTTTATTACCTGCGGCACTGTAACCAAATGCATTAAGTGAAACCCTTGCATACACTCCTGAGTAGACGCGTTCAGGGTCATCAAGTGGCTGTTTGAAGCGGTCAATAATACCGGGTTTTGTCTTACAAGAAACATTCATAAAGTAGTGACCTGGCACTTTCGCATTGCCATCATCATCTAGTTCTTCATCACCATCACGTAGAGGCATATTTAAATTAGCGGGAATTTTTCCGTTCCAGTTTTTAGTCTTGGCAACTTCTTTAGCTGCTTCAATTGCATCTTCAATTTTGCCAAGCGTTACTGTATCATCTTTAGGGATCAAAATCTGCGTACTATATTTCATATCCCCCCCTAGAGTTTCTGCAGGTTCAAGTAAGTGTACGAAACTGAGACGAACAAGTTTTTCTTTGCTAGTGATTACTTTAGTTGTAGTTGGTTTAGTCATGATTAATTCTCCATTTTTTCTGTTTTTAGTTTTATTCAAAATCTTTAACTGCTTGTGCAGTACTAGATATTTCTGGGCGTTTGTCTGTTTCAACAACAAGTGTTGGTTTACCTTCTGGCTTAACAATTATGTCATTTAGAAGATCACCAAATTTCTTTTTGCCTACCAACTTTTCAAGATTGGTCAGGGTTATGAGCTCCTGCGGTTTATAAATTTCAGCATAACCTGCTTTAGATAAAATGCTTGCAGCTGCTTCAGCATTGGCAATTTTGCGGTTACTACGACCGGCTACAAGTTTCCAACCTGGGAAACTTTGGCCTTGGTCTCTTGCTTGAGTCAGCGCATAATCTTCAACATCTTCAAGCCACTTCTTAATTACCTTAGATTGACTTAAGACATCGGAGATTGCAGCAGGTTCAAGCTCATTACTGTCAGCAAAATCATATTTGATTGCGTTCTGTAAATTCAAATCTGCGCGTGCCTTACAGATGGCCTTAGCAGGGCACCACTGACATACCTTTTCACTGGGGGCATAATCACCCTCACCAGCCATTGCAAGCTCAGCACGTGGCTTAACGAAGTTGTCCGCCCAATCCAGCAACTCTTTTACAGATAACTCATACGTTGAGGTGTCATAAAGTCTAGGCTGGTGGATTGTCATGCGCACTGTATCAAAATCATAGGCCATGTTAAATTCATAGTAGGTGCCCAAGGCATACAACATTAACTGTGTATTCTCTATAGCAGATACGGCAACACCTTTGCCAAATTTCAAGTCAACAATGTGCAAGACTGAGTCAGTCATAATTACCACATCTGATGTCCCGTATCCTTCTGGAACCCAGTCGCTGAAATTAACACGCTGTTCAAGTTCTACCTCTGGATCACTATATTCTGCTATGGTTTCATTAACAAAACCAACATAGTCATCCACAAATTCTTCAAAGCTAACAGAATAATATTCACTCTCAGCTTTAAACTTTTTAAGCTGCGCATTAAATTTACGCTTTGTGATTTTACCTGTATCAAACTGTAGCTTTAATTCAGCAAGTGCATGTGCTGCAGTACCTTCTGCGGTAAAGGTAGTATCTTTTCGCTCTACCTCATAAGGTGCTGAGAACACGACACTTGGCGTACAATTGAGCCACCTAGCAGAACTTGAGGCGCTTAGTACGGCGTGTTCCTCCGGACTTGCCATTATTCACCCCCTAATAATTTGTCAAGACCCTTACTAAAATCTGCGTATTTTGCTTCATCAAGTTCCCCAAGTTTTGGTGCGCCAAACTCAGCAAGTAGGGCTTTAGCTTCATCACGCTTACCGGATTTCAAGACATCTGACATTTTCTTACGCAAATCATCAAGCGAGATGTTGTTTTTTGGTTTAGCAGGTTCTTCACGAGTCCCTTTTTTCTCAGTTGGCTTAGCGACTTCCTTAGACTTCACATGGATCACATCATCTGGAGGAGTGCCTTCAGTCTTAATGTTTTTAGGTGCAGCTTTTTCAACTTTGGTTGCTGGTGACTCACTTGGCCATTCAGTCGCAGACTGGTGGACAGTGCCGCTCAACCAACTTACAGAGTCTTGAATTTCTTCGTTTGAGTCTGCATTAATAATAATTTGTACCCTCGGGTAATTTTTAGTTGACATTTATTTCTCCTTACTTTCTAAACATCTACAGAAAACCCGGCATCTTCCAGTATTTCTTCAATCTGGATGACTAAACCTTGATAATCCGTGTAACGATTTTTCTTAAAGCTAATGATTTCATCAGCTATTTCCTGTGCTGTTATGCCCATCTGTTACCTCTCAATACCCCCAAACCTGTGTAGCGGTCTCAAGCATCTCGTACCGTGCTAACTTCGCTTTAAGCCGTTCATTTTCAGCTTCAAGTTGACCACAGTACAAATCTAGATCTCTGAATGCAAGTCTCATTTGCTTAGCTTCTACTTGTAGCCGTTTGATCTCACGGCTCTGACCTTCGTTATTTGCCAACAACAAAGCGTGTTGGCTTACTTCAAATTGTGTCATTTGATTCCTTTCTAGTAATCAACCCA
>JAKDQI010000071.1 GCA_030454995.1 Pseudolactococcus plantarum | reverse complement strand
AGTGGGAAAATTTTTTCCCTGAGGTGGCTAACTTCATTTTACAATTTGGGTTAAGTATAAAAAATCTCTTGAATACTATCAGCTCAGTGAGGGGTTTTCTGATACAAAACACCCCTTAAATCGCTATGATACATCGCCCTGTCAAATTGAGTTACTCGTTTATATCTTAAATAAAAAAGACAGATGTGAGTACTATACGCTTCATATCCACCTTAGACCTATTATTTAACATTACGCATCTATCTTATCAACATTTTCTGATAAGTCATATGCAGCAATCTGACGATTTTCTAGTGTCTGCATTCTACTTCTAATTTCATCCAGACTATCCAGATCAATATCTGCATATAAGATTTGTTCTCCATCTGCTGCTCGAGCAACTACCGTACCCCACGGGTTCACAACTAAACTATTGCCATAGGCTAACATCTTAGCATTCTGGCCATATTGATCAGCTGCTACCATATAAACACCATTTTCAATCGCTCTAGCTCTCAAAAGTACTTCCCAATGATCTTTACCTGTCATCAAGTTAAAATCTGAAGGATTAAAAATAAGTTCAGCACCTTTTAACGCCAACAAACGATGTAACTCTGGAAATCTTAAATCATAACAAATCGCAAATCCTAATTTACCAAGGGGCGTATCAACGACTACCAACTCATTACCAGAAGCCACGGTGTCAGACTCCCTGTAAACATTACCAGATGGATCTGTGATATCAAAGGTATGTATCTTTCTATATTTTCCCACCACTTCACCTTGATCGTTAAATAAGTAGCTTGTATTATAATGTTTTTTTGAATCTGGTATTGTTTCAGACCACGAGCCTCCATGGATATAAACCCCTAAACTTTTTGCCAAACGCGAGATTAACCGAAACGTTTCGCCATCATCATTTTCTGAATAACTAGGCACACGTGTTTCAATCACATTCATCACTTCTGGAAAAGCAATTAGTTTAGCACCCTCTTTGGCAGCTGTTCTGATTATCTTTTCAATTTTTTCCAAATTATCCTTTAACTGATCACTTGTCTGTATTTGTACCACTGCTATTTTATATTGTCTTAATGCTATCATCCTAGTACCCCAACTCTAAATCAACACGATTTCGGATTGCTTTATCTTGTAAGAAATCCGATAATACACCTGCAAATATTGTCATTGCACGAGAAAGATAATCATCTATATCTCCGGCTGAATGAGGTGTTATTAACACATTCGGTAAATCCCAAAATGGCGAATCTGCTGATAAAGGTTCTTTTTCAAATACGTCTAATCCAGCAAAAGATAGTTTCCCATTAGTTAGATTTTCAAGTAAAGCCGATTCATCAACCGTTTCACCCCTTGAAATATTAATAAAACAGCTCCCCTTTTTCATGGCCGCAAATGTTTGACGATCAAATAAATGAAACGTTTCTGGAGTCAAAGGTGTTAACAAGACGACAATGTCTGCTTGTGAAATTGCTTGATGCAAGTCTGACGTCACATACATGTGTTCAAAGTTTTTTTGAGGCTGACCTGTTCGAGAAACACCAGTTACACTCATACCCAAAGCCAAAGATTTCGAAGCTAATGCTTGTCCAATAGTTCCAGCACCTACAATGCAAAGCCGGCTACCATAAACAGTTCCTAAAGATACCTCTCCTTGTGACCAATGGTGTGCCAACTGAGATCTATAGGCATGCCTAAGATCACGCGTATAAGATAAAATCACAGCAAGCGCATGTTCACTCATAAATTCCGCATGCATACCACGACTATTCGTTAATATAATATTGTGTTCTTTTAAATAATCAAACGGCATCTTATTGACACCAGATGAAAGGGTAAAAATCAGTTTGAGATTAGGAAAATGTTTTAAAAAATCTACAGAGATATTCGGCGTTGAGATCAAGCAATCAACTTCAGGAAAATCATCAACAACTTCTTGATCAACAACTATAATTTTTTGTGAAAACCTTGTTTCATAGTCTGCTTTTTGTTCGGGCGTTAGTTTATGCATCAGTCCAATCATTCCTTAAATCTCCTTCTCCATATAAGTCAAATCTCGTCGAAAACTAAACCCTTGGCTCTGCCAAAATTCTTGTCCTTTATCATTTTCAATAAAACAGACCAAATTTACCTTTTTTATACCTTCTGCTTTGAGTGATTGTAAAACTTCAGTCAACATCGCCTTACCGATGCCATGATAATGCATATCGGTGCGCACAGTTGCATGATAAATAAACCCTCGCCTGCCATCATTTCCCGACAGCATACACCCTAATATACTACCATTTCTCTCAGCTACAAAACAAGTTGTTGGATTGCGCTTTAAAAAAGCACCTATACCTGCTTCGCTATCATCCCATTGACGTAATCCTACCCCTGGCACACTGTTCCAAAGCAACCAGATTTGCTCAAAGTCAGATAATTGTAAAAGGCGTATCTTAATTTTATCACACATCCTTTACCAACTTTCTAATATTTAAAAGAGTAATTTGTGATACTTCATCACAATTCCTAAAGTCAAGGCGACAAAAACACCTGAAATCAGATACATATGTTCAAACCCCACTTGCATTGCAACAAATCCCCAGATCATAGCACCACTACCATAAGCAACATCTAATGACGCTGAAAATATCGCAGTCGCACGTCCCCTTTGCTGATCACTGACATGATTTAAAACAACTGCATTCATAATAGGCAATACACTTGCAAAACCAATACCATATAGACTACCAGCTAGTAAAAAACTCATTAAAGTTGTGCTTCTAGCAACCAGTATCAATGATGCAATAATAAAGCAGAGACTAACAAGAACAACTTTTGAAGTCTTAATGGTCACTAAAAATCTAGGATATATTAAGCGCATAAGCACTGTTACAAGTGCATTTACCGTGAAATAATAGCCAATATTTGATACATTTCGTTCAATCGCAAACTGCGAAACGAAAGCTGTGACGCCAGAATTTGCTAAACAAACAATCGATAAAATTAAACTAGGTACCAGTACTGGAACGCTTAATAAACCTTGTTTATTCGATAACACATGTTCCTTCGTCTGCCTTAGATCATCTGCTACATTATGCTTATTAGTCAATCGTTGGTTGATTTGATGTTTTGTTATTTTTTGTTCATAATGATCAGATACCAGTATACTTGCTAAAAGAGCAATAACAGTTAACAATAGCCCAACAAAAAACAAAGAATTGAAGCCATAATTTTGAACTAGATATAAGCCAATCAATGGGCCAATTGCTTGCGGCAACGTCTGCGCAATACTAAAATATCCTAACCCCACAGATAATCTGTTTCTAGGTATTAAATCACTTGCTAATGTACCAACAGCTGTATTTTCAATCCCCAGAGCAGCACCTTGAACCAATCTTAAGAAAAATAAAAAACCAAGTTGATGGTTAAGATTTAAGACCAAAAAATCCGCAACCAAAATCGCCATACCTATTATCAAAATTAACTTACGACCAAATTTATCTAATAAGCCTCCAATAGGTATCCTCAAGCATAGAGCGGAAATCCCTAAAATACCAACAATAGTCCCAGCATCTCCTTTTGTACCGCCAAGATGCGCCACATACAAAGGCAAAGTCCCCATCTGCGTGGTGATAGCTGTTCCTGCCAGAAAAGAGATGAGCATCACTAACAATAAATCTTTGGATAAAATTTTGTCCTGTGTCAATTCAAGTTTTTTTTGAGAAAATACCACTTATTTAAACCGCCTAACTAAAATTCAAGCGCGATAAAAATTCTTGAGTTCGCTGCTCTTTTGGATGATTGAATACCTCATCCGGCGTCCCAGATTCTAAAACTTTACCATCTGCCATAAAAATAATTTTATCGGCCACTTCATAAGCAAACTGCATCTCATGCGTTACGATAATCATCGTACGACCACTCGCAGCAAGTTCTTTCATGATGGTAAGCACTTCGTCCACTAGTTCAGGATCTAAAGCAGAGGTAGGCTCATCAAACAACATTAATTCAGGTTCCAGTGCCATCGCCCTAGCAATCCCAATCCTCTGTTGTTGACCTCCTGATAACTGACTGGGATAGGCTGAAGCTTTATCAGCTAGTCCAACTTTTTCAAGAGCTTGCATCGCCACTGACATCGCCTCTTTTTTCGGTACTTTTCGTACTGTAACTAGACCCTCCATAATATTTTGAAGTATGGTCATATGTTTAAACAATTCATAACCTTGAAAAACCATAGCAGTATTCATACGAATCGCTTTAATTGATTTTTTGGTGGCGGCACTAAAATCAACACGATTATCTCCTAAAATAATCCTGCCAGCATTAGCACGTTCCAAAAAATTTATACAGCGCAGAAACGTCGTTTTTCCAGAGCCAGATGGTCCTAAAATACAAACCACTTCACCTTCTTGAACAACAACATTCACTCCTTTTAAAATTTTGTGATTACCAAAACTTTTATGAACATCTGTAATTTCAATTTGATTTGCCATATTCCCACCTCTTTTAATTATATTTCAACTCACATCTATCCTTAAGCTGATACTTTATGCAACGATGTTCAGATTTTCTTCATTATTGACTACTGCAACTGCATTATCTAGTGCAGTTGCAACGATTTCACGAACGGCTAACTCTGTGAAGTAGGCGATATGTGGTGTAATCAAGACATTTGGGAATGCCACAAGTTGTTTAACTAACGGATTTTCAGACCAACCTGTTAAAAAATATTTCTCTTCATCTTCAATCGCATCGATCCCTAATCCACCAATTTTACCTGCCTCTAAAAAAGGAATTAAGGCTTGAGTATCAATAATTGCGCCACGCGCTGTATTGATCAGTATGGCTTTCTCTTTCATCTTGTCAAACACATCTGTTGAAAACAAATGATAATTTTTACTGGAAGCAGGAATATGAATTGAGATCACATCTGAATTTTGGATAAGTGCTTCAAAACTCACATACTTAAGTCCTCGCGCTTTTAAACTCAAATTCTCACGAGTGGCATAAGCTATCACATTGGCACCCATAGCCATAAGATTATCTGCGACAAGGCTACCAATTCTACCAGTTCCTAGAATACCAATCGTAACATCTGACAACTCTCGCCCTAAATGCGATTTTCTATTATCATGATTCAAATAACTTGGTACATTACGAAGCGTCATTAATATTAGCATCACTGCAAAGTGTCCAACTGACGTAGGACTATATCCCGGTACATTGGTAACTGTCAGACCGTATTTTCTAGCAAAATCAAAATTAACGCCATCCACTCCTGTTGATTTGATAGATAATACCTTGATGCCATTCTCCTCAAGTTTTTGATATAGTCTAGGTTGTGTTGCCATCTCCTTACTTGGATATAAACAAATACCATCAAACCCTTTTGTTTGATCAATATTGTCTATACTCAAATTTTCAGCGACAACTTTAACAACTGTCTGATGTTGCTTGGCCCACATGTCTATAAATGTTTTTTCTTGCTCATTTGCCCCCATAAAGATTAGTTTCATAACTTACATTACCTCTTTTTCAAGTTCCTTTACTGAAGTTGATAAATTCGCTGATTGCAATGCTTCATTAATTATATTGATGCCTTTGCGAATCTCATCTAGTGTTGGTTTTGTAAAGTTTAATCTAAAATAATTATCGAACCCTTCTTGCTCTACACTCATGACATTACCAGGGATAATCGCCACTTGGTGGTTAATCAAATACTCATAAAATTGTGCAATATCAACAGTTGATGATAGTTTCCCGCATAAGAAATAACCACCTGCTGGTTTAATATAAGTCATCAAATCTGGAGAAATTTTATCTAACTCCTCCATCATGAGCAAATATTTTTCTTTATATAACTCTCGTAACGCATCAATGTGAGCTTCAAAATCATAGTCTATCATGAATTTTGCTGCAACTAGTTGCCAATATTGATTGGTATGTGAATCACTGGTTTGTTTCCCTAACAAAATCATCTCATATGCGCCTTTGGGAATAACCAAAAATCCTACACGGCTAGATGGTGCTAAAATTTTAGAGAATGAACCTGAATAAATCACGATACCATCTTTGTCAAAAGATTTAATTTTTGGAATAGGTTCACCAACGTATAAAAGGTCACCATAAGGGTCATCCTCAAATATCATAACACCATAGGTTTTTGCCAATTCATATACCCGTTTTCGATCTTCGAGGGGCATAGAAGTGCCCAACGGATTCTGAAATGTCGGGATCAGATAAATCAACTTAATTTTTTTCTCAACATCTGCGACTAAAGCTGCCTCTACTAAATCTAAATCTATCGATTCGCCTTTCATTGGTATCGCAAGAGGTTCAGCACCATAAGCACGAATACTATTTACCGCACCAGAGAATGTTTGTGATTCACAAATAACAACATCACCTTCATTGCAAAATGCCTTGATTGTCAAATCCATCCCCTGAGTCGATCCCGATACAACCATCAACTCATCTGCTTCACTATCATAAGCATCCACAATAGAAGATAACCGCTGTCCCAATACTGACAAAAATTCTGGATGACCTTCTGACGGACCATATTGCAGAAAGGTTTCATGATTATCTAGATCATAAAGTTTTTGAGAAATCTCTGCTAGTTTTTCACTTGGGAAAGCTGCTTCTGGTGGAAAACCATAGGCGAATGAAATGACGTCTGGATGCTCCATATTTTTTCTGGCATTAGCACGCAATGGATTAACTTTAATTTTTGAAATACGATTTGAAAATTGATAATTCATAATTCCTCCATATTCTTATTTAGGCATTTGTATATCGTGATAGAAATGCTTTCGTTCGACTTTCTTTCGGGTGATTGAATACTGCATCAGGTGTACCTTGCTCTACAACCACTCCACCTTCCATAAACACTACCTTATCTGACACTTCATATGCAAACTGCATTTCATGTGTGACAACAACCATTGTGACACCTGATTTAGCTATGTCTTTCATCAGAGCAAGTACTTGTCCTACTAACTCTGGGTCTAAGGCACTCGTTGGCTCATCAAATAAAATGACATCTGGATTAATAGCTAATGCTCTAGCGATGCCTATTCGCTGCTGTTGACCACCTGATAATTGTGATGGATAAAAATCAGCTCTATTTAATAGCGATACCTTATCTAACACTTCGACAGCACGCTTTTCAGCATCTACCTTAGATAATTTTTGTGCCAACATTAGCGGCATCATGATATTTTCTTTTGCCGTTTTATTAGCAAATAACGCATAGTTTTGGAAAACCATTGCTGTTTTACGACGAACAGATAATATCTCTTTTTTCTTCACACTTTTAAATTCAACCGTTTGACCGTCAACGGTCAGCTCACCCTCATCTGCTGACTCTAAAAAATTAAGACATCGCAAGAAGGTCGTTTTGCCAGAACCAGAAGGACCCAAGATACAGATAACCTGACCTGGCTCAACTGTTAAGTCCACGCCCTTTAGTACTTCATTTGCACCAAAACGCTTGTGAACATTTTTTGCTGTCATCATGCGACATCCCTCCTAAGTCTACTATTTAAATTACGCTCTAACATACCCGCTCCCTGCTCAATAAAAATATTGATAATCCAGTAAATAAGCGCAACTGCCAAGTAAGCTTCTAAAAATCGATAATTTTGTTGTGCAGAAATTTTTGCAGCTGCAAAGATATCCACAACACCTACCATTGATACTAAAGCAGATGCCTTGACTAAACCAATCAAGGTATTGCTCATCATCGGCAAGGCGACTGGCAAGGCTTGGGGCAAAATAATTCTAGTGATAATCTGAAATGTTCCCATCCCAATAGATTTCGCAGCATCTTGTTGACCTTTACCAATAGAAGCAAACGTCCCACGAAATGTTTCACTCAAACCAATCGTTGATAGGATAGATAAGCAAAATATAGGAATAATCAGCGGATTGATATCTTTAAATTTCATATGCCAACCAAAATTTATAGCAAATTGATCAAATTTCTTAGCAAAAATCAGATAGGTAGCAAGTAGAATCAAGACAATCGGTATTGCTTTTAGCACCGTGAATAATCCTGCTAAAAACTGAGATAAAACTGGTACCTTATAAAATCTTACCAAAGCAATGATTAATCCTAGAAACAAACCAATTAACAATGCACTTAGCGCAACTTCAAGTGTTGTACCAATATATTTACTAGCAATCTTTAAACTTTTGAGAAAAACTTCAAACTTAAAACTCATAGACTTGACTCCTCATTTTTCAGTTTCTAATCCGTAATGATATAAAACTGACATGTCATCCGAGATGGTGATTGTTAAACTTATCCTTTTGGCACATAGTCTCCACCTAGATATTTTTGAGATAATTTAAGTATCGTACCATCTGCTTTCAATTTTTCCATTTCATCATTGACTGCTTTTTGTAATTTTTCATCTGCTTTTTTATTAAACAAAATATATGCTTTAGACTTATTAACTGGCGTTTTACCAATTACAAAATTAACACCATAGTTTTTAATATACAGATCATTTGAATATTTCGGAGCTAAGGTTGCATCAACAGCTCCAGATTTAATTGCTTCAACAATTTGTTCATTGGTATATTCTCCATAAACCAGGGTAAAAGCATCTTTGTGCGCTTTCAAATAATTTTCAGCCATAGCCGCTTGGTTGGTACCAGTTGTAACATAAACTTTTTTACCTTTAAGCTGATCAAATGAATCTAGTGCTTTGCCTTTATCCCCATTAGTTACAATGAACGTATCCCAGTCTGTATAAGGAACTGTTCCGTAGGTGAATTTTTGTTTACGCTCATCGTTCACTTCAAATTGGAAACTAGCAATCATTGCTTTTCCAGACTCTAAGTTTGATAAAGTAGTCGGAAAATCTCCACCAATAAACTTAAATTTGTACTCAGGTAGCGCCTTATCCACGGCTTCCATCAGTTTTACATCAAGTCCATCATATTGGTTATCTTCATTAAGGTAAGCAAATGGTAGACTGGCATTTCCTGTCGCAACAGTGACCGTTGTAACACCTTTATCGCTTGTATCATCTGCTTTCTCTGCTTTTTTTCCACAAGCAGTTAAAGTGAAGAGAATCGTTGCACAAGTGAGTGTAACAGTCAGTTTACCTAAAATATTTTTTTTCATTAATTGTGTCATAATAATTCCTCCGTTAAAGTTGTTTTAGTAACAATTGTTTGAGATGTGTCTTGTGATAACTGAAATTGATCTACTTTGGATTTCGTTTTTCGATTAAAAAGGTTAAATGTCCTACGACTGGCAATTAGATCATAGTTAGTTTTCTTTTCAATCCATTTGAACACTAACTCTAGCACAATACTACAAAATATAAATATTAGTGCTGCATCAACATACCCCTCAAAAATATGCATCGTCACAGCACCCAATGCTTGTGCACGACCGATAACATCTAGCACACCAATAGTAAAGGCTAATGAAGTGTCTTGTAATAAGCTAATTGTTGCAGTACCAAAACTTGGTACTGCAACTTTTATAGCCTGTGGTAAGATAACTTTAAGATAAGCTTGTTGCTTAGTCAAACCCGATGCTAACGAAGCCTCCAACTGATTTTGTGGGACACTTAAAATTGCGGCACGAATTGTCTCTGATTGAAAAGCCGCTGTGTTGAGACCGTAAGTGACATATAGGTAATACATTTTGTCTAGATCTCTAATATCAAGACCAATCATTTTCAACAATTCTGGTAACCCATAAAATACTATGAACAGTTGTACAAGTATCGGAGTCCCACGAATAAAAGAGACGAAAATAGCTGCAAGTTGTGTTAAAACAGGTGCTTTTTCAATTCGTATCATTGCAATTAGAGCACCAAGTACCAAACCAATTATTGTAGCAACAAATACAATCATAAGGGTCGTTGGTAAAGCGGATAAAATCTTTGGAAAATATTTTTCCGCCAATTCTATGTTAAACAGTTGGTTCATGCAATCTCCTTTTCAAAAAAATAAAAATCTTTTAACCTTCTATATTCAACCTATCACCATTTTTAAACTATTTGTGAGTATTCATTTCCTTTCTCAAATTTAAGCGTAAAATAAGTTTATGATGTGCAATCGGATCAAATATGTTCAAGATTAGATTTT
>JAKDQI010000070.1 GCA_030454995.1 Pseudolactococcus plantarum | reverse complement strand
TATAACTAAAAATACAGTCTATTTAATTTAGGTGTGAAAGACAATATTAAGCACCTTTTTCACTATATTTTAATACTGATGATAGACCTAATTTGCCATTTATCAACCACCCTATTTGCCAACTTTATTGTGCTATACGTGGCATTTTAAAGTGGAATAGTATAAAATATAATTATGGAAAATATTAATAAACACTATCATTCGCTTGCTTTTTTTGATTTAGATGGCACACTTTTAAATAAAAAAAGCCAATTAGACAAAGAGGTCATTACAGCACTTCACACAATTCGTGATAAAGGTACGTTACCGATTATTGCGACTGGTCGTGGACATTTTGAATTGACGGAGTTGATGGCACTCTCTGGTATCACAAGTGCGATTGCCATGAATGGCCAATATATCATCATTGAGGGAGAGACACTCTACCATGACCCAATCGATGTCGCGCATATCACAAAACTAAAAGCACTAGCTGATGCTAAACATCAAGCCATGGCCTTCTATGATAAATCCGGTAACTGGGTATCTCGTATGACACAGCTTGTTAAAGACGCATATGCCTACATCGACACGCCACTTCCCGGAATCAATGAAACTAAACATTTAACCGATGAAGTCAATATGTTACTCGTATTTAGCGATCAACCAGAAGATGTCACTTATTATCGTGAGCTTGTACCAGAATTAACTTCCTTTAAAAACTCACCTTTTTCTATTGATATTGTTAATGCTGGCTCCAACAAAGGTACTGGTGTTAAGAAAGTCATAGATTTACTTGGATTTACTGGTAAAACCTATGGCTTTGGTGATGGACCTAATGATATAGACTTATTAGCTAATGTTGATTATGCGACAGCTATGGGAAACGCTATAGACGAGCTTAAAACCACTGCTGATTTTGTCACGACTGCTAACACAGACCGTGGTATTATTAATGCGTTTGAACATTGGGATTTGCTATAAACTAGCACGTTTAGTAGTCTTAGACATAACCTATTTATTATTTTATACATAGAAAAACCTACCAAATAGTTAGCTATCGCTTAATAATTGGTAGGTTTTATTAGCTTACATTAAAGCTTGTGCTGCTGTAATAATAGATAATTTATAAACATCTTCTTCGTTTGATCCACGAGACAAATCAGACACTGGTTTATTTAACCCTTGTAAGATGGGACCAATCGCTTCAAAGTTTCCTAGTCGTTGTGCGATTTTGTAGCCAATATTTCCTGATTGTAAATCTGGAAAGACGAACACTGTCGCATTACCAGCAACTTGAGAATCAGGAAATTTCAATCGACCAACTTCTGGTACAAACGCAGCATCAAACTGCATTTCACCATCAATTTTAAGATCCGGACGACTCTCTTTAGCAAGTTTAGTTGCCTCGACTACTCTAGTCACATCAGGTGACGCACCAGATCCGTTAGTAGAGAAACTTAACATAGCAACACGAGGCTCGATATCAAACAACTGAGCTGTTTCTGCCGAATCAATAGCAATCTCAGATAGGGCTTTAGCATCAGGTTCGATGTTGATAGCACAATCACTAAAAATATATTTTTCTTTACCATAAGCACGTACCATCAAAAATGCACCAGACGTTCTAGACACACCAGGTTTTGTTTTAATGATTTGAAGTGCTGGCCTAACTGTATCGGCTGTCGAGTGAATTGCTCCTGAAACTAAGCCATCAGCAAGCCCCATATAGACAAGCATTGTTCCAAAGTAATTTACATCTAATAAGATATCCCGTGCTTGTGCTTCTGAGACTTTACCACCACGACGTTCGACAAACGCCGTAACCATCTTATCAAATTGATCATAATCAGCTGGATCAATAATCGTAAAACTTGATGATTGTAACCCTCGTGCACGCAAGGTCGCTGAAACTTCTTCTACGTTACCTAACAAAATCGGCGTAATTAATTCTTCTGCCTGTAAACGATAGGCCGCACCAATAATGCGTGTTTCAATACCTTCTGGAAAAACTATTTTTAAGTGCTTCCCTGCAATTTTAGCTTTAAGTCCGTCAAACAAGTCATTCTTCATTAGTATGCTCTTTCCTAATAATATGTAAATTATTTATTTGTTCAAAAACAGTATAGCACAAAACACAAAACAATGTAAACGGTTTCGCTTGCTTATTTTTCCTTCAAAATTGCATCAATCTTTGTATTGATGATATCTAGACCAACTAGGTTGCTCACACCTTCAGGAATGATCAAATCCGCATAACGTTTGGTTGGCTCAATAAATTCATGATACATAGGTTTAACAGCTGTTAAGTACTGTTTGATGATACTATCTAGACTTCTATCACGCTCAGCCATATCTCGCTTAATCCGACGGATAATGCGCACGTCATCATCAGTATCTACAAATATTTTAATGTCCATCATGTCACGTAGTCTTTTATCATCTAGAACTAAGATACCTTCAACAATAATCACATCAACCGGATTTTGACAATATGTCTCTTTACTACGTGTATGTTTTGTGTAGTCATAAATCGGGATCGCAACTTCTTTGCCAGCTTGTAAGGCTTGAAGTTGTGTCAACAAGTAATCTGTATCAAAAGCAAAAGGATGGTCGTAATTCGTCTTCAATCGCTCTTCGAAAGCTAAATGGGTTTGATCTTTATAATAAGAATCATGAGCAATTAGCGCAATATGTTCATCTGAAAAATTGGCTAATATCGCTTGACTAACAGAACTTTTTCCAGATGCAGACCCACCCGCTACACCGATAATAATAGGTTTTTTAATCATAGAAATATTATAGCATATAACTATGCACTGTTCTATGCTTTACTTCATGTTGATGCATCGATAAGCCCCAAAAATTATACAATGTATCTATAAAGAACTAGTCTAATCATATAAAGTTATTAATAATCATATTAACTATCTTATAATATCATTCATTATCTATAAAACTTTTTGATAATAAAATGCACAACCCAGTTTTTAAAACGGAATATGTACATCATTACTATCAATCAAAAACTTAAAGTCCTTTTTTCCCGATAACTGGGAAAAATTTAGATGTTTTGTCAGCATAAGCTATAAAGTCTTGCCGCTTTCGGTATTTCTTTTCTAATAAAGGTACACCAGAAACAAATAGTAACAAGAGAGTGATGATTAAGGGGCTAACCACTAACCAACTATTGCTAATACCTGTGACAGATATCAGAAATATACCTATCCAACATGTCGCTTCCCCAAAATAATTGGGATGTCTCGTAATACTCCACAGTCCGGTAGTCAAGAGCATTCCTTTATTAACTGGATTCTTTTTAAATCGTTCGAGTTGATAGTCTCCCACTACTTCAAAGAAGAATCCGATAACCCAAACCACTACACCTACGTATTGCCACCATCTCATCTCACCATCAATATTAGCAAATACATGCATGATCGGTAAAGCAATGATAAATAATAAGATACCTTGTAAAACAAAAACGTTTAGAAAAGCTTTAAGATAAACGAAAGATGTCCCCCATCTTTTTCTCATGTTAACATACCGATAATCCTCAGGTTTATGCCAATTTCTCCTTGCCAAATGCCAAAAGAGACGTCCTCCCCAAAGTGTTACCAAAATAAGGATAATCGTTGATTGTATAGAAGATGCCTGAGCGATGAGATAACTCACCCACGCGACAACTACAAAACCACTGCCCCAAGCGATATCTACGAGTGAATATTTTTTCTTGTATAGGCAGATAAGAAACCATATGATAAAGTAGACCAATAATGATAAAGCGATTTTACTATAAAACATTTACAACTCCTTTTTCATTCCTGCAACAGCGATACTACCACTGCCTGCACTGATTGCTATGGCACCTGAGCAGTCAACTACCTCACAAGGTTTATTTGTTATACTAGCTAATCGCTTAGCCAGTCGATTGGCAACCTTAGGTGATGAGACATGTGTGACTGAAAGTTCTGCTAAATGCCCGTCACGCACCATGCGTCGCACCAGCTTAACTATCTTATTAATATTATGTTTTTGACTAAACCCAACACCTTTCAAAATACCAGCCCCCACTTCATCTAAACTGACAATAGGGACGATAGATAAGCGATTGGCTACTTGACCAAGCACTTTTGGTATTCTGCCCGATTTAATCATCGGATTTAGATCAGCTACAGCGACATAGATAAATGTTTGCGCACGATAATCTTGTACTGCAGCAACTAAATCTGAAAATGACGTCTCTTGCTCTGCTAATGCGACAGCTTTTTTTACTAACAACCCTTGTGCAACAGAATTGGTTCTAGAATCCACCAACTGTATCCAATCTTCAGACAACTGCTTTTCTTTAATTCTTTGCGCAATTAATTGATAAGTGCCACTTAATTTTTTTGACACTGTTAATACTAAAACATGATCATACTTGTCTTCTAAAAAGGATAGTAAAGCATCGACTGTTTGTATACTAGGTTGTGACGTTGTTAAGACTTGCCCTGCTTTTATTTTTTGATCGATTGTGTCCATATCCAGTGTTAACTTATCTAAAAAGGCTTGTCCGTCACTCATGATATTAATAGGTAAGCAGTGTACTTGATGTTGTAAGGTATAATCTTGTGGTAAATCTGCGATAGAGTCAGTCACGATAGCGATACGAGAGGTTTGATACTGAGTTACCATATATTGGATAAGCATATCATCAACCTTTTGATAACTAACCAGAGCAACCGGCTCTAGCAACGCTAATATTTGCTTCGGTTGATTAGTATGTATATGAAGCTTCATCACATCTTGATTACCAATAACAATCAATGAATCACCAAGACTAGCAATCATCGCTCGTATATCAGAAATTGATAGCTTAACATCATTTAAGATAAATTCTGTACAGTAGCGATACGTTGGTTTATCAGCAATCAAATGTGCTACTTGTTTATCTTGCGCTATCTCTAGAGGCTCAGAGTCTTTATCAACTTCTTGAGGTTCGCTGCAAAATGCAGTCGTAAATCCAGTTACAAAATAGTAAAATCCCTTAGCACCAGAATCCACTATATTATTTTTCGTTAGGACTGCTAACTGCAGCTTGGTATCTAACACAGCTTTTTCAATCGATTGATGAGCACCTGAAAGTGCGTCAGAAAACGAATTTGTTTGTTTGAAGTGCTGAGTTAAGGATTCTGCCCATACACGCATCACTGATAAGATAGTTCCCTCTTTGGGATTTTCTACTGCATCGTAAGCTTTTGGTACAGAGAGTTTAAAAGTCTTGACCAGGCTGCTATCAACAGTCGCCTCTTCTTGATAATTTTCTGCTAATCCACTTAAATATTGGGCAAATATTAATCCTGAATTACCTCTAGCACCAATAATGGCTGCTGAAGAAACTTTATCTAATAAAGACTTTATAGATTGATTATCTGATGGCACATCATTTAAAATTGCTTGCATTAACGATGCAAGGTTACTGCCCGTATCACCATCAGCAACAGGAAATACATTGATATCATTTAATTCTATCTTATTCTGGATGACTAACTTAGCACCACTAAAGATACTTTGACACAGACGTTGTACTGTTAACTCATTCATCTTTATCTATCTCCCTCAACCTATTATGTCAACGCATTTTCATCACACATGACAGTATTTTCACAAAATAATTATAATTTTCTAATTTTTTAGTGTATATACTTCATTATAGTGCTTTTATCTTGTAATGCAAACGATTTACCTTATGTATTAGCAGATTAATTTTCACTTGGCAAATAGTACTTTAACATGCCAAACCAATGCAATAGCATCAGGTCTACCTATCTTATATTTTGTATCAATTTTAACCATTTTTTGGTAAAATAAACAGTATATGGAAAAAGAATTGATACTAACTATAGATAGCTTTAACATTTATCAGAATGAAAAAATTTTGATTAAAGGTGACATGGCTAGTGGCAAGACTCAGTTGTTACAAAGGATTGCCCAGCAACTCCCAAAATACCAGTTTGATTTTTTGTCTCAGACATTAAACGATAATTTTATATATGGCACAGTTGGGGAAAACCTTGCATTTAACTTAGAAAATAATGCAGTCCCAAGAAATAACATGCTAGCAAGTATTCAAACAACAGCTGATTTGTATGAATTAAGTGATCTGTTAGATGCGCATATAACTGACCTATCAACTCATCAAAAGCAGGTACTAGCCTTAGCACAAATTTTAATACGTCCTACACCTATCTTATTATTAGATGAACCGTACATGATACCAACTGAGTACACCGGGACATTGATTATCACTGGTAATTTTGAACCAGAGTTATTTGATCAAGTCATCGACTTATCGAAAAATCTATCCGAATCAGATTATAGAGATACTAAGTATGATTATAGTAGGTGGATCAACCAAGATAAAGCCATTCTTTCAGTAACTGAGTTAGCCAAAACGATCAGTTTCAGCGTTTTTGAAGGTGAAAAAGTCATGGTAAATGCACCACTAGATATAAGAATTGCTGATATGATAGCTGGTTTCTATGAAACAATAGGTGAGGTCGACTATTATTATGAAGATATCACACATCAATCGCTTGATAAAAGAGGAAGAAAAATAGGCTATATCATGGCAAATCCTCAAGATATGATCTTTGTCGACAAGATTAGTCAAGTTGATATTTCTGACGATATCTTAGCACTTTGTGGCCTATCAGAGCTTCAGCATGACAAACTATCAACACTTAGTTTCAGACAACAAAAATTATTTACCACTGCTTGTATTTTGATGCAAGACACACCTATCGTTATCTTTGATCAACCAGAAATCACCTACTTTTCTGCCATTCTAAACTATCTAGATCAAAAAGGTGTTACAGTTATTTTGACTTCAGCTAGCAAGTTATTTTTACCATTAGTGGATAGAGAGGTGCACTTATGAGACGTCTACATCTAACACCTCTCACAAAATGCTTAATGTTTTGTTTACTAACGGTTGCAGTTTTAATTTCAAATGATACACGATTTTTAGCAGTACTGGCGTTAATATCGATGAGTTGTTATCTCAGTCCTAAACTTAATCTCCGTAAAAGTTTAGTGATATTAGTACTGTTTCATGTTCTCGTCATGTATCTCATAGACCCAAATCATGGTGTAACGCTTTATCATTACAATATCACATGGCTTTATGATTTTACACTTCAGGAAGCCCTTTATCTGGGGAATATATTATTTAAAGATATTGTTATCCTCAACTTTTTACAATATTTTATTTTTACAAGTCATCCCTCAGAACTTGAAATTAGTCTCACACAACTTAAAGTACCTTATCGTATCGCTTATAAACTCACACAATTTTTCAGTCTAGGTTCTCGATTTGATACTTTTTATAAACAACGCCAACAAGCGGCAATTGCACAAAATCAACCTTTTTCAAAGTATCGTGCTTTTATCCTTTTCCTACAAACGAAGCAACAAAATGCCTTAACTTACCGTCATTTTGGGAAAAAAAGGCTAAGAACATTTTATAGATCTTCAACACTCACAACATTTGATAAGCTTGTATTACTCCTAGCTTTGTTTTCTGTTATAATTAGTATTAGTCTAGTCGTAATAAATGGTGGGAGACTATGGAACCCATTCTTATAATTTCATACGCTCATCATACGAAAACAACAAAATAAATTAGAACGAGGCATAAGTCAATGAAATTAAAACTTGGTGTAATTGGTACTGGATGGATTTCACGTAACTTTATAGATGGCGCGATTGCCACAGGTAAATATGAGTTCTCAGCAGTCTATACGCGAAGATTAGAAACTGGTGTATCTTTTACTGAGGATTTTCACCATATAGATATATTTGATGAGCTATCTGATATGTTGGCATCTGATTTAGATGTTGTTTATATCGCAAGCCCTAACTCACTCCACTTTTCACAAGCAAAATCTGCGATTTTATCTGGTAAGCACGTCATCGTAGAAAAACCAGCATTTTCAAATCCTACAGAATTGGATGAAATTGTTAAACTTGCAGCTATAAATAAAGTATTATGCTTTGAAGCTGCAAGAAATTTACATGAGCAATCATTTGACGTGATTCGCCAATTTTTACAAGATAAAACGATCATCGGAGCTGATTTTACATATGCGAAGTATTCATCAAGAATGCCAGCATTATTAGCAGGAGAGTTACCAAACAAGTTTAATCCAGCCTTTTCGGGTGGCTTATTAGCAGACTTAGGTGTATACCTGTTATATGCTGCGCATGCTTTTTTTGGTAAGCCTAAGTATGCGACTTATAAAGCACAACTACTTGATTCAGGCGTTGATCTATCAGGTATTGGCATTTTGAGTTATAACGGATTTGATGTCGCTATTAAAACTGGCGGGCATTATAATTCCTTTGTGCCTTGTGAAATTTTCACAACAACTGGTACACTAGTCCTAGATGCTGTGAACGCCATCAAATATGCACGTTTCATCTCTCTTGATGGGACGACATATGAATTACCGATTAAAACATCACCAAATAATATGCAAGAAGAAGCCTTGGATTTTGCCAACATCATGTTAGCCCCTGATACAAGAGAAAATTTTGATAAATATGAAGAATGGCTGAATCTTGCCATTAATGTTGCTGAAACAAGCTATGCCATGCGAGAAAGTGCAGGAATCAAATTCGATGCTGACCAAAAATAACCTACCAGAAGTCTGGATGGATAGCTTAGCTAATATCTCTGAATTCACAGAGGTACAACTTGCTTCATTTGAAGCTATCTCGTCTGGAAAAAATACACTAGCGACTAGCCCTACTGGTACTGGTAAAACTTTAGCCTATTTGTTGCCTAGCTTATTAACTGTAAACAAAAAACAAGGCCAACAACTTCTTATTTTAGCGCCAAATAGTGAATTAGCAGGACAGATCTTTGAAGTCGTGAAATCACTTGCAACACCTTTAGGACTTACAGCAAATCTAGTTATCTCAGGTGCCAGTATTAAACGCCAAATCGAGCGGATCAAAAAAGGGCCAGAAATTATCGTTGCGACACCAGGTCGCGCGTTAGAGCTTGTCAAAGATAAAAAAATTAAGATGACGGCGATGAATACGATCATCTTAGATGAGGTGGATAATCTATTAGAAACCTCACAGTGGCAGTTTGTAAAACAGATTATTAAAAGAACACCAAAAGCTTATCAATTTATCGCATCTAGTGCGACTGCTCACCAAGTTTTTGAGCGTATGTCTGAGTTTGCACCTGACTTAGTCGAGATTAATGTTGCAAAAACTGAGCCTACAGTTGATCACTTTATGGTTAAAGTTGAGAATCGTAAAAAAATAGACTTGTTAAAACACATCGCCCACATCAAAGGGATGCGTGGTCTTGTATTTTTTAACCGCCTAGAAGATCTTGGTAATGCTGAAGAAAAACTAACCTTCCAAAATATCGCTGCTGTGTCTATCGCAAGTGATGTGAATGGTAGATTTAGAAAAACAATTATCGAGAAATTTAAATCAGGCCAAATCACACTACTACTTGCGACAGATATCGCTGCACGTGGCCTTGATATCGACGATTTGGACTATGTGATCAACTTTGATATCCCAGTAACAAACGAAAGTTACACCCACAGAGCAGGCCGTACAGGTCGTATGGGTAAAACAGGTCACGTCGTGAACATTGTTGGTAATTCTTTTGATGAGAAAAATGTCAAACACTACCACAAACAAACTGAAAAAATACTTAAAGCTGGTGAATTTATCAGCCTAAAATGATATACTATACTGTGGTGATTCACCACATTTGTCCCTCTAGTATAACGGATATTACGGGCCCCTCCTAAGGGTTTGATGCTGGTTCGATTCCGGCGGGGGACATACAAAGTACTAAATAGGTCATAATAGATAAACTAAAACCCTTATGATATAAGGGTTTTTAAATTTACTTCATAATACAAAATAATAGTTTATAAATATTTTTGGCACAAATTTGGCACATTACAATACACTATCCTGTTCAATCAACTTATCAAGCGAATCAGCAAACGTCTTTTTTCCTGATTCACAATCTCATCATAGGTTTCTTTTGCCTGCCTAAGGTCTCGCTGCAGATAAGCTGCTTGTTCACCTAACGCCTGTGGTCCAAGACGTCTAGCTATGGTTTGAATCGC
>JAKDQI010000069.1 GCA_030454995.1 Pseudolactococcus plantarum | reverse complement strand
TAATTACATAATTTGGTTACTATTAGAAATAAATTTATTCTTTCTAACCTTCTTTTTCATACCTTTGACAACTTTTGGTGTGATTATATTCTTTAGTTTAATTACTCTGATAGGATACGCAGTGTTTAGAAGTAAATCTAGATCATTAAGCAAACAATTATTTAACACCGAAATACCAAACGATAAACTAGATGACTTGATTCAAAAAATGATGAAGTTCTTTATGAAATATGGTTGGATAGCGGTGATTGGTGTTGTTTTATGGAAGTTCATTTTCCCAAATACAACAGGAGTTAGGACAGATATTGTAGGGTTTATTGGCGTCATCGCCATGTGGTTTGTTATGGATGTCGCAATCATCGTAGCAGAAGCCTATCTATTCCTTCCTTATCTGTTATACGGCTACTACAAATACAAATATCCAGAAGAATATCGTAAATGGGAAAATAAATCACAGTTAGCATGGTATGGTGAAAAATATTTTAACAAGCATATTAAAGGTACAGAGTTAGAGGAGAAAACACATGATGGAAACTAAAAAATTATTACCGCTTGGCAGTATTGTACTACTTGAAGAAGGGCTACAAAAATTAGTTATTGTTGGTCGTGGTGCAATCTATGAAGATCAAGAAACTGGGCAGGATACGTTTGCGGATTATATGGCTGTCTTATATCCTTCTGGAATGAACCCGGAAACAACTATCTTTTTCCAACATGACAATATTGATAAAGTTGTTTTTACTGGATACTCAGATGAGGAAGAGGATCGATTCCTAGAAATTTATGAAGCATGGCAAGTAGAGTCATTAAAAGATATTGAGGCGAATAACAGGAAAACTTTGGAATATGATGATGCTGAAAATAATAAGATGATAAATCATAGTGAAAATGACACACAGATCATTAATGCAGAAGATTTGAGTGAAGAAGAAGATCTTTTTGCTGCTATTCGTGATTTAGAAGATTAAAGTATAAGATCGTCGCAGGGAAAATTTACCACACAATGCTCTAGTCAGACCAACTCGAAAAGTTGACATTTCTAAGAATATTTAGTATGATTTTAGGTATATTGAAAAGAGTAGCAAACTGATAACTTAACAGAGAAGATGGTCTCGTCTGAAAACTATCTATGGGAAGGTTTGTGAAGTTCACTTCATGGTAACAATTAAATAATGATAATTAAGCTAGGCATATTGTCTAGAAATTAGGATGGTACCGCGGTTTTCGCTCCTTTATGGGAAGTGATGCCGTGGTATTTTTATTGAAAGGGAATTATGAGCTTACAAGAAAAAATAGCTGAACTACGAAAGCTAGCGCTTGAAAAATTAGCAGATATTGCAGATGAAAAGACGTTAAATGAACTTCGTGTTTCTGTACTTGGTAAGAAAGGTCAGTTAACTGACATCTTAAAAGGCATGAAAGACTTAACAAATGAAGAACGACCAAAAATTGGTGCCTTGGCAAACGAACTGCGTGATGAGATTACAAGTCTTTTAGAAGATAAAAAAGCAGTCATTGAAGCTGCGATCATTGCACAAAAATTAGCTAATGAAACACTTGATGTGACCTTACCAGGGACTAAAGTGGCAAAAGGCAATCGTCATATTTTGACACAAACAACTGAAGAAATCGAAGATATTTTCTTAGGTATGGGTTATCAAATCGTAGATGGGTATGAAGTTGAAACTGACTACTATAACTTTGAACGCATGAATCTACCTAAAGATCATCCAGCACGTGATATGCAAGATACTTTTTATATCACACCAGAAATCTTGCTTAGAACGCATACAAGTCCAGTTCAAGCTAGAACGATGGATGCGCATGATTTTTCAACTGGTCCACTAAAAATGATCTCACCAGGACGTGTGTATCGTAGAGATACTGACGATGCAACGCATAGTCATCAATTCCATCAGATAGAAGGTCTTGTAATCGATGAAAATATCGCCATGAGTGATTTAAAAGGGACACTTGATTTGCTTGTGAAGAAAATGTTTGGTGCTGATCGTAAAATTCGCTTGCGTCCTAGCTATTTCCCATTTACAGAACCCTCAGTAGAAGCTGACATCTCATGTTTCAAATGTGGTGGTAAAGGTTGTAATGTTTGTAAATTAACTGGTTGGATTGAAGTGCTAGGTGCTGGTATGGTCCACCCAAATGTACTTGAGATGGCAGGAATCGATAGTAAAAAATATTCAGGATTTGCTTTCGGATTAGGACAAGAGCGTATTGCCATGTTACGATACGGTATTAATGATATACGTGGATTCTATCTAGGTGATGCACGTCTATCTGAGCAGTTCATTGGTTAAGGAGAAAAAATGCAAGTATCATATAATTGGTTAAAAGAATTAGTCGATATCGATGTGCCAGCTCATGACTTATCAGAAAAGATGTCGACGAGTGGGATCGAAGTTGAAGGGGTTGAGGTACGTTCTGAAGGGCTCTCTAAGCTAGTTGTAGGTGAAGTTTTATCTACTGAAGCGATCCCAGAGACACATCTTAATATCTGTCAAGTAAATGTTGGAGAAGAGCTACCCACACAAATCGTTTGTGGCGCACCAAATATCAAAGCAGGTATCAAAGTGATTGTTGCCTTACCAGGTGCAAGAATTGCTGGCAATTATAAAATCAAAAAGGGTAAAATCCGTGGCGTTGAAAGTCTAGGGATGATTTGCAGTCTTCAAGAGATTGGGTTTCCTGAAAACATCGTGCCCAAAGAGTATGCGGAAGGTATCTATTATTTACCAAACGATGCAGTCAGTGGTGATGAAATCTTTGACTACTTAGAGATGCATGATGAGGTATTAGAGTTATCTATCACACCAAACCGTGCGGATGCTCTATCGATGCGTGGTGTCGCACATGAAGTTGCTGCCATCTACGAAGGCAAAACAGTACACTTTGATGAAAAAGTAATAACTGAATCTGATGTGAAGACAAGTGATAAAGTTTCTGTTTCAGTCGAGTCAGATAAAGTGACTACGTATATGATGCGCGTGATTGAAAATGTTACTGTAGCACCAAGTCCACAATGGTTACAAAATCGTTTGATGAGCGAAGGTATCCGCCCAATAAATAATATCGTAGATGTGACTAACTTTGTGCTCATGTATTTTGGCCAACCGCTTCATGCGTTTGACTATGCTAAAATCGAAGATAAAGCAGTTGTCGTACGTCAGGCTAAAGACGATGAAACTGTAACAACTTTAGACGGTGTTGATCGTGAATTGGCGAAAGAGGATACGATCATCACAGTTGCTGGTAAAGCTGTAGCTCTTGCTGGTGTGATGGGTGGTAAAGATACAGAAGTATCAGCTAAAACAACAACAATCGCTTTAGAAGCAGCGATTTTTGATGGCACAAGTATCCGTAAGACATCTCAAAAATTTAACTTACGTTCTGAGTCAAGTGCACGTTTTGAAAAAGGCATCAACCAAGCAGATGTGACGAATGCCTTGGATTATGCTGCTGCCATGATTGTTGAACTAGCTGGCGGTACTTTGACAAAAGGAATTGTTGCCAATAATGACTTTACCGCTAAAGATGTAACGGTATCTATAACAGTAGATAAACTGAATCGATCACTTGGTTTATCACTTGATACAGCAGCAATCATCAGTATTTTTGATAGATTAGGCTTTACAACTGCTGTTATTGGCGATCAACTAGATGTGACTGTGCCACCACGTCGTTGGGATATTTCGATTGAAGCAGATTTGATAGAAGAAGTCGCCCGTATCTATGGGTATGATAATATCCCTAATACATTACCACAAGCTGGTAACACAATCGGGGAATTAACACCAGCACAACGTCTTTCTCGTGAAGTTCGGACGACATTAGAAGGTGCTGGTCTATCAGAAGTGATCTCGTATTCACTAACAACAGCTGAAAAAGCTGTTCAGTTTACAAAATTACCAGTGGCGCAGTTGACAGCTCTTGCGATGCCGATGAGTGAAGAACGCAGTACTTTACGCGTTAATCTTATCAGTGGACTATTAGATATTGTCAGTTATAATCTAGCACGAGGAAATGATCGTCTAGCACTTTATGAAGTTGGTAAGGTGTTTGCAACACTTGGTAATGAAACTGACAATCGCCCGACAGAATTACCACAAGTTGCCTTTGCATTGACTGGTAAAGACTATGATTTTTATGCGATTAAAGGGATCATTGAGGCCTTATTGTTGAAGTTTGAACAAGTGCGCTTCGAAGCTGACCAATCTATTGATGAACTTCACCCAGGTCGTACTGCACGTATCTTGATCGGTGAAACTGAAGTTGGATTTGTAGGTCAAGTTCATCCATTAGTTGCTAAAGTATACGATATTTCTGAAACTTACGTTGCGAATCTTGATTTATCTGCGTTGTTGCTCAAACAACCAGAACAAGTTATCTTTACTGATATTCCTAAATTCCAAGCATCTAAACGTGATATCGCGCTTTTAGTAGATCGTGCAACGACTAATCAGGATATCTTAGATTTGATTCAAGGCAGTAAGGTGAAAACGTTGATTAAAGCAGATCTCTTTGACGTTTATACAGGAGAAAATGTTGCCTCAGATAAAAAATCTTTAGCGTATACCTTAACTTTCCAATCAGCTGATAAACAATTAACTGATGATGAGATTACAGCTGCCGTGGCCAAGATTACTAAAAATATCTTGGCATCTGGTGCTGAAATTAGATAATAGAAAAAGCCTACACCTGTAGGTTTTTCTTGAAAGGAAAAAAAGATGACACAATATTATGATCAACACTTGCATACACATTTTTCTTATGACTCTGATGCCAATTTTATAGATTACTTGGAAAACTCGAGCGGATATGTCGTGACAACGGAACATTTCGATGTCGCAAATCCAGTGACAGGACAGACAGATGCACCTGATTACCAAGAGTACGCTGCTGAAATTGAACGACTTAACAAACGGTTTGATAATCGCATTTTAAGAGGCATTGAAATCGGTTATTATCAGCCACAAGAGCGTGAGATTTTAGACTACTTAGCAGATAAGACTTACGATTTAAAATTATTATCCGTCCATCATAATGGTGAGTTTGATTATTTAGATGAGTTTGTCGCTGATATGGGGTTTGATCTGATATTTAGTCAATACTTAGAAAAGCTAAGCTATGCGATTGATCGCAATGATGAGCTACAAGCACATGTCCTCGCCCATTTTGACTATGGTATTCGCTTATTTGATGTGACACGAGAGGATCTGGAAAAATACGAAGCGCAATTATTAGCTATATTTGAGAAAATGATTGCCGCGGATTTAGCATTTGAAATCAATGCCAAATCAACACATTTATATCATCATTTATCCTTATATGCCTATGCGATTGAACTGGTGCAAAGACTGGGAGGGACGTTGTTTACTTTGGGTTCTGATGGTCATAAATTGGCACATTACCAATTAGCATTTGATGAGTTAAAAGATTGGTTAAAAGCACAAGGGATTACTCAGCTGGTTACGTTTAAAGATGGAGAACGTTTCTTTTGTGAACTCTAAGCCGTGATAAAACGAGAAAAGCCTATACTTGAGTTGAATATTAGCTAACAAAAAAACATCTGGATCTTATAAGTTCCAGATGTTTTTCCTATTATTTAGCTTTTAATGCAGCCATTGTAATATAGTTATAAGGTTGGTTGAAATGTGGTAAGAAGAAGATATCTAGCAATTTCAATTTATCAATCGTTACATGTTCTTGAATTGCAAGACTGAACATATGGATGTTTGCAGCAATATCTTCAGTAGATGCTAATTGTGCACCAACGATGCGACGAGTTGATTTTTCATAAACGATACGAATTTTAACAGAACCGTTTTCTTTGATGAAAGCAGGTTTTTGTAAGTCTTCGAAATCAGTGTATTCAACATCGATATTATTTTTTGCAGCAGCAGCAACAGATAGACCAGTTGAAACCATGTTGAAGCCAAAGATAGAAATACCGTTACTACCTTGTACACCGATAGAATCTAGTACTGTACCGCCAATGTTATGGCCAGCAACGATACCGCTACGAACAGCGTTTGTTGCAAGTGCGATATAAGTAGTCGCTTCGAGTGCGTTTGAGTAAATTGTAGCACAATCACCTACAGCATAAACGCTGTCGTCACTTGTTTTTTGATGATTATCAACAAGATATGCACCATTTCTAAATGTTTCTAAATGTTCACGACCAAGATCTGAATTAGCAGTAAAGCCAATCGCGTTGATAACCATATCAACATCATAGGCACCTTTATCAGTAACTAATTGATTAACGCGACCATTATCGTCTGCTTTATATTCAGTTGCTAATTCACCAAAGTGAAGCTCAACTCCGTTTTCTTCAAGGTTTTTGTCCATATGTTTTGTAAACTCAGGATCATAATAAGAAGCAAGTGACGTTGGCATTGCATCAAACAAGAGTACATTTTTGCCACGACGTTTAGCAGCTTCAGCAATCTCAACTCCGATATAACCAGCACCGATAACTGCTACTGTTTTGACAGCTTCAGATGAGATATCTTTATCAACAGCTTGACCTTCTTGGAAAAGTTTCAAGAAGTGGATGCCATCTAAATCTTTACCAGGGATATTTGGCACGATAGGTTTACTACCAGTAGCAAGCACTAATTTATCATAGCTTTCTGATACTGATTCACCAGATTCGTTATCAAAATGTACAACTTTGCCATCAAAATCAATATTTGTTACAGTTGATAACATATGAATTTTGGCGCCACGTTTGATGAAATCTTCTTTATTTGTGTAGAATAATCCCTCGTAACCATCGATTTGACGACCTACCCAAAGTGCAGTACCACAGCCTAGGTAGCTCAAGTTAGTATTGCGGTCAATTAAGACAACTTCCTGATCAGGATAGTTATCTAAAAGCGTATTTGCAGCAGCGATCCCTGCATGATTTGAACCGATAATTACAGTTTTCATAGGTATTAAATGTCCTTTTCTTTTTTGACAATCTGTTATGGAGTGAATGAATAACAGGATTGCTAATGCTGAAATAATGAATGTTTTAACACCTTTATTATAATCTAAAAAGAAAGCGATTGCAAAGGATTTGCACGAAAAAGATAAAAAAAGTGAGAAAATAAACGAAAAAATCAGCGTTTTTGACGTCTTGCAAATTCAGTAAATTGAAATTTATCTACTTGGTGATGACTGTCAGTATATTGGAATAAACTGGCATCTTGTAAAAAGACATGGCTTTTTACACTAACGATGTGACGATCTAAGGGATCTAAGTCTAAGAGTTGGGTGTCAGCTTCTGTGACGAAATCAATCGTAATCTCTTTTTGAGCAAAGGCTATATCGATATTGCACTTGGTCTCAAGATAATGATAGAGTGAGTCAGCGACATCTTGACGTTTCATATCTGGGGCGATATCGTATTTGATAAAATCACGATCTAGTACGACTGACACCCCATCTATTTTTCTAGTTCGTAGTATATGCCAAACTTTAGTGCCTATAGGAAATAAAGTTGTAGCTGATAACTTACTATCAACAAGCATCGTTTCAAACGTTATCACACTAGTGAGGCTGTCAAACCCCAATGAGGTTTGTAACTCTTTATAGCTTGTTAATCCTGAAATGGGAAACTTTAGCTTACTCGAAGCAATGACAACTGAACCACGTCCTTTCTGTTTCTGTATAAATCCGTTTTCTTCTAGTATATTTAAAGCCTGACGTACGGTTGCCCTGCTTGATGTATACTTTTTGGAAAGATCATGTTCACTTGGCAAAAGATCATTTACCTTAAAGGTATTATTCTTTATTTTATTTTCCAAGTCATGGAGAATGATTTCATATTTCTTCATAAGTCAATTTTACCAAAAAATAGCAAAAATATGGTATAATGCGAGAGAAATTATATAAGAAAGCGCTTAAGTAAATAAGCGTTATTGAGGTGTGATAACAACATAATCAATACTAGATTAATGATTAGTGTTAGGTGATCGGTTCACCATAGTATGAAAGGAAAAACATGATTCAACTTATTGCATCAGATATGGATGGGACACTCCTGAATGAAAAGATGGAAATTTCTAAAGAAAATATCGCAGCGGTTAAAAAAGCTCAAGAAGCAGGCATATCTTTTATGGTTGCGACTGGAAGGTCTATCGAAGAAGCAATGCCCATTTTAAAAGCCGCAGGGATCAGATGTCAATTCATCACGTCAAACGGTGCACAGATATTTGATGAGAACGGCCAAAATGTTAGTACTGTTGGGATTGAAAGAGACGGATTAAGACAAGTGATAGCTATTTTGCGTCGTCACCAACTGTACTTTGAATTATTCACTGATCAAGGCGGTTTTACCGAAAATAGTGAGGCAAGATTAGCGACTGTTGCCCAGTGGCTGAAAAGCACATCTCCGACACTATCTGAAGCCCAAGCACTTGATATTGCTAAAGGGCACATGTCAACGTTACCTATACATGATGTAGCAAATTTTGATGAGGTTTTGGCAAATACTTCCTTAACAATTTTAAAAGTATTTGTGATGGCCAATATTGATACACCTAGTCTGTTATCAGCGAAAACAGAGTTATTAAACATCTCAGGTTTAAGTATTACTTCCTCTGGTGCTAACAATATAGAGGTGAATCATTGTGATGCGCAAAAAGGCCAAGCACTTAAAACAGTGGCAGATAAATTGGGTATTCCGTTAACTGCTGTTGCCGCATTAGGAGACAACTTTAATGACGTCAGTATGATCAATGTAGCAGGTGTTGGTATTGCGATGGGAAATGCTGAGACGGATGTGAAAGCTATTGCTAGCTATACAACCCTTAGTAACATTGATAATGGTATTGCCTTAGCAGTAGAAAAAATAATCGCAGGTGAGTGGCAATAAAAAATGAAATTATGTTGATCTGAATAAGATAACATTTATTACTTATTTTTATTATTTCCTTGAAATGCAACTCATTTACTTGATTCAGTCTAATCGTGTGACAACAAAATAAAATAAATGATGAGGATATAATATGACAAAAATAAGTGATGTAGCAGAAAAAACGGGTTATTCTATCACAACTATTTCTAGGGCGATTAATGATCATCCGTATGTATCTGATAAAGCAAAAAAGAAAATTTTTGATGCAATGAGAGAGTTGGACTATTATCCAAATAATGTCGCTCAACAACTTCGAGGTAAGCGTACCAAATTAATCGGGGTCATTATTTCATTTATTACAAATCCATTCTTCACGCATCTGGTAGATGCAATTGACAAAACGGCTTTTCAAGCAGGCTATCAAATTGTTGTTTTACAAACTTTGGAGGAAGCAGGTCGTGAAAAAAAGTTTATAGAAATGTTGAAGAAACATCAACTAGATGGTTTAATTATGACGAGTTTGGATGATGATAGTCCAGAAGTGTTAAAGCTTATTGAACAAGGTAAGATTGTTGTGTGTAATCGCTATCTAGGTGATCAAAACATACCTGTTATCCGAATTGACGAAAAAAAAGCAACTTATGAAGCTGCTTATTATTTACTAGCTAAAGGATATAAAAAAATTGCGTATGTCTCAGGCAATAAACAAAGTAGAATTCACAATGACTTAAGGTTTTTAGGCTATTTACAAGCGTTGAAAGAATTCGACATTGAGGTGGATTTAACTCATTTGTTTTTGAGTAGGCTTTCTGTAACTGACGGTAGAAGTACATTAATAGATATGCTAGCATTAGGAGAAAACAGACCCGATGCGATTTTGGTGATTAGTGATGAAGTTGCTTCAGGTATCTTAAGTCAGTGTCACGTGTTAAACATCAAAGTCCCTGAACAATTTGCAATCATTGGCTTTGATGATCAGCCTACAGCAGAAGTGATGTATCCAGGTCTGACGACAGTTAGACAACCTATTAAAGAAATGGGACGATATGTTGCTGAGGTTATGATTTCACATATAGAACATAAATCATTGCCAGAAGTTCCAGAATTAACTACAAAGTTAGTGATTAGGGGTACGACGTGAGAATAAAAGATTATTTTTTGTAAAAAAGTAGTCTTTTTTATTTTTAACATAACTCTATTTATATAATAAACAATTAAAATTCTAGCGAGTAAAAACCTTTAAAAACCCTTTAAGTTACTGATGTTTATTAGC
>JAKDQI010000068.1 GCA_030454995.1 Pseudolactococcus plantarum | reverse complement strand
ATACAAAAATCTTAAAAAAGACAGTTATATTTATAGAGCTATCAAATGAATCAGTTGCATACAAATGACTTTATGACCTAAACTGGAAATAGCTTTTCCCCTATTTCTGGGATGTTAACGACTTCTATACAACACTTACTTACTATTTTGTAAGCGCATTCTGGTATTTGTCTATTTTATATGGTAAAATTACCTTTATGGAAGCTGAACTGATAAATTACGAAAAGATTACTCGCCGCATTTGGCAAAATCTATATAAAAAAACCTTACCCGCACTAACAGAACAAGAACTGAATAATATCAAGTCAATTAACGATGAAATTAGCCTACAAGATGTTAATGATGTCTATCTACCACTCGTTCAATTGATACGTATCTATAAAAAAACAATTAGTGATTTAAATTTTTCAAAGGGTTTATTTTTACAGAAAATCACCGATAATCAACCTTTTATTATCGGTATTTCTGGATCCGTTGCCGTTGGTAAATCGACCACTGCCAGATTATTACAGCTGCTATTATCTCGTACCTTTAAATCTTCTAAAGTTGAACTAGTTACAACCGATGGATTTTTATATTCAAAAGATGAGCTGACAGAAAAAGGCATACTAGATAGAAAAGGATTTCCTGAATCTTATGACATGGAAGCACTAATTAGTTTTTTATTGGCTATTAAATCCGGTAGCAGCGCAACTATTCCGGTTTATTCTCATGAAATTTACGACGTATTACCTGAAAAAGAACTCATTAATGCACCGGATATCCTCATTGTTGAGGGAATTAATGTCTTTCAGACGAGTGCCAATAAACAGCTTTATATTAATGACTTCTTTGATTTTTCTATCTATGTTGATGCTAAAGAACATAATATCGAACGCTGGTATTTGGAAAGATTTAAAACGTTTTTAGCTTTAGCTAAACAAGATCCTAAAAACTATTATCACCAATTTACATCCCTCTCAGACGAAGCAAGTATGAAATTAGCTAAGGATACATGGAAAACTGTTAATTTAGTTAACCTAAGAGACTATATTGAACCAACACGCAGTCGTGCTGAGGTTATCTTACACAAAGATAAAACACATAAAATCGATAAAATATATTTAAAAAAATATTAAAGACGACCCAGTCACCATTGACCAGATCGTTTTTTATTTTAGTTTAAAAGTGTTTTTGCTTGTAGCATTTCAGACAGACTGAATTGACCGGGTGCACTACTTGCATCGACTGATGCAAAAGTCCAACTACTGCCAAAACTATTACCAGCTAGACGGGTAATCTTACCCAGTTCTCCCATAGCCATCGTGACAAAGAGTTGTTGTGGATGTTGTAGGCTAAAGGCTAGTGTCTCAGACATCAATCTTAGCACATCAGTTTTAGTTTTGGGCATACCAGCAAATTTCACAACTTTTGGTTGCCTAGCAGACATAGTTGATAAAATATCACTCAAATTGCGTGGTATCTGATCAAAATCATGATAAGAAGCAATCGCATTATCGGGTAGCGAGATCGTTTTAAACCTCATAACTTCAACATCTATATAAGTAAATTCAGATGCATAGGTAGCAATCAAATTCGCATATGCTAGTTCAGTGATTTTACAATCGGACTTATCTTCTGTTCGGTATGTAAAGATAATTTCCTGACTCAAAAACTTTTGTTTGATTTTCTGTGCTGCTATACTTAGGACATCTAAAGGTAAGAAATCTGCTCTCCACTCGATGATATCAGCTTCTTCATACTTTTTAGTCTCTAATAATGCTATCTCTGCTATACTTCTGGGCATAATTGGCACGACAATTTTCATTACGATTTGACCTCCAATACGAATACTTTTAGATAATCAGATTGTGCATCAGCAGAATTCGTTGTAAAATCTGCTGGTAAGCTGAATTCTTGAATAATCTCAAATTTGTGTTTAGCGAAGCCTTTGTTAATTTCAGCTAAAAAGTCTGTTCTTGACAGTCTAGCATGATTCGTTGAGGCAATTATCCTACCGTGTTTATTTAAAATAGGTAACGCATCTTCAATTAGTTTATGGTAATCTTTTGCAACTGAAAATGTCATTTTTTTATTTCGTGCAAAACTTGGTGGATCTATGACAATCACATCAAAGGATAACTGTTTTCGAGTAGCGTATTTGAAATATTCAAAAACATCCATGACATGAAATTTATGTGCGTCAAGTGGGATATTGTTTGCCACAAAATGGGCCTGTGATAGTTCACGTGACCGCTTTGCTAAATCAACTGAAACTGTCGTTGTTGCCCCACCAATTGCTGCTGCAACTGAAAAAGCAGCTGTATAAGAAAACATATTTAACAAAGATTTCCCAGCAGAAAACTTATCGATTAAAGCACCACGGACATCGTGTTGGTCCAAGAAAATCCCTGTCATGAGCCCGTCATTTAGAAATACTTCATACTTAACACCATTTTCAAGGATGAGAAATTTGTCTGGTGCAAATTCTCCATAGATATGGTTAGAAACAGGGAGTTGACTTTCAAAGCGTATTTTTTCATACACACCTAATAGTTCTGGAAAGACAGTCTTAAATGCTGATAATATTTCTGCTTTAAGTGTGTATACGAAAGTGTTATACCAGTTAAATAAAGCATAGTCACCATAAATATCGATGGTAAATCCCCCAAAGTCATCACCATCTTGATTAAAAACGCGAAAAGCTGTGGTTGCATTATCCTGATAATATTGCTGGCGCTTCTTTTTTGCCTCTTGTAACAGTGCTAAAAAATCTCTTGACTTAATCGTCCAGCCAATGCCTTTATTTTGACGCGACAAATAAGCTTCACTAATAAACTGATGATCAAAGTATAGGGTTACAAACCCTTCAATACCAGTTTGTACAGGGAAATCTTGCGCATCAAGTACGGCAACCCCTTGTCTTATTTTTTTTGCTGCGTATTTATTTATAGTTAGTTTAGTCATTATCTAAATATTATACACAAAATTAGGTAAGAAAGCTATAGACGTCTAGCCCTTGTCGAGCTAGACAACCCCGTCTACAAACTAGTTAAGTAGTGTCGCGATATAATTTTCTAGTGTCTCATAATCTTTAACAAGTAAAATGATCATTGTTTGCTAAAAAACTTAAAATAGCGTAAAATAAAGAAAGATATTTTAGAGAAAATCTGTAGTTATCTGGGCTTGTTATTGATTAACCTGCCCCTTGACACTACTATCATAAAGGAACAGATTAACTTGTTAAAAAAATTTTCAAACGTCGTATCAACTCGACTTGGGTTTACTGCTTTTCTAGTGATCTTATTTTGGCTTAAAACCCTATTTGCTTACTTTTTTAAGTTTGACTTAGATTTTGATAATGGATTTCAAGTCCTATTAGCGATTATAAATCCCGTATCTACAACACTGCTATTAATTGGTATTGCACTATATGTTAAAAATACAAAACTATATTATGGCTTATCTTTCTTAATCTATATACTATTAACGTTGTGGCTGTTTTCTAACTCTATCTATTTTGGCGAATTTACAGATTTTATCAGTATTAACACGATGCTAGCAGCTAGTAAAGTAGCTGCCGGATTAGGTGAATCGGCGGTTAATTTATTCAGCATTTCTGATTTATTTTTCATCATAGATTTTGTACTTATTGGTATATTAATTTGGAAAAAAGTGATTCGCTTTGATCAGCGTAGCTTTAGTAAACGCGCAGCTTTTGCAGTCACATCACTATCTATTTTAGCCTTTACAGTCAACCTTTTCTTAGCTGAAATTGATAGACCTGAACTGTTAAGTCGTGGGTTTTCAAATACCTATGTCGTACGTTATCTGGGCTTGATTCCTTTTTCAGTATATGATGGCGTCAATACTTACAAAACAAATCAAGTACGTAAAGAAGCCAAACCAGCGGATGTCGATTTAGTTCAAAAATATGTTGCTGATAATCATGCTAAACCTAATCCAGATACCTTCGGTATTGCAAAAGGTCGAAACGTGATTTATATCCATCTGGAAAGTTTCCAACAATTTTTAATTAACTACAAATTAAAAGCACTGGATCCTAATACAAAACAGGAAAAAGACTATGAGGTCACACCTTTTCTAAATTCTCTTTTTAGTTCAAAAGAAACCTTTGCTTTTGATAATTTCTTCCACCAAGTTAAAGCTGGTAAAACCTCTGATGCTGAGACTTTAATGGAAAACTCATTTTTTGGTCTGAATCAAGGGTCATTCTTTGTCAGCAATGGTGGTAAGAATACCTTCCAGGCTGCACCAGACATCCTCTCACAAGTTGGTGGGTATACATCTGCTGTTTTCCACGGTAATGTAGGGTCATTCTGGAATAGAAACGAAACCTATAAACGTCTTGGGTACAACTACTTCTTTGACCAAACCTACTTTAATGTTGATAAATCAAATTCTTTCCAATATGGTTTACATGATAAATATATGTTTGGTGATTCTATTGAATACTTAGAACATCTTCAACAACCTTTCTATACAAAATTTATTACAGTATCAAATCACTATCCCTATGTCAAATTTGATGGTGCTGAAGCTGGTTTCCCACTAGCCACTACAAGTGATGATACGATCAATGGCTATTTTGCAACTGCGAATTATCTTGATAGTGCAGTCAAAGAATTTTTTGATTATCTAAAGGCATCAAATGTTTATAAAAATTCAGTCATTGTGCTTTATGGTGATCACTATGGTATTTCAAACTCTAGAAACCCTCAGCTTGCACCACTCCTTGGTAAAAATAAAGAGACTTGGTCGTCTTATGATGACGCAATGCTACAACGTGTCCCTTATATGATTGTTGTACCGGGTATGGATAAAGGCTATGTCAATCATACCTTCGGTGGTGAGGTCGATAACTTACCAACCTTATTACACTTATTAGGTATCGATAATAGTAAATATCCACAACTTGGACAAGATATGCTGAGTCCACAACACCGTAACGTCGTTAATATGAGAACAACTGATAACTGGGTGTCCTCAACATTAACTAACTTTTCCGGTAGGATATATAAAACAGCTACGGGAGAAGAGATTACTAATCCTGACCCTGATACTAAAAAACAAATCGCAGCATTTAATCAACAATCAGAAGCGCAATTAAAAGTGTCTGATGCAATTACATCAGGTGATTTACTAAGGTTCTGGCCTGATGATGGTTTGAAAGCAATCGACCCTAATGACTATAATTATACAAAAGGGCTTAAAAAAGCTGAAGCAATTGAAGATAAATTAGGCAGTAAATCAACCTCTATCTTCTCTCAAAATGGAGATAAGACAACTAAACAACTTTGGCAAACTCAAACTTTCCAACAGCTACATCCAGATCTTGTTCCTGTTGAAAGTAGCAGTTCTGAAAGTACTAAAAAGAAATAGAGCGTGCTAATGCTATTTGTCATTACAAATCAAAACACAGTCACATCATCATGATGTGGCTGTATTTTGATTTGCTACTTGTTGCATAACCCCCATATGTTGACTATCTGAGATCCCATTTATTGTACTTTAATCAAATGGGATCTCAGATAGCTTGCTATATCATAAGATAATGTAGTTGACTCCTCTCTGTCTAATAACTAGCTATTTTTCAGTAATAGAAAAAACATACAGTCAGAACTGCTACACCACTCAGTTCATGACTTGTATGTTTTTAATGAATTCTTTTTTAAAGGCTTTTTCTAATTTCTTGCGTTGCAGTAACCAGATTGTCAAGTGATGCTTTCACTTCAGCTACACCCCTAGTTTTTAACCCACAGTCTGGATTAATCCAAACTTTTTCGACAGGTACTTTAGCCAATATTTTTTGTATCACAGCTTCAATTTCTTCAACTGGTGGAATACGTGGACTATGAATATCGTATACACCAGGTCCTGTTTGTGTTCTAAAGCCATTTTCTTGTAAAGCATCTAGGATAGATAAATCACTTCTGCTTGCCTCAAATGAAATAACATCAGCGTCCATCGCATCTATTGCAGGGATGATATCTGTAAATTCAGAGTAACACATATGTGTATGAATTTGTGTCGTTGGCGCTACTTTAGCATGAACTAGACGAAAGGCAGGAATTGCCCAATCGAGGTATTCGCTATTCCAATCAGTTTGACGTAACGGGAGTTTTTCACGTAACGCGGCTTCATCAATTTGAATAATTTTGATGCCATTTTTCTCTAAATCCAATACTTCTTCTTGGATCGCTAAAGCGATTTGTAGCGTTGAGTCACTAAGAGAGATGTCTTCACGAGGGAATGACCAGTTCAAGATCGTCACAGGTCCTGTTAACATGCCTTTGACAGGTTTATCTGTTAAACTTTGCGCATAGACAGAATCAGCTACAGAAAGTTGCTGTACGCGTGCGATATCTCCCCATACAATCGGTGGTTTAACACAACGAGTCCCATAAGATTGTACCCAGGCATATTTTGTAAACACGTAACCAGATAATTTTTCACCGAAATACTCTACCATGTCATTTCGTTCAAATTCTCCGTGGACAAGTACATCAAAGCCAACAGCTTCTTGCCAATCAATCCATTCTTTTGTTTTTGCTTCATTAAATTGATCATAAGCTTCTTTTGTGATGTCTCCACGTTTAAAGTTAAGCCGGTTCTTACGAACATCTGCTGTTTGAGGGAAAGAGCCGATAGTTGTCGTAGGTAAAACAGGTAGATTAAACACGTCTTTTTGGATTGTTTCACGGTCTGAAAACTCTGGTGTTCTAGTGAAATCAAGATCTGTCAAACCTGCTACTTTAGCTTGCACTGTAACATCTGCTTCAAATCGATCTTGTGCAAACAAGGCTTTATTAACAGATAAACTATCTGTCTCGCGTTCGTAGTAAATATCGTTGATATCTTTAAGTTCTTGCAACTTCTCTTGTGCAAAAGCAAAATGTTTCAAGACATCTTCAGATAAATCAGTTTCAGCACTTACCGTATAAGGGACATGTTGTAAGCTACAAGATGACGAAATAACTAAAGGTTTTTCAGGTAATTTAGCTAGTATGTCAAGTGTTTTTTCATAGTTATTTCGCCAAATATTTTTACCATTCACAACACCAGCAAATAATTTTTTATCAGAAGGAAAGCCATAAGTCTCGACTAGTTCGGCTGTCTTACGACCTTCAACAAAATCAAGTCCAATACCATCTACATCTAACTTGATCAACTCACTATAAATATCTCTCACATCACCAAAATAAGTTTGTAATAAGACTTTTACAGTCTGTTTGTTAGCTAATAGTTGGGTATAGATTGATTTGAACAATGTGATATCAGATTCACTTAAGTCAAAGACAAGTCCTGGTTCATCAAGTTGTAACCACTCAATTTTTTCTTCAGCTAATGCTTTAAAAATATCACTATAAATCGCAACAAAATCTGTTAATACGGTATCAATTGTTGTTTTTCCTGTAAAACGGATTAATTTTAGTAGTGTATAAGGACCAATTAGCACGGGTTTTGTTGCAATACCAAGTGCTAGAGCTTCTTGATATTCTGATAATAGTTTTGTAAGGTCAAGTTTTAGCTCAGTACCATCGTCAAATTCAGGAACCATATAGTGATAGTTCGTATTAAACCATTTTTTCATGGCTAATGCTTTCACATCACCTGCTTCAGACTGGTGACCACGCGCTGCTGCAAAATATTTTTCGAGTGGTGAGATCGCTAATGCTTGATAACGCTCAGGTACAATATTGAGTGCAAACGCAGTGTCAAGTGTCGTATCATAAAATGAAAAATCATTTGATGGGATATAATCAATTCCCGCTTTAAATTGGGTTTGCCAATTTAGTTCACGTTGTGCTTTAGCAACTTCTTGTAATTCTGATTCACTAAGTTCTTTTTTGAAAAATTTCTCAATTGCAAATTTTAATTCTCGTTTTGCGCCGATACGTGGGTACCCAACTATTGATGTTGTCATAAATTGCCTCTTCATTTCTTTATTAGTATGACATTATTCTATCATCTCATGATATAGTTGTAAAATATATAAAAACAAGGTTTAGTTATAGTTTTAATGTATAACAAAAAAATCGTTGACTTAAGTCAAACGATTCATGCCTCTTAAGCGATTAAGTAATTCAGCTGACCAAAATCCAGCTGCAATCGCACCTATAATAATCACTAATAACTCAAAATTCGTTGTCGCTGTCACACGATCTCCAGTAACCAAACTTCTCACCACTTGATAAGCTTGACCTCCAGGGACCAAGGGAAAAATACCGGGAATTTGATAAATCAACATGGGTACTTTTTGTGCACGACTCATGGTCAAACTCAACATCCCTATCATCATCGTTGCGATAAAAGATCCCAAGATAATACACCAGTTTTTAGCTAGCATATGCTGGGTCATGAGTACCACGAGTTCATAAGTTAACCATGCAACTCCACCAACTATACCAGCCCGATTAAGTGTCCGTCTAGGTATGTTCAAAATAATTCCAAAAGCCAATGTCCCAATATATGCCAGTAATGTCTGTGCTGCTAACTGTAGCAAGATAAGCATTATAAAACTCCTTCACTCAATAGAAAAATGAAAGTAGGACAATCCCTAGTCCTACAGAAGCAGCAGTCAACAGTGCTTCTATAATCCGTCCTTGTCCAGAAATAAAATTTCCAGCCATAATCTCTCGAACAGCATTTGTAAGTGCGACACCAGGAACAAATGGCATAATCGCACCAATAATGACAATATCCGGATTAAATGGTGGAGCTAATAGTTTGGTGCAGATCAGCATCATCAAAGACATGCATAAACTAGCAACAAACAAACCAAAAAAACGTAAGTGAAACTTATTACGGATTTGAAAGGCAATTGTATAGGCTAAACCACTTGTTAACCCTGTCAAAAAAAGATTAATCGGATCTGTATTTCTAGTTAACATAATCATAAAACTCACAGCAATCAGCATAGCGCTAATGACTTGTAGTTTGAGAGAAAATCTAGGAATCGTCATATCAATTTTACTCAATTGATCTGCAAACATTTCAATCGTGATATTATGAGCTGTAAATTTTCGAGTTAAATCATTCACAGCCACAATCTTCTCCATATCCATAGTCTGTATACGGGGAGGAATACCTCGCATTTGTGTCATCCCTTGTTCTGGAAACGTAATCGTAATGGCATTTAACAAGATATATACTTGTAAATCTTTAATACCCGCTGCTGAACCCATTCGTAAAATTACATCTTCTGCACGCGAAATTTCAGATCCATTTGCCATTAAAATCTGTCCTGCGAGTAAACAAGACTCCATCAAAATATGTGCATTTGTATTAGCTTGTTTTAGCATCTCAAGCCGAATATCAGTGCTATAATTAGTCATAACATTATATCCTATTCTTAACTTTCACCTTTTTTCTTTTATATTGCCATCAAAACATGCCCTAAATCATATGGCTAGATCAAAGCTCAGTTGGGGTTTAACAGGTTCATAATCCACCAACTCAAAATCTGTATCTTTGATATCAAAAAAGTTAGTCCCATCGGCTACATTTAGTTTCAAGACTGGATTCTTATCTGATGGTGTCCGTGATAATAAGATATTAGCGTTATCAAACTGATTATCGTAGATATGTAGATTATTCACGAAGTAAAAGAATTTTCCAACTTGCCAGCCAAAGTGCTTAGCAATCATCATTTGTAATGCAACATATTGCATGGCGTTGATATGATGCGCCACAAGCATATCATTACTACGTTGTGTTAATGTTGCATCTAAATAAATAATACCATCTACGCGTCTAACATCAAACATTGTCTGAAACGCACACGGTAGCAAGCCTTCTGAAGCGTCAAAATCATCATACTGCCATAGATTAATAATATTTCTACGATTCCACGGATTTTTCTCAAGCCCACTTAGTAGTTTGCCAATGATGTCATGTTTTTTTACTGTGGCACCATAGCGTACACCTATCGTACCTGTATCAGCAACTTCCCATTCATTCCAATAGTTGACACCATATTTATCCACTAATACAGATAAGTCACTTGTTTGATCTTGATAAATCCACAGTAACTCCTTTATTGCTGACTTGATGGCGATAGGCCGGAGAGTTGTAATTGGAAACTCTCCTTTACTTAGGTCATATTCAGCAAAACTTCCTGTAATATATTTTGAATTTGCTGTCAAACCGTCCTTATATTTAGGTCTAGCTTGCTCGCTCCAAACCCCATTTTTTAATATGTCATTGATATTATCAATAAAAAGTTGAT
>JAKDQI010000067.1 GCA_030454995.1 Pseudolactococcus plantarum | reverse complement strand
ATTTAATATTGGCTACTTTCACACCACCTTCAATGCTTTCATCAAAGATAAATGAGCCATTTGAGGTGCGCTCCATTGTTTTTAGATCAGGAAGACTAACCTCAAACACCTGATCAGTTTCTGAGATAACTTGCAAAACTTCCATTGCTTCATCTGCTGCTTCAAACAGATCTCCACCGTAGACAGTTTTAACAGTCCCAGATTGAAAGACGCGATGTGGATGTTTTTTCAATTCTTTTAAGATTTGAAGGCCACGTCCTGCACGAGATTTAACCGGTATGTCTTTAAAATTAACACGTTTTAAAGCACCTCGTTGCGTTAAGACATAAAATGAATCTGTATTAGCAAAATAGGTGGCAACAACAAAATCATCATCTTTTAAATTAATAGATTTTACACCGGCTGCTTTAAGGCCTACAACCGGCACATCCTCTACAGGGAATCGTAGCGCGTACCCATTATGAGTGACCAACATAACATCCGCATGCTCAGAAAACATAATCGACATAACTTGATCATCTGCCTGTTTAAACTTAGCATATTGTAAGGATTTTGAGCGATATGTTCGCCATGGTTTCACATCATTTAACGTTATTTTTTTAATTAATCCGAACTTAGTACTAATCAGTAATGCTTTTGTCTCATCTTCAAAATTATCTAAAATATGGGCAAATAAAATCGTTTCTTCTTGTCCAAAATTATTAACTAGAGATGAGCAATGCGTCCCGATATCTTTCCACTTCACATCATCAAGTTCGTGAATCGGTCGATAGATAACATTACCTAGTGAGGTAAACAACAAGATATGTTGTGTGGTTAAAGCATTCTGATAGAAAATTAAGGTATCATCTTCACGTTTACCGATCTCTTCTAACTTAGAAGCCCCAAAACTGCGTAGCGTTGTGCGCTTGACATATCCACCACGTGTCACACTGACAACAGTCTCTTCCTTAACAATTAGAGAAGCCGCTTCAACCTCTACGGTTTCAACCTCATCAACAAGGACACTTTTCCTTGGTTGAGCAAATTTCTTTCTAACATCGCGTAACTCACGCTTCATGACATTATACATCGTTTTTTCATCATTAATAATGGCAGATAGAACTAAAATCTTCTCTTTAAGCTCTGACTCTTCTTTTTGCAATGTGACAACATCTGTATTGGTTAACCGATAAAGTTGTAAAGTAACGATCGCTTCAGCTTGCAATTCACTAAAATCATAGGAAAGCATCAAGTTTTCTCTAGCGTCTGCCTTATTATCACTCGCGCGAATCAAGGCAATCACTTCATCTAAAATACTCAATACGCGAATCAAGCCTTCAACAATATGTAATCGTTTTTCACTTTTATCACGATCAAATATAGAACGGGCACGGATAATATCACGTTTGTGCTTAATATAGCTAGATAAAATAGCAATAATACCGACTTGTTGCGGTGTTGCGTTATCGATTGCAACCATATTAAAATTATAGTTGACTTGTAGATCTGTATATTTAAGCAAGTAGTTCAAGATAAGTTCAGCATCAGCATCTTTTTTGAGTTCTATTGCGATACGTAACCCATCTCTGTCAGACTCATCTCGAACTTCTGCGATACCTGCTACTTTAGCATTTACTCGCACATCATCTATTCGCTTAACTAATGTCGCTTTATTTAGCTCATAAGGGATTTCTGTGACAACGATTTGTTTTTTGCCACCTTTAAGTACTTCAATCTCAGTTTTTGATCGAACAACTACCTTACCCTTACCAGTTTCATAAGCTTTTTTAATCTCTGATTTCCCTTGGATGATCGCACCTGTTGGGAAATCTGGACCTGGTAGAAATGCCATCAAACGATCAACTGTTGCACTAGGGTGATCGATCATATAGATTGTTGCATCGATAACCTCACCTAAATTATGAGTGGGAATATCAGTCGCATAACCGGCTGAAATACCTGTAGAGCCATTCACAAGTAAGTTAGGAAAACTAGCTGGTAATACTGTCGGCTCTTTTTCTGTATCATCAAAATTCCAAGCAAACGGAACAGTCTGCTTGTCGATATCCTGTAACAAATAAGTCGACAACTCAGAAAGACGAGCCTCAGTGTAACGCATCGCTGCTGGTGGATCACCATCCATTGATCCATTATTACCGTGCATCTCAACGAGGACTTGCCCCATTTTCCAGTCTTGAGACAGCCTAACCATGGCATCATAAATAGAACTATCACCATGTGGATGGTAGTTACCCATGATATTACCTACTGATTTAGCCGATTTCCGATACCCCTTGTCAAAGGTGTTACCATCTTTATTCATCGAATAAAGAATACGACGTTGCACTGGTTTTAGACCATCACGAATATCAGGCAACGCCCGTTCTTGGATGATGTATTTTGAATAGCGACCAAATCGGTCACCCATTATCTCTTCTAAAGAGAGTTTTTGTACATTGCTCATAGCTTATCTAATTTCTTTTTCTTTTTATATGATTTCTGAGAATTTTTCTATATCTTTTTTGCTACCGACAACATAAAGGACATCATTTGTTTCAATAATTGTATCATGTTTACCGATACCTGCCGTCCCATCTTGTTTTTTGATGAAGGCGACGTTTACCTGATAATCTTGGGTTATGTTAGCTTGATATAAAGTCAAGCCGTTAAATTTGGGATTTTTTACCACTATTTTTGCAAATGAATAATCATCTGATAGATCAAGATACTCCGCTACATCAGGATGTATCAAAGTATCCGCCACTCGATTACCTGCATCTTTTTCAGGTTCAATAATTTTATTGGCACCAATCTTGGTTAAGACTTTGATTTGGACATCAGTAGTTGCTTTGGCCACAACATTTTTAGCACCACTCTCAACAACAATCATGGTCGTTAAAATACTTGCTTGAACATCTCGGCCAATCGCAATGATGACACCATCAAATTTATCAATCTCGATATTTTGCAAGACACGCTCATCTGTTGCATCAGCAATCATGACGTGAGTTGCAATATCCTTGTGATTATCAATCTTTTTAGCATCTGTATCAATCGCTACAACTTCATGACCATTGTTAATTAAACTTTTCAACACGCTCGATCCAAAACGGCCAAGGCCAATCACGCAAAAACTTTTCATAAGTCATCTTTCTATTTTATGATAAAAGTACCGTATAGCTATGGGTTAACCTACCACAATCTCTTCATCTGGATACTGAATCAAGGTTTCATCTACTTTACTATGACTGCTTACAGCATATATCACAGTCATGATACCAATACGACCGATAAACATCAAGATCATGATAGTTATCTTCCCAACTACTGTAAGGTGAGGTGTCAGACCTAGTGATAACCCAACAGTTGCGAGAGCAGATATAACTTCAAAGAAAACATACTCTATCCCATTATTTTCAGGTAAATGTTCTGTCACAAGCAAAATGAAAGAAGAGATGAAGATAATCCCTAGGTAAATAAAGACAACCTCATAGACTCTACTAATTGTCCGAAACGGTATCCGTCTTTCATGATATATCGTATGCTGACGATTTGAAAAAATTGCCTTGATATTGATCAATAAGATACCAAAAGTTGTCGTCTTCACACCACCAGCTGTCGACCCTGAAGTCCCACCAACAAACATCAAAAACATCGTCAAAACTAGACTGGCATAGCTTGTTGCATTATAATTGTTGAAAGTAAATCCACCAGAACGAGGCGTAATACTAAGGAAAAAGTTTTGCGCCAAGAAGGTGCCGATGTGTCCGTTAAATGACCTGTAGTTTAAAATACAATACAAGACTGTGCCTGACACAACTAATATCGCTGTCATGGTCAAGGCTAAACGTGAATGCAAAGTAATTTTCTTGATCTTTTTATAATTAAGCAAGTCAAACCACACGATAAAACCAAATGACCTTGATAGAATCAGTAAACTCATGACAACTAGCACATAAGGATTATCTCTAAATTGAAACAAAGACGTTTCAAATAGATCAAATCCAGCATTTGAATGTGCCGACACAGCATGAAATATACTAAACCAAACACCCTTTTGCCACCCAAATCTCGGTATAAAATCAAGACTCAGTAAGAAAGCGCCTATAAGTTGCGTAATTAAGGAGAGTTTGATAATAGATTTGACTAGATTAACGCCACCGTTGATGGTCGTGAAATTATAAGCATCTCGAATCATCATTTTGGATTTAAAAGATGGATGTTGACCTGTCATGTTGAGTAAAAGGACTAAAAAACTCATAAAGCCTAATCCACCCACTTCAACCATGATTAGGATGACAACTTGCCCAAATGTATTCCAATGATCAGCTGTATTGACAACAGCAAGTCCTGTGACACAAGTTGCTGAGACGGCCATAAATAAACTATCTAAGTAAGAGGTTGCTTGACCATTTTGATCCGACATAGGGAGTGCCAAGCAGACTGAGCCTATCAAAATAACGGTTAAGAAAACGGTAATGATAATCTGTGGCGGTTTCATTGTTTTAATAAACTGAGATATGAACATCTGCTTACATCACTTCACTTTTTTCTTCAAGGGTAAATTCGACGTTATTTTCGATCCATTTACGACGAGGTTCTACTTTATCTCCCATAAGAACTGAGACACGTTTTTCAGCTTGGGCAACATCATCTAATGTGACTTGAATCAAGGTTCTTGTCTCAGGGTTCATAGTTGTTTCCCATAGCTGGTCAGCGTTCATCTCACCTAACCCTTTATAGCGTTGTAAGATAGCACCTTTGCCAAAAGCCTTGCGCAGTTCTGTCAATTCACCATCAGTCCAAGCATATGCAATTTTTTCTGATTTGCCTTTGCCTTGACTCATCTTATATAAAGGAGGTAGTGCTATATAGACATGACCTGCTTCGACAAGCGGTTTCATATAACGGTAGAAGAATGTTAATAATAAAGTCTGTATATGTGCACCATCAGTATCCGCATCGGTCATGATGATCACTTTATCATAATTGATATCAGAGATAGCAAAGTCTGCACCGACACCAGCACCAATCGTATAGATCATGGTATTGATTTCTTCATTTTTCAGAATATCGGCCATTTTGGCTTTCTCAGTATTAATGACTTTACCTCTGAGTGGTAGGATGGCTTGAAACTTCCGATCACGGCCTTGTTTCGCAGACCCGCCGGCAGAATCTCCTTCGACCAAATAAATTTCATTCTTGGCGGGATTTTTACCTTGTGCAGGGGTCAATTTCCCAGATAAAAGGCCTTTATCTTTTTTGACTTTTTTACCAGTTCTTGCGTCATCACGCGCTTTTCTGGCAGCTTCTCGTGCATCACGTGCTTTGATGGCTTTACGAATCAAGTTTTGAGATAACTCAGCATTTTCCATTAGAAAATAAGCTAATTTATCACTCACGATGCTATCTACGATGGGTCTTGCTTTAGGACTGCCTAGCTTATCTTTAGTTTGCCCTTCAAACTGTAGATGCTCTTCAGGCACGAGGATTGATAAAATAGCTGTTAGGCCTTCTCTATAGTCAGAGCCTTCTAAATTCTTATCCTTTTCTTTAAGTAGACCAGCTTTTCTAGCATACTCATTCATCGACTTAGTAATGGCTTGCTTGAGACCTGCTTCATGTGTCCCACCATCTTTAGTCTTGACGTTATTAACAAAACTTAAAATATTATCTGAGTATCCATCGTTGTATTGTATGGCTACTTCAACTTGAAAGCTTTCAGCTTCTCCTGAAAAATACATAACAGGCGTTAGTGTATCTTTATCTTCATTTAGGTAAGATACAAAATCCTGTACACCATTTTCATAATGAAAACTTGCAGTTTCAGGTGCACCGTCTATCATATGGCGTTCATCAGTTAACCGCATCGTCACATTAGGTAATAAAAATGCTGACTCATTTAAGCGATCAAAAATTGTACTATATTTAAAGTCTGTTGTTGAAAAAATAGTTGGATCTGGCATGAAATGAACTTTTGTACCAGTTTGAGACTTTGGTGCTTTGCCCACTTTTTCAAGCGTCGTAACAGGTTTCCCACCATTTTCAAAACGTTGGCGATAGACTGCGCCATCTCGTGTGATTTCCACTTCGAGATAACTTGATAAGGCATTAACGACAGAAGACCCCACACCGTGTAGTCCACCTGATGTTTTATAGCCACCCTGACCGAATTTACCACCTGCATGGAGGACCGTAAAGATAACTTCAACTGTTGGAATTCCTGTTGCATGTGTTCCTACTGGCATGCCCCGACCACTATCAGAAACAGTTAGTGAGCCATCTTCATGGATAGTGACTGAAATTTGGTCACCAAATCCTGATAAGGCTTCATCTACCGCATTATCTACTATTTCCCAAACCAAGTGATGCAGACCAATCCCATCAGTCGATCCGATATACATCCCCGGACGTTTCCTGACAGCATCAAGTCCTTCTAATACCTGAATCGCATCATCATTATAATTATTAATCGTTATTGTCAATTTATTTTTTCCTTTGGAAATACATTATGGGCAACCTGTCGCATGACTATCTATCTGTGACAACAAGATATTTTCAAATGCCCTATACTATAGAATACCTTATTTTTTTATTTTTGGCAAAAAACTTAGGTGTCTAAAAATTCAAACTATACCTAGTTCTATGGCTTAACCTATACCCTTTCAAAACAGTGTGCAAACTCGGTTTTATCAGCTATCTCCTTAGTTATCATTTGCTGAAACGATTCTGGATTTATTTGCTGAGTATAAACCTATTCACAAGTAAAACCAAGCAAACTTTAGTCACTTGGTTTCACTTTTTTATGTAGACTAGCTAACGATAGTGCAAGCTTCATCTATTATATCTTACGTCATCAACGTCATGATTACTTAATTTTTTCTTCTTCATAATCACCGTTACTACAGACGACTTGTTTACCACCACCACGAACTTTCTTTTCTACCAAGTACTGTCCACATTTAGGACAGTCACGACCGACCGGTTTATCCCATGAAGTAAACTCACAATCAGGGTAGCGAGCACAACCGTAAAATATACGGTTACGTTTAGATTTGCGTTCGATGACTTGCCCTTTTTTACAAATCGGACAAACAATCCCTAATTCTTTTACGATGGCTTTTGTATTACGACAGTCTGGGAAATTACTACAAGCATAAAACTTACCGTATTTTCCAAGTTTTATCACCATTGGATGACCACACAGATCACAATCAAACCCAGCAGGTTCATCTTTAATCTGTATCTTTTCTATCTCAGTTTCTGCTTTTTCTAATTCATGAGCAAACGGCTGATAAAAGGCATCTACAACCTTGACCCATTCACGCTGCCCTTTCTCCACATCATCTAACGACTGCTCCATCTCAACTGTAAAGGCAGTATTTACGATATTAGGGAAAAATTCTACAACCATGTTATTGACGATTTCACCAAGCTCTGTAGGCTCAAAGCGTTTGGCAGCAAGTTTCACATAATATCTGCGTTGGATAGTTTCTAAAGTAGGTGCATAAGTGGACGGTCGACCTACACCAATCTCTTCAAGTGTCTTGATGAGTGTTGCTTCACTATAACGCGCTGGTGGTTGTGTGAAATGCTGCTCTGGTTTAATCGTATCTTTCTTAACAATATCACCTGCAGCCATCTCTGGTAATATTTTGTTCTTATCAGCATCATTATAGACAGCCATATACCCGTCAAATTTGACCTGTGAGCCATTAGCTGTGAACATGACCCCATTTTGAGAAAGCGAAACTTTTACCGTATCAAATACAGCTGGAGTCATTTGACTGGCAACAAATCGATTCCAAATTAATCGATAGAGTTTGAGTTGATCCTTGTCAAGATACTTAGCGATACTCTCAGGTGTATTTAAGACATTTGAAGGACGAATCGCTTCATGGGCATCTTGGGCTCCGGCAACATTTTTTATTTTACTGCCATGTTTACTGTACTTTTCACCATACGTATCCACTATATAGGTAGCTGCAGCTGCTTGTGCAACTGGTGAGATACGTGTAGAGTCCGTTCTCATATAGGTGATTAATCCTTGATGACCGTTAGGACCTAAAGTAATACCTTCATATAGCTGTTGTGCTACGGACATTGTTTTTCTAGCTCTAAAATTTAGTTTATTAACTGAATCTTGTTGCAAAGATGAGGTCGTATAAGGCAGTGGTGCATTACGACGTCTTTCCTTTTTATCCACTTTATCAACAGTAAAGTCATCAGAAGTTAGTCGCTCCATCACTTCTATAACATCAGAATTTTGATGCAGTTTTTTCTTCTTACCATCAAGTCCGTAAAAACTACCAGGGAACTTTTTGGTTCCTTTTTTAAAGTTACCATCAATCGTCCAGTATTCTTCAGGTACAAAGGCATCAATCTCATGTTCACGATCAATAATTAGTTTAAGTGCAATAGATTGCACACGTCCTGCTGACAAGCCTTTTTTAATTTTTTTCCAAAGAATCGGTGAAATGGAATACCCAACTAGACGATCTAAGATACGTCTTGCTTGCTGAGCATCTACTAAGTCCAAATCAATCGATCTAGGGTCTTTAAACGCATCTTTTACAGCGTCTTTTGTAATTTCATTAAAGACAACACGGTTCTTTTCATGTACATCTAGCCCTAAAATATGCGCTAGATGCCAAGCAATCGCTTCTCCTTCTCTATCCGGGTCACTTGCCAGATAGATAGCCTTAGCTTGCTTGGCCTCTTTTTTCAACGCATTAATTAGTGGTCCCTTACCTCTAATATTAATATACTGAGGCTCGTAATTGTTGTCAATATCAACAGACATAGTTGATTTTTTTAAATCACGGATATGACCAACAGACGCAACTACCTTATAGTTACGACCTAAATATTTTTCGATAGTCTTAGCTTTAGCCGGTGATTCGACTATGACTAGATTTTTTTTAGTTTTTGTTGCAGTTTTTTTCTTAGCTGTTTTTTTAGCAGCTGTTTTCTTTTTTGCTGGTGATTTTACAGCCGATTTTTTAGCTGTTGTTGTTGCGACCATTTGGGACCCAACTTTCTATAATGTATTATCAACCAATCATAACGGCTTTTTACAAGATTGTCAAGAAATAAAACTATGAGTGTTTTTCTTATAGGAGAAACAGTTAATAATTAAATAATAAAAAACAACTCTAAACGCTTAGAGTTGCTGGATTGATTGCTATTTTTATATGAGTATATTTACTGATATTATTTAAGGATTATTGCGGCAATAATGGGACTGACAATCACATAGACAATCCCTGTGACACCGATAGATAATCCTGCCATTGCACCTTCTATCTGCCCAATCTGCATGGCAGCCCCTGTTCCAATAGCGTGTCCTGTTCCACCTAGTGCGACACCTTTGGCTACACGATCTTTTATGCCAAATAAGTCTAGTAATACAGGTCCAATGACTGAGCTGATGATACCTGTTAAAACAACAACCACTAGTGTAACTGTTGCCATACCACCCATCTTACTGGTGATACCAATAGCCATAGCAGTCGTCACTGACTTAGGGAATAAACTGATAGCAAGAAAATAATTCATACCAAATAATTTTGCTAATATAGCTGTTAAAGCTGTATTCACGATAGCACCAATAATGACACCCGATAAAATACTTTTGTAATGGAATTTCATTAACTTAAAGGCTTGATATAATGGAATACCTAGAGCTACTGTAGAGGGAATAATTAAGGTGTTTAGATAAGATCCCCCTACATAATACGCTTTATATGAAATCCCTGTTAGTTTTAAGAAGAGGATTACCATAATAACCGCGATCAACAAAGGATTTGTTGCTGGTGTTGTCCATTTTCGGTGGATTTGTGCTGCGATAAAATAAGCAAAGATAGTAAGTGTTAACCCAAATAGCGGGTTTGAGAAGACTTCTTTCATTTTTTAAAATCCCCCTCAAAACGTCGTTTAACAAACTGAGTCACAAAACCAATCACAGCGATATTGACAACAATAGCAACTAAAAAAATCACTGCAATTTGCCACCAGTATTTTGAAATAGAACTCCAATGACTCATAATCCCTACACCAGCTGGTAAAAAGAGAATCGTCATATTTTCAATTAAGAATTGACCTGCATCATAAATTTGACGCAATCGAATCCACTTGAATTTTAAAAATATAAATAATAAGACCATCCCAATAATTGAGCCTGGAACTGGCAGGTTTAATCCTGTCGATAAAAATTCTCCGACTATCGAAAATAGGAGAATGTACATAAACTGAAAATAAATTTTCATTTAAATGCTGCGACCTTTCTAATCAATACTTTTATTATAGTCCTTTTTTCTGAAAATTACAGGAAAAAGTGATAT
>JAKDQI010000066.1 GCA_030454995.1 Pseudolactococcus plantarum | reverse complement strand
AATAACGCTAATTAGTTAGTTTGTCAACTAAAAAGTAAACTAATTTTATATTTATATAAAAAAAGACCATCATCTATATGATAGTCTTAAGAAATATACCGGAATAACTCAAATTTTTTCTCTACCTAGTAAGAGCGAGCTGATAATCACACTGACACTTGATAAACTCATAGCTAATCCTGCAAATATAGGATTTAACAAACCAAATGCAGCTAAAGGAATCCCTATCAAGTTATAAATAAACGCCCAAAAGTAATTTTGATGAATTTTTCTAACTGTCTTTTTAGATAAAGTAATCAGTGAGGTAATTTTTTCTAATGCATGATCGGATACAATGACGACATCTCCCGACTGCATAGCGATATCACTACCTGAGCCCATCGCAACACCGACAAGTGCACTAGATAGTGCAACAGAATCATTAATCCCATCACCTACCATCATAGCGTCCTTAGTATCACGCACAACAGTTGCTTTTTGCGTTGGGGTTGCTTTGGCGATGACCGTATTAACACCAACCTTTTGATTAATAATCTCAGCCGATGCTGCATTATCTCCTGTCAGCATCATGGTCTTGATACCTATTTGATGTAGTTCTGCAACAGTATCTCTTGCATCTGACTTAATTTCAGATGAAAAAGTTGCGATACCAATCAAACGGCCTTGTGTTGCAAAAAAGATGCTCGTATTTGAGCTCGCTTCGACAGCTATCCCCTGTGTTGTCATCAACTCAGCATTACCTGCATAATACGTTTGACCATATACATCAGCCATGACACCCTGTCCAGCCAGCTCTTTAAAGTTAGTTATCGGTAGTGCGTGCGCTATAGACAAAGTTTTAGCTAGCGGATGATTTGAATAACTTTCGATACTAGCTAATATCTGAAAATCACTATCCGAACCAGACCAATTTTCAAGTTGAAACTTACCTGTTGTGATTGTACCTGTCTTATCAAAAATAATCGTTGATACGTTTTTACTATCTTCTAACGCATTTGCATCTTTGATGAGAATACCATGTTTTGCACCTAGTCCAGTTGCGACCATAATAGCCGTTGGGGTTGCTAACCCTAAAGCACATGGACAAGAAATCACCAAAACACTCGTAGTATGTAATAAAGCTATACCTATATCCTTCGTCCACCAAAATGTTAAGATAAGTGTGACAAGTGAAATAACCAAGACTACTGGTACAAAAATACTAGAAATTTGATCTGCCACCTTCTGAATTTTAGGTTTAGTCGCTTGGGCTTCCTCTATAGCCGCCATCATTTGAGAGATAGTAGAGTCCTCTTGTGTATGTATCACTAGGCCTGTAATAACACCATCTAAATTGACAGCACCCTCAGCCACAAATTCACCTATGTTTTTTGTTACGGGTACCGATTCTCCTGTTAAGGAAGACTCATCAAAGCTAGCTGTTCCAGATACAACTTTGATATCTAATGGCACACTCTCACCAGCCTTGACAGCAATCATTTGATTTTCAACTACTGCTTCAACTGGTGTATCAACTTCTTGTCCATCTTGTATAAGGTGGACTGTTTGAACACGTTGTTTTTGTAAACTGTAGATAGCTGCTGACGTATTTTTTTTAGCACTATTTTCAAGATTTTTGCCAAGCAAAACTAATGTGATGATGACTGCCGAAGACTCAAAATTAACTGCAGACATATGACCTAGTAAGATACCAAAGACAAAACTAGACAGGTAAGCTACTGTTGTACCTAATGCGACAAGCACATCCATATTTGCAGACTTATTTTTAAGTGCCATATAGGCACCTTTATAAAATCTAGCACCAAATATAAACTGAACAGGAGTGGCAAGTATTAACTGAACCCATGGGTCATGCAAAAACATCAAGCTATGTAGGTCAAAAATCATAGCAAACATCCCTATAACCATTGGAAAAGATAATAATGCAGCGATGACAAACGACCAAAAAAGGTGTTGTTCTGATTTTAGTTTAGCTGATTTAATTTTTTCGCGATGTGCTTTATCATCAACAATAGCACCGTAACCAGCTTTTTGTACAACTCGAATTATATTGTCATAATCACTGTCATCTTGCATGACAACCTTGGCTTTTTCTGTAGCTAAATTTACAGTTGCTTCTACTACATCATCTGAAGCGTTAAGTGATTTACTGACTTGGTGTGCGCAATTTGCACAAGTCATACCAGTGATCACAAATGATTGTGTTTTCATATACTCTCATGAACTCACCTGTTGCATTGATTGCTTGAAGGTCAGTTATTCCTTTCTATTTTTAAAAAAAGCGATGGTTAATACATCAACCATCGCACACTACATTAGATAACCTGATAACCGGCTGCTGCAACGGCTGATTTTAACGCGTCTATATTCGGTGATTCTGCTTTAATGACAGCTTCACCTTTCTTTAAATTTACCTTAGCAGATACTACGCCATCAACCGATGTTAAAGCATCATTCACATGTGAGACACAATTTTTGCATGTCATTCCCTGAATTTTTAGTGTCATTTTTTCCATCACGATTCCTCCTATGCTTTCTGTGATATTGGCTCATGATCACACCTACAATCTCTTGATTTATCAAGACAATCACAACTTACATGACAAGCTGGTATTTTTTGAGCTAGAGCATCTGATATCTCTTTTATACCTTCTTTAGTTAAGTCAGCACTATTAATTAAATTTGTAATTACATTTGGATATTTTTTAGCACAAACTTTATCTAACAAATCTTCACCCATTAAGGCAACTGCCTGACATTCTGATAGTGTCGGTGTATAAATAAATTTTCGACCAGATTTTGTTGTGACAAGGACTCCTTTTTTCACTAATCGGCCTAATAACGTTTTAATCGTGGCGATAGACCAGTTGTTTGACGTTGCTATCTTACACGATATCTGATCAACAGATGCCTGTTTTAAAGTCCATATCGCACGCATGATGACCATTTCTGAATCTGAAATATTCATGTTCACCTCCTTATTCCTATCTTTAGTTTACACTTGTAAACATTAAAAGTCAATTTTTTTGATTAATGATGATTAATCTTTTGATTGAATGATTGCAACCATTCCTTTTTTGAAGGATAAGGTCACAGGCTGCTCGTTAATAAATTCATTAGAAGAAAGAGACAGATTTCTGTCAAAATCCATATCAGCCAATTCGTATTTAGCACCTTTAATCGCTAATGCTTTAACAGGCGTCAGGCTTGCAAAAGCCAAATAAGTCATCTGTGGTTCTTTCACCAGGTTATACTGACCAGCGGCTACAAACCGAATACTATTTGTCTCATTACGTAAGATGATCTTATCTACAATATCTGAAAATCTGTTTTGTAAAGGTAAATAAAATATTTGAATTTGGTGATCAAAGCGTCCACCTATAGCACCTAGTATCAAAATTTCTTCTATATTATTCTGAAATTTTGTTAAAACAGAAAGAACAGCAAGTTCTAAATCAGTATCATTTTTTTCAGTTGGAGATTTATGAAGTTCATCAGCATAAGCTGACACTGCGCTGAATTCTTCTGCACTCAAACTGTCAAAATCACCGATAGCCAAATTGACTGGAAATCCAGCCTGCATTAATCGAAAACTACCTCTATCTACACCAACGTAAAAAGCTTGAGCAAAATTTTTATCCATTTGAATTAGGCTTTCAAACGATTGAGCAGGCCCACCTGCTAAGATAACTATTTTCATATCCTTTATTATACCATTGAAAAGTAGGTGTTACCATTTTTTACACACATCAAATAATAATGAGTTACAAAAAAAAACGTCCTAAGACGTTCTTAATTATTTATAGATTGATTTAGACTTACCATACCACCACTTAAAGAAGTGTTTTTGCAACCATGGTTGTAGCCATTTGTCTAATCCAAAAGCACGGCCCGAGCCATTCATTAACGCTAGTGCGACAAAAAGGAACCAGATGTTTACCCAGTAAAACATACCTGACAGCACAAACATCACTGTCAATGCTGCGGTTGCCGCTGAAGCAAGCCATGTAAATGCACCGACGATCAATGCTAAAGCCAGCGCCACTTCAACCACAGACATAAATTTTTGCATAAACAACGCAACATCTTCATTTGGAATCATAAACTTAAAAATGGGTTCCAACCAGTGTGGCACCTTATCTAGGACAGCCATTGGCTCATGACCGTATGAATAAGATAAACCAAACTCTGCTGCGGATTTTGTTGCTTCTGCTGCTCCTGAACTAGCTGCATCACTTGCTGCTGCCGTTGCATCTGCTCCACCAGTTGATGCACCAGCTGCTGCATCTGCTGCTTCTTTTAACCATTTAAATGGAAGATGAAGATCATTAGTAAACCAAGACCCTTTACCAAACCAAGTTGTTGGATCCCAAAGCTTCCCATCTCCTACCCACTTTGGTGTTGCTTCTACTAACCAAACTAAGCCATAGAAAATACGTAATGGCACTGACCATAATACGTTTCCTAAACGAGACGTATGTCCACGAAACAGGTTACGTTCATTTTCAGTATGAAAAATTTCGTTTTTAAGGTAAGTGAACATGTACCACAAACTACCAATTTGTAGGGTATACATAATAAAGATAAGATGTTTCATAGCCATGGCAAAGAAACCTGATAAGTGTACTTTACCAAAGAGTTCTGCAACGCCCCATTTAGCACCTACTGAGACCATCGTTCCTTTATAGCTACCAACATATTTGTGCTTTTCTATCCCTTTAATATCCGCTATGATATTTAGAGAGGCAGTATGAGCTGTCTGCTCAGCTGCTTCAACAATTTGTGGTGTAGGTCGTCCAGTTTCTTTTTCAGTATAGCCTGATACATCACCAGCTACGTAAATGCCTAGTTATTCAAATCCTACTGCTTCCATGTATTCATTGGCAGTTAAACGTTGTCCACGCTCAGTTTTTTCAAGACCATAGGATGTGGCTTGTGTATTACCTTGGACGCCTGTTGTCCATATCAAAGTATGCGTTGGCACATCTGCACCATCTTTAATTTTGATATGATCAGCAGCTACTTCTGTTATAGCATGGTTAAGTAATAAGTTGACGTGATGTTTCGTCAGGTATTTAACGACTTTATCTGCATCTTGTCTATCAAGTGTATTTAAGATTGTCGGCATCATTTCAACGACACTTAACGTGAATTCAGACTCGTCAAGTTTGTACTCACGCGCAGCTACACGACGCCAATCGATGAGTTCACCTATCATCTCAATGCCTGTAAATCCTGAGCCTGCCACGACAAAATTTAGCAAGGCTTTGCGTTTATCATCATCATGTTCCAAGGCAGCTTGTTCAACAGTTTTTTCCAGATGCCGCTTAATTTTGAGTGCATCTTCCATAGACCATAAAGTAAATCCATGCGTTTTAACACCAGGAACGCCAAAATCATTTGGTTCTCCACCTATTGCAACAATGACATAATCATAGGCAATTACACCATTAAATTTAGTTGTAATTTTTTTTGCTGTTTTATCTAAGCCTACAACTTCATCAGTTAATAACTGAACATTTTTTTGGTGTGCAAATAATTTTTGCAAATCATATTGTGCATTGGTAAAAGGAACTCGACCAGCAGCAACTTCATGTAGTTGTGTCATCATCGTATGATAACTATGTTTATCTATCAAGATAATTTCTGCTTCATTTTTGAGTTTTTTAGATAATGTTTTTGCTGCTTTTACACCAGCAATACCAGCACCAATCACTGCAATTCTTTTCTTAGACTTTTCAGCTCCTATTATCATTAATTCGAATTTTTTTCATATATTACTTACTAGTATAACGCTTTCATTAACAAATGTAAACATGACATATCACGTCACTTGCTTAAACTGCTTAATAATCGCTAAAAAATCAGAGCCAAATTGGTCGGCTTTTTTTTCACCAATACCAGAAACTGTTAGGAGTTGATCACGTGTCTCTGGCTCTGCTTCTGCCATATTCATCAACACTTGATCAGAGAAAATCATAAAAGGGGGCAAGGATAATTCTTTGGCAAAAATGCTACGTTGTTTACGAAGCAACTCAAAAAGTTCTCCACCAACTTCACGAGTGCGTGAGTATGTCTTTTTAATAGGCTGTGTCGTTTTTATCTCACGCAGCATCACACTTTGTTCAGATTTAAGTACGCCAATCCCTTTCTCAGAAATACTCAAGCCATTATACTCACCAGAAACTAATAAATAGCCATCCGCTACTAGATAATCAATAAACTGATTCAGTTTTTTCACTGGCCAGTCTGATAATAAGCCATAGGTTGATAACGTATCAAATCCTGTCCAGCGCATTTTCTCAGCTAGTTTCCCTCTTAAAACAGCTACAACTTGTGTTTTGGAATAGTTACCAGCTTGCAGTTGACCCATTCTGACAATATTGGATAAGACTTTTTGAGCAGCTAAAGTCATATCCGTCAGCTCTCTTGTATCTGTACAAGTTGAGCAGATACCACAAGGCGGTATTTGTTCACCAAAGTATTGGACTATATAGTGCTGTAAGCAATCTTGAGTTGCTGTGAAGCCTGTCATTTCCTGTAATTTTGCAAGCTCTCTCTGTCGATACTCGGCGTTTGATTATCAGCATTATCGATAAAGAACCTTTGTAATTGTACATCTCTTGGAGACGCTAATAAAACAGTTTCACTTGCTAGACCATCACGCCCAGCTCGACCAATTTCTTGGTAATACGCTTCGATTGAGCCTGGCATACCAAGATGAATGATGTACCGTACATTGGTCTTATTGATACCCATACCAAATGCATTAGTTGCAACCATGACTTGGCAGTCATCATATAAAAAAGCATCCTGTGCTGCTTCCCGCTCATAATCAAGCATCCCTGCATGATAAGCACGAGCCGAAATACCTGACTTAACCAGTAATTCACTGGTCTCATCTACTAACTTACGTGTGCCAGCATAGATAATCCCAATATCATTAGGATTATTTTTAGCATAGGCAATCACAAAATCAAACTTTTCTTGCTGAGATAGTCCTTTTTGAATTTTGATTGCTAAATTATCCCTAGCAAATCCTGTTTTAACTGTTTTGTCGATTGATAAGATATTGACTAAATCTGCTTGTACTTTTTGTGTAGCCGTTGCTGTTAAAGCCATTAAATTGGGCTTGTTGCTTAACTTTTCTATCAAATCAACTGACGCTAAATAAGACGGTCTAAAATCATGTCCCCACTGAGATAGCACATGTACCTCATCGATAACAACGAGACTTAAAGGTAACGCTTGAATGAATCGATAAAAGTAAGGATCTTCTAGCCGCTCAGGTGCAATAAAAAATAGTTTATAGACACCATTTTTGATATCAGCTAGCCTCTTTTTAATCTCATTAATTGTTACCCCACTATTAATCATCGTAGCTGGTACACCGGCAGCAACTAGCTCATCTACTTGATTTTTCATTAGGGAAATTAAGGGAGATACGACCATAGTTGTGCCTGGCAATAACATGGCTGGAAGCTGATAAGTCAACGATTTCCCACCACCAGTAGGCATGATACCTAAAGTCCTTTTACCAAGTAGTACACTGTCTATAATCGCTTCTTGTCCCTCTCGAAAGCTATCATATCCATAGACTGAGCGTAATAATTCTTTTGTAGTTGTCATCTTTATATTATAACAAAAGCTAATACGAGCTGCTGATATTGTTTCAGATAGTATTAGCTTTGATGTTAGATATTGTATTAATTTGGAAAATTAAATTGTGACGTATAAGTATAGCCTTTTGAAACTACAATATCACATTGACTGTCATCAATCATATTTAAAGCGTCCACAACTTCAAAGTTTGATGTCGGATAAGCGGCTTTTGCTTTTGAAATCAAATCCTTAGAACCATCAGTTACCATAATGTTGGGATAGGTTTTGGAAATTTCGTCAGTAAACGTATCAGCCCCACATCCTAAATCAAATAATTTCATTTATTTATCCGAAGGCAAATAACTCAACCACCCTTTACCATATGCTGCAACAAAATCGTGTTAACTATCATATAAGTTAGTATTTCACTTCATATTCGCTCTCCAATCTTTAACAAAAGTATACCCTAATACTCCAGAATCCAAAGCTATCAGCACAAAACTTAACTAAACAATAGATTTTCTAAAGCAAAAATTGTCTAGTAACTGAATTTTCGAGCACAATTTTTGGTATAATATAGGTTGAAAGGGGGTATTGACATGTTCGATACTGAAAATGATTTGACAACTGAGCAACGTGCTCATGATTTAGCATTACTAACTGTACAAGCAGAAATCAACCGTAAGCTAATTTCTCAACTACATACTGAGGATAACGCTGCTGACTCAAACATTTATGAACTTTATTTGACTGCATATAAAGATAGTTTGGAAGCTGTAAACAAGGACTTTTAATTATTTTATCTCATACATCGGCAGTTTGCTGATGTTTTTTTATCTATGTAACTATTTTTTTGGTAGTCAAGGGGCATTCTCTATTAAAATTTTGGGGGAAATGGCTATGCCATTCAAAATGTCGCGTCTGATATTAATAGATCTATAATATTTATCAGTCAAATTCTGCTAACTGGTGCAGATATCATTTATTATAAAGTAAATGATTAACTATATATTTCAAATAGTCCATATACTACCTAATATCAAATAAACTTAATTCAAGCGGACCAAAGGTAATAAAGCGTAACTTAAGGTTTTTATTTGATTTGCAATAACATATTTGTTAGGATAGAATTGAATAGTATAGGAGAAAAAAATGAAAAAAACACTATATCTGTCAGTAGCAATTATAATATGTATCACGGTCTTATCAGGGTGTGCTAAGGCTGAATCTAAAACGACTTGGTTACAAGGCAATTGGTACAGCAAAGCATGGCAAGTCACTTATGTATTCTCACAAAAAAATAATAACTGGCAAATCAAGGATGTCAAAGGTAATGTTATTTCAGAAAGTGCGACACCATCCAAAGACTCCGACGATAAAACATTCACTTTAGTTGATAAAAATGGTACAAAATATGTCATCTCAAAAATTGATAATGAAACAATGAAATTTTACCAAACAGGCAAAAAAGGGTTAATGGGTACAACAGCTGCCGTGGATTTTGTCAAACAATAATATACAAAAGAGTAAGTTTATCACTTACTCTTTTTATATACACTAATATATATTGGTGGTATCCTACTTCTCTTTCTACAACAAAAATAATTAAATAATTGTATAATAGGGGGCAAAAGGGGAGTAATATGAAAAATGTAACATTATTATTTGTTGGTATTTTAAGTTTAATTGGACTCAGTGCATGTGCCACAGAGAATCATGAAAAAAGAGACAGTTCTGCCAGTTCAACATCTAAAACTAAACAAAAAGCAAGCTCATCAAGTTCATCATCGAAAGCTGGACAACAAGTTAGCTCGTCTAGTACGACAACACCTTCCAGCTCTGAAAATCGTTCAAGTCAAAGTCAAACACAAGAACAGACAACTACTTCTCCACTATCCGGTTATAGCGATGAACAAATAGAGTATGCACGCATTACAGAAACTTTACTTCATTATTATGGGTATAATTTTCAGCCTATCTCCATTACTGCTCAAAAAAATGGTAAAAATCATCCAGTATTTCCTTTTGATGGTTCTATGGTTGTTCGAGAAGAATCTGTTACTTTAATATTTAGTTCTGATAATACTATGGCTGGCACAACTATTGTCACTTATAGTTCTAATCATAATGGCTCAATCAATTTTTATAAAAATCCTAACCATTATCAAGACGAACATTATCTAACAGATCCAGTATTTGTCAAAACAGAATCTGAACGATTATTAGATAGAATGGTAACTATTAACATCCCCCTCTCTTTTGATGAACAAGCGGCTCAAATCATTTCAAAAATTCAAATAAAATAACTCGTTTTACAATCTTCTATAAAAAATAAAAAGAAGGACAGCTGCGTCCCTTAATCAGTCTTGTAGCTGTCTTTCTTTTTTATAGGCAAATATGATAACAACTAGAAAACAAGCTAAAAACCGACTAACAACCCCTTATCGATTTATGCTTTATCATGGTAGTTGTGACTATCTATTGCTGTTTAAAGCTAGTTTTATCAAACTGATTAATGAGACAATCGCCCATACACCTTCTAAAGCTAAAAATCCCCACTGATTTAAAACTAAAGCATCACCGGCAAGTACTGCGGAACCTAAAAAGTTTAACCATAAATAGCGTTTGCTCTTAGCATCGATAAGTTGATACTGTGATAGGATGAACGCCAATAAAACGAGACTAGAGCCAATAATTTGAATGAACATAAAAAATCCCCCTTAAAAATTGCGCCGTCGTGCTTACCCGGTACGCCGCTGCTCGTCAGGAGGATTTTATTTCCTACTGCTAGTATAGCACAATTAATTAATAAGCTTCTATTTATAAACTTTTAAAAAGAAGGCAAATTGCAAGTCCAAGTTAGCCACCCAGATAAACCTGTATCGGCGTGCTG
>JAKDQI010000065.1 GCA_030454995.1 Pseudolactococcus plantarum | reverse complement strand
AAAATGATTGAAATAGTTTTTTTATTTCATGTCCATTTTACCAGGAGCTGTTCAACATGACGTTTTTTATTTTCCTTAGCCGATAATACGTTCTTCTGTATTAATATCAAAGAAATGTGCTTTATTGATGTTAAAGGTTAGATCTACAACCTCACCTGGCTGACGAAAATCACGTGCATCTACTTTTGAGATAAACTCAGTATCACCAACTTTTGCGTATAACATCGTTTCAGCACCTAACAACTCGGATACAACCACTTCAGCCTTAACGATTTGATTAGGGAATACATCTTGTACAATAGGTTCAGCAGAGATATCTTCTGGTCGGATACCAAACCACAATTTTTTACCCTGGTAGCCTGCTTTTTTAAGTAATTTTTCTTGCCCTTCTGGTATAATCATCTCAAAACCAGTGCCATTACTAATGACATTCCCATTAAGCGTAACTTCAAAGAAATTCATGGCTGGACTACCGATGAAGCCTGCGACAAATTTATTAGCAGGCTCGTTGTACAAGTCTTTTGGTTCACCAATTTGTTCAATCCGTCCTGTTGTACCATCTGCACTTTTAGTAGCACTCATGATCACAATACGATCAGCAAGTGTCATCGCTTCAGTCTGATCATGGGTAACATAGATTGTTGTTGCACCAATACGGCGGTGAATCTTTGCAATCTCTGCACGCATTGTCACACGTAATTTGGCATCTAAGTTAGATAACGGCTCATCCATCAAGAAAACTTTTGCATCACGAACAATCGCACGCCCCATCGCCACACGTTGCCGTTGTCCACCTGACATATCAGCAGGCTTACGATCTAGTAACTCAGTTAAACCAAGAATTTCAGCAGCTTCTTCTACTCTTTTTTTGATATCAGCTTTTTTATATTTTCTGAGTTTCAACCCAAAGGCCATATTATCAAATACAGTCATGTGCGGATAAAGGGCATAGTTTTGGAACACCATAGCAATATCTCTATCTTTTGGTGCAACATCATTCATGCGTATATCGTCTATTGAGAATTCACCACTTGTAATATCTTCAAGTCCAGCTATCATTCTAAGTGTTGTTGATTTGCCACAACCTGAAGGACCTACAAAAACGATAAATTCTTTATCTTTGACATCCAAATTGAAATTTTCAACTGCTTTGATTTTAGCATTAGGATAGACTTTATCTACATGTTCTAATTTTAATGTTGTCATCTTTTCACCTCGTTTTATTTGATACCTTCATTATAAAGAAAACGTTTCCAAAACAAAAGATACAAAAAGCCTATATTTTTTGTACAATCTGCCTATCCACTCGATATCACGACTCTTTAAAACTCACACGGTAACTGGTTTATTATCTAAAAAAATAGACCACTCTCTAAAGACTAGTCTACTTTGTCTGATTAGAAGCTTTGACGTTTTGCTTTACGTTCAGCACGACCTTGTGCACGACCTTCAATCCGTTTTTTGGCTTTCTTTTGTTTATCAATTTCCCAGCCAATTTTCTTCTTGTAAGCTGGTTTGATCTGTTTTTTCTTCTTCTTAACAAGACCAATCATAGTAATATCAAGCGCTTCTCGCGTTTTTTCTCGTTTATTACGACGATCACGATCATAAGAATCTACAATTTCATTATTCTTGATCACTTTTGGGGTAAAGCTAATGCCCATTTTTTCAAGTTCATGAATCGCAGCATCATCAGACGGTTGATAAAGCGTAATCGCAGTACCTGACATACCATTACGACCTGTTCTACCAACACGGTGCACGAAGAACTCTAAATCACGTGGAATACCGTCATTGATGATATGACTCACACCCTCGATATCGATACCACGCGCAGCCAAATCTGTTGCAACAACAAACTGATAATCAAGATTCTGAACGGCTTTCATGATACGCTTACGTTCACGTGGTGGTACACCACCATGAATTTTAGCGACTTTAAAGCCATTATTTGCTAAGAAACGATGTAATTCATCAGCTCTTTCCTTAGTATTCGTAAAGATCATCGCAAGATACGGATTTAATGTCTGCAAGATTTCTAGAATCGTCCCATTATTGCCACGACCTTTAGTTGAAAATACCCAATTATCAATCGTATCGCTGATGACTGTTTTTGTTGCAATCTTTTCCATAACTGGTTGATTGAGGTACTTCTTAAGAAATGGTTGTAATTTTTGTGGAATCGTTGCTGAAAATACTAACATCTGTACTTTCTTATCAAAAGTACCTGCAATTTTATCTACTTCAGATAAAAATCCCATATCTAGTGTCATGTCTGCTTCATCGACTACAAACATACTAGCAGTATAAGTTTTCAAGGCTTGTGCATCGATCAAATCTAAAATTCGACCTGGTGTACCAATCACGATGTGAGGTTGGTTACTGGCTAGTTTTTCAATCTGACGCTTCTTATCTGTACCACCAACAAAATTAGAAATACGGATGTTCCCATCAAACTGTGTAAAAACCATCGCAGCTTGATATATCTGAGTTGCAAGTTCTCGTGATGGTGCTGTGATAACTGCTTGCACACCATCTATAGTAGGATCTATATTTTGAAAAATCGGTAGCAAAAAGGTATGAGTCTTACCTGAGCCGGTTTTTGATTCACCAACAATATCACGCCCATCAAGTGCAATAGGAATCAATTTTTCTTGAACAGGTGTTGCTGTTTTAAAGCGAATCTTTTCTAATGTATCATTTATAAATGGTTTAAAATTAAAGTCTGTAAATAGCATATTTTTCTCGTTTTTCTAGTAGTCGTGCTTCTATTATACCATAAAATATTCTTCTAATTTTTCTTTTATCCCCTTAAGGAGCTCTGATAATCAATTTACGATACTTAAAAAACACGACCAAGCCCCTTTGCTCAGTCGTGTTTTATGATCATTATTGCCAATAAGCAGGGCGTTTAGCCTCATATGCTGTAATTAGGTCTTCATATTCTAAAGTGATGCCGATGTCATCAAGACCATCCACAAGTTTACGTTTCCACTCTGCATCAATCTCAAAGGTAAAGTTGCCTTTAGATGTTTTAATTGTTTGATTAGGTAAGTCAATTTCAATTGTTTCATCTGCAGACAAATCTGCTAAAAGTTCACGCACCTCGAGGGGTTGTACGATAGGTAAAATACCATTTTTTAACTCATTGTTGTAATGAATATCTGAAAATGATCCTGCGATAACAGCATGAAACCCATAATCTTTAATTGCCCAAGCTGCGTGCTCACGAGAAGATCCTGAACCAAAGTTATCTCCTGCAACTAGAATAGTTGCTTGACGATACTCTGGATGGTTTAGGATAAAATCAGGATTTTCAGTTTCACCGTCGCTCAAGTAACGCCATTCAAAAAACATATTTTTGCCAAAGCCAGTTTTATCAGTTGATTTCAAAAATTGTTTTGGAATAATTTGGTCTGTATCGATATTATCATTCATAATCGGTACTGTTGTACCTTTGTAAACCGTAAACTTCTCCATTAGGCTACTACCTCCCGTGCATCTACAAACTTACCATTGATTGCTGCTAGTGCTGCCATTACTGGGCTACATAGATGTGTCCTAGCGCCATGACCTTGACGCCCTTCAAAATTACGATTTGATGTTGATGCACAATGCACACCTTCTGGCACATGGTCAGGATTCATACCAAGACACATTGAACAGCCAGGTTCACGCCACTCGAAACCTGCATCTTTAAAAATTTTATCCAGCCCTAGTGCCTCTGCTGCTTCTTTAACAGGACGACTACCAGGTACAACAATAGCTGTTAGCGTATCTGCAATTTTATGTCCTTTAACGACATCTGCAGCTAATTCTAGATCACTTAGGCGTGCATTGGTACAAGACCCTATAAAGACATAACCCAATTCGATCTCTTCAGGCTTACCTCCCGGTTTAAGATCCATATAGTTATAAGCGCGTTCATCATTAAAGTCTTTAATTTCAGGGAAGGTCTCAGTAAATTCAATCCCCATCTCTGGGTTAGTTCCCCAGGTCACCATAGGTGCCAGTTTTGATACATCTATTGTGATAACTTTATCATAAACAGCATCCTCATCAGATGGCAGTGTTTGCCAATCTGCTATAGCTGCTGCCATATCTTTTGGTGCAAAATCCCGGCCACTAACATAATCATACGTTTTTTGATCTGGATTCATCAACCCTATTTTTGAACCAAACTCGATTGCCATATTACAGATGGTCATTCTCTCTTCCATCTCGAGTGCATCGATCGCTTCTCCAGTAAATTCAACTGCATACCCAACCCCAGCGTCAACACCATGTTTAGCAATTAAAGCTAGTATGAAGTCTTTAGAGTAGACACCTTTTGCTGGTTTGCCTATGAATTCAACTTTCATTTGTTTTGGTTTAACTTGCCAAAGTGTTTGTGTCGCGAAAACATGTTCCACTTCACTAGTCCCTATACCAAAAGCAATCGCACCAAATGCGCCATTAGTTGCCGTATGTGAATCTCCACAAACAATAACTTTACCTGGTTGACTGTTACCGGTTTCTGGTCCCACCATGTGAACAATACCTTGACGTTTAGAGCCATGAGTAGCAGCATCAATCCCAAATTCTTTGACATTTCTCGCTAACGTATCAATTTGATTTTTAGAAATCAAATCAGAGATATTAAAAATGTCTACTGTTGGGACGTTATGGTCAGTTGTCCCAAAAGTTAAATCAGGTCGACGTACTTTACGTCCAGCTTCTCTTAAACCTTGGAATGCTTGAGGACTGGTTACCTCATGAATGATGTGGAAATCCACATAAAGGAGTTGCGGTTCAGACTCCTCTCCAATAATGACGTGACGATCCCATAACTTATCAAAAATTGTTTGTCCCATATTTCGCTTCTTTCTAATTTTTAAACAGCATATAGATAATAATTGCATCTATTATAACACTAAAGCACCAGATTACCTGAAAATAAAGCTTTCGTGTTTTGTGATGGTAGATATGCGCTGCAATCACTGCACCGATGCCACCACACAAAGCTGTTGATACCAGTAATGTTTTTTCACTAATTCGCCATTTGCCTTTAATCGCACGTCGTTTATCTATAGCATATAAACTAAAGGTCACGATATTCCAAACAAATAGTAAGCTAGTCAAAATTAGCCGTATACTCATAAATTGTTGATGATTGCTGATGTCATCTCAGCTAAACTGGCATTTCCACCTAAATCTTTAGTCAAAACACCATCTAACAAGGTTTGGTTTACCGCATCTTCAATGTACTGAGCACCTGCTGTCTCACCAAAGCTTTCACGTAGCATCATGGCAACAGATAAAATCATCGAGATAGGATTCGCAATTCCTAATCCAGCAATGTCAGGAGCTGATCCATGAATTGGTTCATACAGTGATGGACCATTTTGTGCATGAGAAGCTGAAGGCATAACGCCTAAAGTACCTGGTAAAACACTTGATTCATCTGATAAAATATCTCCAAAAAGATTTTCAGTCACGATTACATCAAAGTCACTCGGGTTTGTGATCATTTTCATCGCCAAACTATCTACAAGTGCATGCTCTAATTGTACATCTGGGTAGTCTTTTGCAACTTCTTCAGCCACAATACGCCATAGTTTAGAGGTAGCAAGCACATTTTGTTTATCAACAGAGGTTACTTTTTTGCCTCTGCTACGTGCGATATCAAAAGCTACGCGAACAATACGTTCGATTTCTTCATAACTATAGTCATTGACATCTCGTGCAAACTGCTTATTTAGGGAATGTTCCCCAAAATAAATCCCACCAGTCAGTTCACGAACAACAACAAAGTCTACCCCTTCGATAATCTCTGTCTTAAGTGGTGAAAGATGTTTAAGGGCCTCAAATATCTGCACTGGTCTGATATTAGCAAATAATCCAAGCTCTTTACGCAGTTCAAGTAAGCCTTGCTCAGGTCTTACTTCGGCCTCATTATACTGAGGACCACCGATAGCTGCAAGCAATATGGCATCTGCTGCTTTAGCACTTTCCAATGTCTCATCAGGTAGTGGGTGCCCATCTGCATCGATAGCTGCTCCACCGAAGTTTCTCGCTTGCGTTTCATATTCAAAGTTAATTTTTGGCGCAACTGCCGCCAAAACTTGTAGCCCTGCAGCCATAATTTCTGGTCCTATACCATCACCAGCTAATGTTACAATTTTTTTTGTCATTTTATATCCTTTTATTAACCTTCAGGGTTTGCTTTTTCAGAGATTTTTTTTGTAATAATCCCTGCGTTTTCACGTTGAACTAAACTATTTGCATTAGAGTAAGCAATCGCACTTGCACGTAACACATCAAAATCTAGACCATTTGCATTAAATATCGTACCTGTATCTTCATTTTCAACCGTTACATGTACCTCTGCCTGTGCATCGATACCTTCTGTAATGGCAGTGATATCATAGCTGTTTAGTCGAACTGATTGTGTGAAGAAGCTATCAATCGCATTAAATGCTGCTTCAACTGCACCACTGCCTGTAGCCATGGTATCGATGATCTCATCGCCTGCATTTCTCATCGTAATCGTCACTGTCTGCTTACCATCATCTGTAGAGGTAATCGCTAAATTATCAAATTGGAACCCTGTCGGATTTTCAATAGTTGTACCGGCAACTAAAGCACGAATATCAGCATCTGTTACTTCATGTTTTTTATCAGCTAAGACTTTAAATTTAGCAAAGAGTGTTTGTAATGCCTCATCAGTAATATCATCAAAACCAAGTCCTGATAGTTTGTCAACAAAGGCATGTCTACCAGATAGTTTTCCTAGCGGTAGTGAATTTGTTTTAACTCCAACAAGTTCAGGTGTGATAATTTCATAAGTTTCAGGATTTTTTAGTACACCATCTTGGTGAATACCAGACTCATGTGCAAAAGCATTCCCACCAATAACAGCTTTGTTTTTAGGTACTGAGATACCTGAGAAACGTGAGACAAGCTCAGACGTTGCAAACGTTTCATTTAACACGATTTCTGAGGTTGCTTGATAATAATCTTTTCTGATCTCAAGCGCAACTGCTACTTCTTCTAACGCAACGTTTCCTGCACGTTCACCTATCCCGTTTACTGTTCCTTCAACACGACCAGCACCACCTTTGATGGCAGCCAACGTGTTAGCTGTTGCCATACCTAAGTCATCATGACAGTGAGGACTAAAAATAATCTCACGGTCACTAGTGATGTTTTCAATCAAGAATTTAAAGGTCTCATAATATTCAGTCGGTGTTGTAAAGCCCACAGTATCCGGAATATTAATATAACTAGCTCCAGCATCTACAGCCGTTTGAACGGCCTTAAGTAAAAACGTTTTTTCAGTACGTGTCGCATCTTCTGGTGAAAATTCGACAATATCAAATCGCTCTCTTGCATAAGTAACGTGCTCTTTAATTGCTGCGATGACTTCATTAGGTGATTTTTGTAACTTGTATTTCATATGTACCGGGCTTGTTGCGATAAACACATGAATCTGAGGTTTTTTAGCATCTTTCAACGCTTCGTAACATGCATCAATATCTGATTTAACAGCTCTTGCAAGACCCGTTACAGCTGTTTTTGTCAAAATTTTGGCAATTTCTTGAACAGCTGTAAATGAATCTGGGCTCGCAGCAGGAAAACCTGCTTCAATCGCTGAAATACCCCATTTTTCAAGCTGTTTAGCAATCATTACTTTTTCATTAATAGAAAAATTAACACCTGGTGTCTGTTCCCCATCACGAAGACTCGTGTCTAGAAATTCAATGTTACGCATAATACCTCTCCTTTTTTGTTACATACAATCCATAATAAATTCGATTACTCTAAGTCCCTACAAAATAAACAGTTGTTATTGGCTGTTTTAGGTCACTTTTCAACCTGTCGTTTAGTAAGTTTGTTAGATAAAATGATAAAAGAAAAGCGCCTCACCTATTCAGCAAGACACCTTTTTGTCCCGCTTGAAAAATGAACGCCAAACAGGATACGATCTATAAGAAAAAATTTCTTAGAACGTATCCTTCTTCAACAACAATAAGTTTGTGTTTGGCATCTTCATAATTCAACCGTAGAACCTTTCATATTTTATTCTAGTTTAACGCTTTAATTAACGTTTGTCAATCTAAAACACTTAAAATATTACTATTTTTCCGATAATTCAGTCAATAGTATCGCACGAAGTAAAACACGTTTGACACCATTGAAATCTGACTAACATTTAAGGTTATGATTATTTAGTTGGGAAAACATCTTTAGAGAACCATTTGTCTGATATCTTTTGGAATTCTCCATCAGCGTGTAATGTTTTAAACGCTTTGTTGATATTATCAACTAACGTTTTATCAGATTTTCTAGCCCCTACAGCAAAGTTTTCTCCAGCATAACCAGTTGTGATAATATTATAATTTGATAACTCACCATTTTTAGTGAGGTAGTAATTGGCATAAACATTATCGATCAATAACCCATCAATACGACCTGCTTTTAAATCTAATAATGCTGAATTAAAATCATCATAAAGCGTCGCATCATTATCTTTAACGCGGTCTTTTAAAACATCCGTTTGTTTAGTAAAGGCATCATAGCCTGACGATCCTTGTTGTGCGCCTAATTTTTTATTTTTCATATCAGAGACTGTTGTGATATTACTTGATTTTTTAGTCACTAGCACTTGTTGGTTTGTCATGTATGGCATAGTAAAGGCTACTTTTTTCTCACGCTCTTTTGTAGCAGAATAACCGTTCCAAATTAAGTCAATCGATTTATTTTTTAATTCAGTTTCTTTCATATCCCAATCGATAGCTTGCATTTTTACTTTAATATCATATTTTGCAAAGACGGCATTTGCTAGATCAATGTCAAATCCAACATTTTTACCATTTTCATCCTTAAATCCCATCGGGACAAATGTGTTATCAAACCCAATGACAACTTCTTTTTTATCTTTGATTGCTTGCCAGCCTTCTTTAGCTTCTTTTTTACCACAGGCTGTCAAACTGATCATTGCTACAAGCAAGGCAACTATACCCATCCATTTTTTAAGTTTCATTTTTACTTCTCCTAATTATTTGTTTTACTATTGACTTTGATAATCGTATCGGCTATTTTTGTTGCAAATGCCATGTCATGAGTCACAACAATTTGCGTGATCCCTAAAGATTTATTCTCTAATATTAGGTTAGCTACTTGATCACGCAAAGCTGGATCTAGTGCCGAGGTAGGTTCATCGTAACCAATAATTTTAGGATCAATCATCATCGCACGTGCCAAAGCAACACGTTGTTTTTGTCCACCAGATAAACTATAAGGATAAGCATTCTTTTGTTCAATAACTTCTAAATTAGTTAATAATTTTTCAGCTTTTAACACCGCAGCTTCTTTTGATATCCCCATTGTTTTAACAGGAGAGAGAGTCAAATTCTCAAGTACGGTCATATGTGGAAATAGTTGGAAATCCTGAAACACAAATCCCAAAAAGTTACGCGTAATTAACTCGTCTAATCCGATCACCTCGTCATCAAAGATAACTTGGCCAGAATCGATTGTCTCTAATCCAGCAAGCATTCTAAGGAGTGTCGTTTTCCCACCACCTGAAGGACCTGCTATTGCGACAACTTCGCCAGCATTGATGGTTAGATTAAAGTTATCAAAGATAACCTTTGACCCAAATTTTTTATTAATATTTTTTAATTCCAGCATGATTACCTCCTATTTGTAATAATCAAACTGCTGTTCGATTTTCTTGGATAAGATTGTGAGAATACCGATAAGAATCAGATAAATCATGGCAGCCATCATAATCGGAATTAGTGAAACATCTCGGCTCATAGCGATTTTACCCGCTCTTAATAAGTCACCCAGTCCAACCACATAGATAAGAGAAGAGTCTTTGACTAATGTGATAATTTCATTAAATACTGAAGGTAAGACAATCTTCATGACCTGAGGGATTTGCACATAGCGCACGGTTTGCCACTTCGTTAATTTAAGTACCTTTGCGGCTTCCAGTTGACCTTTCGGAATGGCATTAATACCACCACGAAAAATTTCTGCATAGTAAGCTGCATAATTTAAAACAAAAGCGACTAATGCTGCTAAAAATCGTGGTAATGTCAAGCCAACCATCGGTAAAGCATAAAAAATGATAATCAGCTGAACCAGTAGCGGTGTCCCACGCATAATCCAAACGTAGATATTAACAAACCACTTGACAATAGGTAGACGCAATAAAAATGCAAGTAACATCCCCAATGGAATCGATAATACAAGAGTCAAAACAAAGACTAAAACTGTTAGTTTTAAGCCATCAAATAATTGTGGTAAAATTTCTAAAATATAGGACATCATTTCTCCAATAGTGTAAATTCTCAACTTGATAACTGTTGCATAATAAATTATAGCATGATTTGGGCTGGTTTTGATACTTTTTTGCGTTATCTTTATATTCAAGCATATTAAAATACACTAAAATACGTTACTGTTTTTAAAAAAAGAGATTATATGATAAACTAATAGGTATG
>JAKDQI010000064.1 GCA_030454995.1 Pseudolactococcus plantarum | reverse complement strand
CTCCTCTTTATCCTGACTTTAACAGTTGGTATCGGAATTTCACCGATTCGGGCTCAAGCTATTAGGCTTAAGCTTCATGGACTTTACCACCAGTGGGGAAACGACCCCCGCCCTGAAGACACTCTAACTATAACAAAAGACTTGCTGATTTGCAAGTCTTTTGATTTATTCATATAGATACAGAATTAAAATTATGTAAACTTAATTACCTTTAGCTGCATTAACAAGTTGACTCACTTCTTTTTTGGATAGTCTACGGAATTCACCAGGTTGTAATCCGGTTAGTCCTAATGTACCGTATTGGATACGTGAGAGTTTTTGTACAGGCAAACCAATCACTTCAAACATCTTTTTAACTTGATGATTACGGCCTTCATGAATCGTCAATTGTACGACAGATTTTTTAGATTTAATATCTTGCTTAATAATTTGATAAACCGCGGGTTTTGTTTTACGTCCATCTATTTTAACCCCTTGTGTCAGTGGGCGCAAGTTTTCTTTAGTCGCTTGACCTTCTACTTTAGCCACATACACTTTTTCGATTTCATGTCGTGGATGGGTCATAAGATTTGCGAACTCACCATCATTAGTTAGTAAAATTAGTCCACTAGTATCCCAGTCTAAACGCCCTACAGGATAGATTCTTTCAGGAATATGGTGGAAGAAATCTAGAACAGTTTTACGGTCTTTTTCATCAGAAACTGAAGAAATGACACCACGTGGCTTATTAAGGACATAATATACTGGTTCTTCTTTATAAACTTGTGCCTGTTTGACTTCTACAGTATCACCTGCTTTGACTTGATAAGATAGATCAACCATGCGTTCACCATTGACGGTAACCTCACCTGCTTTGATCAGCTCTTCTGCTTTACGTCTACTTGCAACCCCTGCATGTGCTAAATATTTATTGATTCTCATTGGTCATTAATTCCTTTTCATTGAAAATATCGACATCGTCAATATTCATAAGTGATTCTTCGTTTATCTCAGGCAGTGCGTCAAGGCTGTTAATGCCGATATAATCTAAGAAATGGCTTGTTGTGGCATAAATGTTTGGATTGCCTATGACTTCTTTTTTACCGATAACTTCAATCAAATCAAATGCTTGAAGTGTTGTCATGGTACCAGATGAATTAACACCACGAATTTGATCGACTTCTAAACGTGTTAAGGGCTGTTTATAGGCAATAATCGCTAATACCTCTAAGGCAGCCTTAGAGAGAGATTGGTTCATTGGTGTTTTAGCATAATGTTGTAAGAGAGTTTGAAATTCAGCTTTCGTTGCTAATCGATATTTACCTGCTGTTTCAATTAGCGTAAGTGCAGATAGTGGATCTCCTTGATATTTTTCTGACAACTTATCTAACTGTTGTGTCACTGCACTAGGTGTGATATTTAATAAACCAGATAAATCTCTAAGTGATAGCCCTTCTTCCCCGGTCACAAAAAGAAGGGCTTCAAGTTCAGCAGTTTTATTCATGATCAACCTCCGATTCCGTTCTTGTTAGTATAATCTCATCAAATGCAGTAGTTTGATGAAAGTAAAGGAATTGGTTTTTGATCAATTCCAGCATAGCCAAAAATGTAGTCACGATTTCATCTAATGAGTTTGATGACTGAAAAAGAGATGAAAATCCACAACTCCTAGTTCCCTCAAATACGCTAAGGATTTCTTTAAGCTTATCTTCAACCGAAAATTCATCAGCATTAATGGTATTATGATGATCTTGAAATTCAGCTTTTTTTCTCTGAATTAACGTCGAAAATGCAAAATACAAATCTAGAGCATCTTTATCAGCTAGTAGTGTGATGTTTTCTGCTAATATTTCAGTTTTAGCTTTAGAATAAAACTGGCTACGCTCACTATGTTTGTCTGCTAATTGTAAACTCAATGACTTATATTTACGATACTCATCAATTTGTGTTAAAATTTCTTGTTCTAAATCTATCGTCTCTTCTTCGAATGATTCAGAAACAGTTGGTAAAAGTCTGCGTGATTTGATCAATACTAATTGACTCGCAATGACTAGGTATTCAGATGCAAGATCCAGCGCATGGTCTTTCATCATATCTAAGTACGACAAGTACTGTGTAATGACTTCAACCAAAGGAACCTCATAAATATCAACCTTATATTGGTTGACGAGGTGAAGTAACAAATCTAGAGGACCTTCAAAGTCATGAATTTTAATATTAATTTCTTTTTTTACATAATTCATTTTATGTAAACTCTCTTATCTGTAGTATTTATCAAGTGTGTGAATTGATTTTAATCCCAGAAGCTCAGCTAATGCATAAATGGAGATATGTTCAGAAACACGTTGTAGTATATATTGCTCTCTTAATTCTTTTGCTGTTAATGTCGTTGTTTTTTTGAGTTCATAATATAAAAACTGTCTAGATTTTGAAAATAATTCATCAGCATTTTGGAGGGGACGTACTAATCTGGAAAATCTATCTCGGATAGGCAATACACGAGTGAGCCCTTTATCTTTTACTGTCAAAATTTTGAAATCCCAATTAAACTCATGCCATTTAAGCGTCTGAATTTCTGATGGTTTCAAGCCAAATTCTATGATTAACAACAAGATAAATTCTCCTGGTGTTTGCAGTTTTTGATAATATTTGGAGAAATCCATTAACACCAATGGTTTAGTTGACCTAGTTAAGCGGTGTTCAGGCTGTATAGTTACAGGTAATTCAAAGAACTGGTCGATATCACCATTTTGGTATAAATATTTTAAAAAGCGATTGATATGTGTAATTTTTCTATGTTGTGAGGCTGGTGCCAGTTTTTGTAAGTCAATCTGAAAAAGTGTCAGCAAAGTTTGTGTAAGCGGACGTTCATCTAAAAACTTGACGAAAGCACGCAAATCGTAAAAATAGGCCAACTTTGTGTTTTCAGATACAGTTTGTCGAGTACTGATAAAAGTGTTAATCTTTTTTTCGTTCAACAATGTCGTAATCCTTTGTAAAAGTATGAGCAAACGCATTAAAGGCTTTCAGTATCTCCTGACGCGGAATAATACCATAGAATTCTCTACCTTGTAAAACAGGTAAAAAAGGTTCACTCACTAATAGATGTAAGATATCTTCTAGTTCATATAATTTTTGAACGGTCGCAACATCTCTATCAACAATTTCTGAAATCTTTGTTCTATCTGATTTTTCATAGAAAAAATCGTGTTGGATTTCAAAATTGATAATATCTGTCCACCCTAAAATGCCAATAAACTCATGGTCTTGATTGACTACAGGTACTTTAGAATATTTATATTGGCTTAGTAAAATTTTTGCATGTGATATATTATGCTCACTTAATAAAACCGCTACTTCACTGGCAGGTTTTAAAAAAGTATCGCTTTGTTTCATCAAGAAAGACTCAATATGTTTGTCAATCATTTGTTTACCCTCGGTATTTCAAATGCTAAGCCATCTATTGGCTGATGTGCTAGATCTAGGTAAGTAATCAGATACATATCAGGCATAACCTCTAGTTTAGCATACATTTTAGTTTGGTATTGTCCTCTAGGTTGTGCGACGCTTCCTGGATTGATACACAAAATCCCTTCTTCAACATGGACAATGGGTGTATGAAGATGACCAAATGTTGCAACTTGACAATGATTTTCCTGAGCGGTTTGTGCTAAGGGTGACAGCATAAAACCAACATTATAGAGATGACCATGTGTGGCAAAAATAGAGATGCCATCAGCCGTCAATACAGTAGATTCTGGAAACCCATTATCAAAATCACAATTTCCTCTAACAACGGACACACCCTGCCATATATCATCTGAGGCAGAGAATTCTGAGTCCCCACAGTGTATGATTAAACTTGCGTCATGTTGATATTTTGTTTTAATGTTTTCTATCGCTTCTGATTCTCCATGAGAATCACTCATAATAATAATCATAAAACCCTCAACTATTTTGCCATTCTGGCCATTTTTTTAATAAGTTTTGTAGTGCAATTGCACGATGTGATCGTTTATTTTTTTGTGCTAATGTTAATTGAGCAGCAGTTTTACCTGTTTCATCATCAATAAACAAGGGATCATACCCGAAACCGTTATCACCCTTTGGTATAGTTGCGATAGCTCCTAACCACTCTCCTTCTACAACTAGAGAGGGTTTATCAGGAGCAGCAACGACTAATGTCGTATGGAACTTCGCAGTACGTCTTTCTGGCGTTACTGCCGTGCTTGCCAGTTCGTGTAATAGTTTTGCATTATTGGCTGCATCAGTTGCATCAATACCAGCAAATCTAGCTGACCATACACCAGGCAGGCCACCTAATACATCAACCATCAAACCACTATCATCAGCGAGCACCATCTCACCAGTTAAGTTAGCAATGGTTTCAGCTTTTAATCTAGCATTTTCTTCAAAGGTCATGCCAGTTTCTGCAACGTCTGGTAATTCTGGAAAATCGTTAAGATTTTTTATAGTATACCCTAGTGGGCTAAACAATGCCTTAAATTCTTTTGTCTTACCTTCATTTCTCGTTGCTATGAGTAATGTTTTATCCGCAGTTTGTGGCAAGCTGATTGTTTCAGAGTGAATTTGTTTGCCTGCCAATTCGACAGTTAAATCTGACATTGTGAGGTTGTAGTGATAAGGTTCAGTTGTGATATCCACTAAAACTTGAAAGAACAAGTCGATAATCTCAGCTGGAGCTTCATCAACAGCAATCACTTTCAATCCTGTGTCATGAGGAAAATATTTAAAAAATAAACTAAAGATAGGGATTTCAAGCGGATCACCAAAAATATTTTGAATGATGAGCTCTCTCTTATCCTCAAGTACATAGGCAAATATTTGTTTTGTTGGATGTTGATAGAGTTTTGTCATAATCTAATTGTCCTCGAATTTACTGGAATATGCAACCAATTTTCTGCAATAGCATCAAAAGATTGGGCACTTGCTGTCGTATAAAACTGATGGGGTTTAGCTAAAACAGCTCGTTCATGATTAATCTCAAAATAATTCAGTAATACTGAGATATCTCTGACACATTCTGCCCCGCTATCGATTAATTTGACTGATTTACCCATCACATTTTGTATAATTGGTTTTAAGAGTGGGTAATGTGTACAGCCTAACACTAGCGTGTCTACCTGATTAACTAATGGTGTTAACGTTTCATAAACAACTTTTTTTGCCACACTAGAGGTAATTTCATTTGATTCGACAAGTGGCACAAATTTAGGGCAAGCAAGTGAGTGAACGATTAAGTTAGGAGATAGTAAATGAATTTTTTTCTGATAAATATCAGAGCGTATGGTCATTTCTGTACCAAGAATACCGATTTTACCGTTTGTTGTTGCTTTTATGGCTGCACTAGTGCCGGGTAGTATTACACCTAAAACAGGGATATCAAGTTTTGCTTTAACAGCTTCCCACGCTACTGCTGTTGCAGTATTACAGGCAAATACGATCATTTTAACATCTTTAGATAGTAAAAAGTTAACTAGTTCCCATGTAAATTGTCGTATTTGTTCAGCAGGTCTAGGCCCATAAGGGGCACGACGTGAATCCCCAACAAAAATGATTTCTTCATCAGGTAGTTGTCGCATGAGTTCTTTAACCACTGTTAAGCCGCCAACTCCTGAGTCTAAAAATCCTATCGGGCGATTGTCCATATAGATTACCTCACAAAAACAAAAGCTGAGACACTCTCAGCTTTTTATAGATATCTCTAGGAAAATCACGCAATCAATTATGATGAGCATATCCTGATATGCGCCAGTAGAGATACCTTATTCTACACTTATTTTTTAGTATCAGCTTGCTTAGCAGCAGCACGAATTTGACGAAGTACTTGCTGTACTTGTGTTTCACTTGGTTTACGTCCCATAGAACTCATCATTGTACGAACAGCATCTTCATTTAATGGTGGGTTTTCCATCAACATCTGTTTCACTTGACGACGGCTCATGAATAATCCACCAGCAAAGCCAGCTATGGCAGCAATAACAATTAATAAAATAGCAACTACGATTGGCATTTTTTATCTCTCTTCTTTTATTTATTCACTTAATTATATCAAATTTTACATAATCTGTCTATTTTCGATTAGAAATCAAACCCATATAAGGTTGCAAAATAATCTTCAGCTTTTTCCGCACGACGAATCTGTCTTGTTGAGCCATCTTCTTGAAGCAAAATCTCAGCAGACCTTAGTTTTGCATTATATTGGTAGCCCATAGAAAACCCATGTGCACCCGTATCATGAATGACTAATAGATCACCAACTTCAACTTCTGGGAGGGGTCTTTGTTTGGCAAATTTATCATTATTTTCACATAAAGAGCCGACAACATCATAAACATGAGTCTCTGGTAGTGTTTCTTTCCCTGAAACAGTAATATGATGATATGAGCCATACATTGCAGGGCGTAAAAGATTGACAGCACTGGCATCGACACCGACATAATCACGATAAGTCTTTTTCATATGTAAGACACGTGTGATCAAATGACCATGTGGTGCTAACATGAAGCGACCTAATTCAGTATATATTTTTACATCACCTAATCCGTTAGCCGTTAAAACACTTTCATATACTTTTCGAACACCTTCACCAATCGTCATGATATCATTTGCCACTTGATCTGGTAAGTAATTTACTCCGATACCACCTGATAAATTAATAAAGTCAAGTGTCACATCAGTCTCTGAAACAACTTCTACAGCCAACTCAAACAATTCTTTAGCGAGTGCTGGATAATAATCATTAGTTACTGTATTTGATGCTAAAAATGAATGGATACCAAACTTTTTCACGCCTAATTCTTTTAAGTCTTTGAAGGCTTGAATCAACTGCTCTTTTGTCATGCCAAACTTAGATTCTTCTGGATTATCCATGATGTCTGTACCAAGTGAGAAGATACCACCTGGGTTATAACGACATGAAATTGTTTCAGGAATACTTGTCACATCTTTTAAAAAAGCAACATGTTCATAAGCATCTAAGTTAATCGTTGCGCCTATTTCTCTAGCATATTGAAATTCTTGAGCAGGTGTATTATTTGAAGAAAACATGATATCTTCACCCTTAAACCCAAGTTTATGTGACATTAATAACTCAATTTCAGAAGCACAGTCTACACCACAGTTCTCTTCTTGTAAAATTTTCAAAATCGCGGGTGTCGGCGTTGCTTTCACAGCAAAGAATTCTTTAAACCCAGCATTCCAACTAAATGCATTGTTTAATGCACGAGCTTTTTCGCGAATGGCTTTTTCATCATACAAGTGAAAAGGGGTCGGATATTCCTGGATGATTTCTTCAAGTTTTTCTTGTGTAACAAAAGGTAATTTCATGATTTCTCCTTAATGATTACTTTGATTTTACATAATTAAAATTATGTAAAATCAAACAGATAGGTAGGGTTTTAATGCTTTAAGCGCCCTATCAGCAACTGCAGTATATCGTTCTTTTTTATCCCGAATACGCTCTCCTTCAAGTTGCTTAATGATACCAAAGTTAACATTCATCGGTTGGAAATTTTTACTATTAGCATGTGTAACATAATAAGGTAGGGCACCGATAGCTGTTGTTTCTGGGAAGATGACTTCTGCCTCTGATTTAAATAATTTAGCAGCATTAATCCCTGCCACTAATCCTGATGCAGCTGATTCCACATAGCCTTCTACGCCTGTCATTTGACCTGCAAAGAAAAGATTGTCTTGTTTTTTAGATCTAAATGTTTGTGTCAGTAAATTTGGTGAATCCATATAAGAATTGCGATGCATCACACCATATCTGACAAATTCTGCATTCTCAAGTCCTGGAATCATCCTAAAGATGCGTTTTTGTTCTCCCCACTTAAGATGTGTTTGGAACCCGACGATATTATAGAGACTTGCTGCAGCATCATCTTGACGAAGTTGAATCACAGCATAAGGCACATTTGTTTCATAAGTTGTCCCATCACGTTTTGTGACAGTATAAGTTTCATTTGGATTTTCTAAACCAACAGGTTTCATTGGACCAAATAACATGGTTTTGTAGCCTCTAGCAGCCATGACTTCAATCGGCATGCAAGCTTCAAAATATTTGTCTTTCTCAAAAGCATTTAACTCTGCAACCTCAGCATTAACAAGGGCCTCTTGGAATGCCGTAAACTCTTCTTTTGACATCGGCGCATTTAAGTATGCTGCCTCTCCCTTATCATAACGTGATTTGAGGTAGACTTTACTCATATCTATCGTACTGACATCAACGATCGGTGCTGCAGCATCGTAGAAATAGAATCCATCACCATCATTTAAGGCATGTATTTTTTCAGCTAAGGCATCGGATGTTAATGGGCCTGAGGCGATGATTGAGATTTCATCCGTTGGTAGTTCTGTTATTTCTTGTCTAATGACCTCGATTAACGGATGATTGCTAATCTTATCAGTTACAGTTGCAGCAAATCCTTCACGGTCAACCGCTAATGCACCACCTGCTGGTACTTTTGTTTCATCAGCTGAATTGATGATGATACTATCTAGCTGACGCATCTCTTCTTTTAAGAGACCGACTGCATTAGTAATGGCATCGCCGCGTAGAGAATTAGAACAAACAAGTTCTGCAAAATCAGTTGTTTTATGCTGTGGTGTTGGCTTAACCCCACGCATTTCATAAAGTTTGACCGGTATGCCACGTTTGGCAATTTGGTAAGCTGCTTCAGATCCAGCAAGACCTGCTCCGATGACATTTATATGGTTAGACATAAGTAGTTTCCTTTTTAATTACTTTGTTACTTCTCATTATTATAGCATATCTGCTAAACTGATACTATGGTTTGCCCTTATAAAAACACGAACTAGTGTGTGCTAGCTCGTGTTTTGATCTCGCTATTTAAAAAAGTGACTGATAGAGTGAGCATGAGTCTTTGATTATTCAGATACTATTGTATTTTTTATTCACCTGGCTAATCTTAACCTCTGTTCCTTGATCGATCTGACTAGTAATCTTAATGTCAAAATTTAGTTGATTCAAAATATCTTTTGTCAGATACAATCCCAACCCAGTTGATTTTTGCATTTTCCGGCCATTAAATCCGGTAAATCCATGCTCAAAAATACGTGGGATATCTTCTGTTAGGATGCCTATGCCCGTGTCAGAAATCAGTATGTTTTGATCTAAAATAATCGTAACACTGCCTTTTTTTGTATATTTGACAGCATTATTAATCAGTTGTTCAATCGCTACGCTCAGCCATTTTTTATCACTTGTCACTTGATAAGACCCTGTTACAGTAACCGATAGATCTTTTAAAATAAATTGATTGGCGTATTTTTTGATAATCGTTCGGATAATATCAGCAACATCAAAGTCTTCAAACCGAAAATCTGTCGCTGTGTCTTGTAATCTTAAATAACTTAATAATATATTGAGATAGTTATCTAGTTCTAATACCTGATTTTCGACATCAGAAGCTGTCAGGCGATTTGTTTGCACCATTAAATCTAAAGCAGATAATGGTACTTTCATCTGATGTGTCCATAACGTGATTAAATCAAGTAAGCTTTTATCGAAGTTTGCTAATTTTTGATAGTTATGACGATGATGTTGATCAAGTGCTACGATTATTTTTTGATAATCTTGGCTTATGATACGTGTATCTGTAAACTCAGGAAGCATTTCTACTTCAACAGTCGATAAGAACTGATGTAAGCGTAAGAAACGAAGAAACGCAGCTATTTGAAACATCAAAAATAAAAGCAAGGGCGTAAAAAGAGCTACCCAAAAAAAGTCCAAATTTAAGCCTTGCAATAAAAAAATAAGGATAATCATGCCTTCTAAAACAAAGAAGCAGATAAATTCGCTGGCTTGTTCAGCACAAAATTTAAAATATAATCCCAATTGTTTGCTCATTTCACTACATACCCCACACCGCGAATTGTATGTATAGCATCAAAATGTAGTGGAGATAATTTTTTTCTAAGCCGACTCATGTTAACATTTAACGTATTTGCATCTATATAGTCATCACTTTCCCATAATTTTTTTAGTATCACTTGCTTTTCTACTACACTACCTGCTTGCTCAAGCAATAGTTTTAAGATGATTGTTTCAGTTCTTGTTAAAGTAACTTCATTTTGACCATCAGAAAAAATACCAGTCAAATCTAACTTAAATTTTTCAAATAAAATCTGATCAGTTTGTAATTTGGTGCGTCTTAACAAGGCATTGATTTTAGCTATCAAGACTTCTACAGAAAAAGGCTTACTGATAAAATCATCAGCACCCATATTCATCGCCATGACAGCATTCATCTCATCAGTTGCACTTGAGATAAAAATAATTGGTACTTGACTAGTTTTACGAATTTCTGTCGTCCAATAAAAACCATTAAAGTATGGTAGCGTAATATCCATCAAAATCAAATCAGGCGCATACTCACTAATTTCTGATACGACAGCACGAAAATTATCTGCTGCTGCTACTTTAAACTCTTCTTGTAATCGATTACGTAGTAATTTAACAATCGTTGCATCATCTTCCACTATAAATACTTTATCTAACA
>JAKDQI010000063.1 GCA_030454995.1 Pseudolactococcus plantarum | reverse complement strand
ATAAATAGATTAAAATTCTACGTTTGTTACTCTAAAAACTTGACTTAACGTCATATTCAATAGACAAATAGCATTAGAGTTAATTGAGGAGTATTCCAAAAAGATTGTAAACTCCAAGAAATATAAGAAAGTCTTATTAAATGCCAAAAGAAATAAACAGCCAAAGTATCTGTATCCGGTATTGATAATTAATTTAAATGCCTTTGTGAGTATAGTTAAACTAAATTATTTTAAAGGGAATTTTAGTGAATCAGTCAAGTTTGCTAGAACAATTAATTTTTCGGAACTAAAAATTTTTGAGGAATATAGTATTACCTTTAAAATATTTCAATATGGTTTTTGCATAAGAAGTCTTTTGATGTTAAATCAAATGGAAAAATCAGAGATATTATTTGAAAAAATGTATGAACTATCTTTTAAGAATACAAAACAAAAAGTAGAAATTGATAATGCTTTAAAACTTTGTCAAGCAATTAAAGATATTGTATGTCTGAAAAAATCTAATGAGTTTATTGATGAATGGCAACCCAAATTCAAAGTGTTCCACATAGAGAAATTATATTTTCAGGCTAAAAATCAGGAATTAAAAGGAAACGCTACTAGAGCAAGAGAAATCTATAAAGCATTATCATGCGATAATCCTGATTTATTTTTTGTAAGAGAAGCAAAGGCGTATTTGGAGGAAAACAAATGAGTGAACAAAAATTTCCCTTACCAGTTGGTAGTGTTGTACAAGTAAAGGGTAGTGATCAAAAATTTATGATCACAAGTCAATTACCAGTCGCAGAAATTGAAGGGAAAAAAGGCTATTTTAATTTTGGTGCTGCAACTCTTCCCTTGGGCATGTATAATCAAGAAATGATTTTCTTCAACTCAGAGGATGTTGATGAAATTATTTATCTTGGCTATGTAGATGCAAACTTTCAAGAGTTTACAAATAATTATGAGAAAATACTAGCAACAATTCAATATGAAAATTTAAAAAACTCTATATCAGATAACAATGATGAAGATAATTTAGAGGAGTTTGTCTTTTGAAAATAGGAACTATCATGAAAGGAATTTTTATATCTTTTATCCCTTTTATTATTATAGGTATTTTGTTAAGTATAGGAAATTACTTTTTGGGTCATAGTATAAGTGATATTACAGGAACTTGGCATGCCAAAGATATTTATGGTGCCAAAAAAATAGTAAAAATCACTAATAAGAAGCTCGTGCTTGATGGACAAGTTTTAAAAATTTCTAAGTATAAGTTGAAAATAGATAAAAAAACTATAAGTACTAATCAAAATTTGTCAGGAACGTATTATAAATCGGATGATAATATTGTACGAGACAATCAAGAAATTTACTATTATGGTTTTAGCACACAGAATCAGAAATCCTATTCAATTGCCTTTCCTGAAAATGATAAAAATATTGCAGTCTTAATAGCATCTGATTCTAGCGATACTCCTTTACAAGGAGAAATGCTATATGCACTAAATAGAGAAACAGTACCAGACTATGATACGTATAGGAACAAGTATATTAAAAAAGATATTAAAGATGAGTAGGTAACTTACTAGGCTGAAAGGACAATCAGATTTAGCAAATGGTTTATTTGCAGTATATGCTAAAAATAAAACAATTGTAGCAAAGGCAAAAAATCTTGAAACTTCTGTAACGACTGAGGTTGGGAAACGATTTTTGAATGGTAAACAGGCTGTTATGGCGGGTGTAGTTACGACAGTTATTATAGTTGGTGCTGTTAAATTTGGTGGTGGATTAGCAACGGGTCACCCAGATATAGCAGAACAAGGTTTGCAAGATGTACGAAATGGAGTAGGGAAAATTGTATGGGGATATTAATGAAAAAAATAAGGAAATCAGTTGTAGAATATTGTGTTGAATATGTCAGTGGTCTTACTGTTCAATGTATTTATAAGTTTCCGAAAATAATAGCTGGAACAATGGTAAGTATAACCATTGTCTCAGGTATTTCTTCTCTTACTATTTCTTTTATCACTGATTCAGTTATTCCGATAATTGTGTTTGTGTTTATTGTATTGTTATGTGTCTTAGTTTCAAATTTTTGTAACTCTGTAATAAGTGTAGCCGTACAATATATTTTTACAATTAAGACTGATCTAAAAAAATGGTTAGCATATTACGAATATTCTTTTAAAAGTCAGAAAAATGATGAACGACTCTTAAATTTTCAATTATGTTCGATTGTTGTTGAGTATTATAAAGGAGAGTTTCAAAATTGTTTTGATGTAGCAGGTAAGATGAATTTATATCAACTTAGGGAACTTAAAGGTAAAAAAGATAGAGTGCAAGGTGAATTACTTCTCACTGTTACTTTGTCAAAAGCTAGTGCAATGTTGAAAAATGAGAAGAGATTTGAAAAATGTTATTCAAGTCTATGTGATCAAAAAGGTAGGAATGAAACACAGTTCGTTACGCAGACTAATTATTTAATGTTCTGTCAAGCAATAAGAGAGATTTATTTGAAAAAAAAATCGACGGATGTCATTGATACTTGGCAACCAGAGTACTTGTCAAAAATTCTATTACTAGAAAAAAAATACTTTCAAGCGTTAAATGAGCAGTTAAAAGGAAATGATACTAAAGCAGAAGAACTATTTAAGGAATTATCACAAGAAAATCCTGATTTATTCTTTGTAAGAGAAGCTAATGCATATTTGGAGCAAATAAATGAGTGAACAAAAAAGTCCGTTACCCATTGGTAGCGTTGTACAGGTCAATGGTAGTGAACAGAACTTTATGATCATTAGTCAATTACCAATCGCAGAAATTGATGGAAAACAAGGTTATTTCGAATTTGGTGCTGTTACCCTTCCCATTGGTTTATCAAGTCAAGATATGTTCTTTTTTAATTCAGATGATGTCAATCATCTTATCTATTTAGGTTATATAGACTTAGAATTTCAAGAATTTTCTAATCAATACGATGAAATTATCTCGGAAATTACGTATGAAAAAATGCAGATTGATTAGCAAGATATAGGTAAATGATGATAAATCCAAAAATTAATAAACTTTCGACAAAACAACAAATACTAATGGTAATAGGATTAGCATATATTACATTTAGCATTTTAGCTGGTATATATAATTTTTATGAAAAAAGAACGCAAATTTATTGTGGTACATGGCAAGCACAAGATGTTGAACATAAAAATATAGTGATTAGACTAGCCCCTAAAAAAATGGAAGTGGATGGTAAAATCATGAATGCTAGTCAGACTGGTTCAGGTACTTCTGTTAATGGAGAGGCTATTGATATGAAAACTGACCAAAAAGAGCGCAAATATCGTAAGAATAAAAGTGATGTGTCTACCTATGAAACCATTTTAAATAGTGAAGGAGCAGTGAAGTATTTTATATTTACTTCCTCAAAAAACAATAAAGTCTATACGATCGTTTTTCCAAGAAAAGATAAAGATAAGGCAATTATGGTGGAATCCAACTCTTCCAACTATGCGTTAAAAGGTAAAGTAGTTTATGCAATGAATAAAAAAACAGCACCAGACTACGATGAATATATGAACAAGTATATCAAAAAAGATATTAAAGATTAGTAACTAATTTACTTCTACGAAAGGGACAATCTATTATGGGATTAATCTACATACCAACTGATGCGAATCTGGTTGAAGCACAACTAACCAGTGATTTACAGTTTGGTAAAAAAGATTAAATCAGATAAATGATAAAAAGAAACACAGCATTAAGAACACGAGTCTGAAACTGGCTAAGTTACTTGGGCATACTTCATCTCAATGAGCGACTAGTAGTGTTAGGTAAGATAAAAAAGGATAGTTAAAAAATATGAATAAACGAAATGATAAAACACGCTTACATCTAAATTGTAAAACACTAGTGGTTGTGAGTATACTTACGATAAGCTTATTGTGCTTGTTTAGCCTGTTTACTTTGTTGACGACTCGCGAAAAAACTAAGTCTGATGGGAGGAGAAAACCGACGATTGCCTTGGTGAATGAAGATATGATGTCAACGTTTAACACACAAGAGTACACGTTTGGCAAAAACTTTGTTGATTTGGTATCAGATGATCAGCAGTATAATTGGCAGGTTGTGTCGCGTTCTGTTGCTGATCGTGCATACAAAGATGGGTCGGTTGATGCTGTGATTTACCTACCGCAAACATTTTCTAAAGATTTATTGACCCTACAAAATCTGAATCCAACTAAGGCTAAGATTGATTACAAGATTCAGCAACAAAAAGATGACCTATCTGAAAAAATCTTACAAAATAAACTCATGTCTTGTTTGTATTTATTTAATAAAAATGTGGTTAAGATGTATTACGCTAGTGTTGCTGGTAATATTGCTGAAGCTGATAATCAAATGAAGCAAACAGTAAGTAAACAAGCTGATTTAGTATTGGGATTATCAAATCAAGTGCAAAGCCCCTTTAAAAATAGTATGTCAAATTATGATACTTTTATTTCAGGTACAAATGGGTTAAAGGGGCTGAATCAAGCTAATGTTGCTTTGCAAAATAGCTTTACAGATAGTACTAAAAAGTTAATGACTCAGACCGGCGAGCGGTTTACTAGCCAATTACCTCAACTTACCACTTATTTTGATACGCAAAAGAAAATAGCTAAGATTAATGTCGATAATGGTAATCAGGGGATTAAAAACCAAGCACGAACCGATCAAGATTTCTATTTTAGTCAATTCGATAACTTAAACACAAGTCTAGTTAACCAGTTGAGTGCTCTATCTAGTAAGGATTTAGCAGATAAAGAAATAGGTCAACTGCCAGAGTTGACGCAGCAGATAAAAACTTACAATCAGCTTATTGTAGCCGTACGAGGGGACATTTCAGATCAAATTACAACGCTAACAAATAGTCGTACAGATCTGCTTGACTTAGAAAATAACTTGTATGATCAATTTTTTGATGCACAAGTGTCAGCGACAGTAGAGAATTTTGACAATCTTTTAGACTCCCAAAAAGATGATAACAAGATCAGGCAGGCACTGGCTAATAAAATAAAAACCTCTCTTAGTAAAACGGATAATCTATCAGATAGTCCGTATTTAGACAAAGTGGCACAGCAGATTAGTAGCATTTCTCTAGATGTAGCAGAGTATAAACTAGATAGTTTGCTTGATATGGGGATGATTGATTTTGATACAAAATGTAAGATTGAAGCACAGCTTAAAGTGATTAATCAGTATGCGATAGCTTTTGAATTAGGTGGTGGCACAGTCATGCTTAGTGATGCTAAAACGCTTGAAGCAAGTGATCAAACGATGACACGTAAGATGACGATTACAGTTCCTGCAGGGATGACCTATCAATCTTCTGCTTTTCCAGCTAACGTGAGAATTTCTCCTGTAACCAAAACAGGTATTACTGTGTCGCGTGATAATCGTATTGTGTTAGCAAATCCACTACCGACTACAGCAGATGAGGCAAAAGGAAAAGGGACACCTAAACGCTTTGATGTTGACCTTCACATCACTTTAGCTGATGACCAAAGTCTTAGTTTAGCGACAACATGGCTGAATCAACTAACAAACGAAAAAGTGTTTGAAACTACCGATCATTTCGTGTTACTACCAAAACCTGGTCTTGCAAACACGACGCAAGATGCTCAAGAAAATTTGCAAGAAATCATGAGTTGGTTTTCTAAAATTGATGGTATTTCAAGTATGATCACAACGCTTTACGCTGATCCTAGCGAAGATTATACGAGTTTACTTTCAGTACTGACACAAGAAGAGTTTAAAAATCAGAGTCAACGTTCAGTATTTAATATGTATGGTAATATTGACGTCAACGAACTAAGTAAGCGGTTAAGTAATCAAGACGTACAAGCGTTCAAGACGATGGGGCAAGAAAACTTAAGCAAAGTGATTGCGACTATTAAATCGATCAATACTACGATGTCAAGTTTAGCAGCTGATGAACAGCGTTTACAAGATAATCTTCCTGAACAGTATTTTGAGGAAAATTTGAAAGCATTAACCTTATGGTATACTCAAACCACAGAGAGGCTTGCACGTCTCTATCAAGGTTGGCAAATACAAGACCCTACCATGCTTGAAGTTAAAGAATGGGCCGACTATGATCGTACCAAGACGGAACTCTTTGTAGATTCTAGTACTGTATTGTATGAGCAAATCCAAAAATTAGTCACGTCAACGACTCAAGCAACGCAGGAAATCTCTAAAAGTGCACAGGCTGTTAAAGATAACTCAGAGCAATTTAACCAACTCGTCAATCAAGCAACTCTGACACAAAAAGATGCCAAAAATCTATTAGCTAACACAGATAATCTTGTTTTAACGGGCAATGAAGAGGCAAGTCAGGTGAAAGGGTTTTATGATGCATTTTCTAAAACGCTTGCTAATACCAGAACACCAGGGGTAAATACACAACATATCTATAGTTTCTTTGCTAATCCTATTTTGACTAATGATATAACCCCCGAAAAAGATAAAATGTCGACCGATAAAAAAACAGTTTTACTACCTTTAGCTTTGCTGTTTGTCATGGGATTAATTACAGGTGTCCTCTTGTTATTAATCGGACAGCTAATCAGGAAGAAAATGCGTGACAGTAAAACACGTTAAATCATGGCATTAAAAATATCAGCTAAGGTATGATATAATTGATGCATATGTTGTCATGATTATGCTAGTGTAGCAGGGCATAGATTGGCACAACGATGCGTGTAAGCTTTTTCTAGCTTAATGAGACAACTCACGTTTAAAGGAAAAAATGAAATGAAAAATAAAGTGAGATATTCAATAACTGATCATCCTTATTTTAGATATTGGGTATGTGCCATAGTTATCATAGTATTGTTTTTGGGCTCAATAGGCGTGATTTATCATCATACACATAAAAAAATAGACTCACTTGTCTTTCAGGGAAAATCTTACTACCCTGCACCTTATCTGATGGTAAATTCCACTGGTCAAGGAAAAAACACAAAGATATTTGGGACATCATCTTACTTAGGAGATAAGCAAAATCAAGATTCAAAAGATAAGATGACCCGTCAATTTTGGGAAATTGCTGCAATACCAAAGCAAAAAATGATTGTAGAGATGACGCCTGGTGAGCAATCAGTAGGAGAACAGATATGGTGCAATCAAAAATTAACACATATCTCAGAAGTATTTGATTTTTTAAATCCTAAGTTTGTTACTTATGCTTCATATGATCATGGAGATTTGAAGCTACAGCAAGTAGCTACTGAAAAGCAACAAGAACTGATGACCCAAATCAAAAAATTGGTCAACACGAATCCTGATTTTAAAAGATCAAGTAGTCTAGAGGGTGAATCTATTAATGAAATCTATATGAACGAAGATATCCATCAATCTATATGTCTACAGGCATCAGTCTTGAAATTAAACAACGGCAAAAACTACATCACATTTTCGGGCGGTAATGGTCAGAAAGGCTATTGGCTTGTTAACAAGGAATTATCAGATTTGTTGCATTAACCATATGCTAATTAGCTAGGCTTGAAAGTCTAAGTATGTATTTAAATGAATAATGTGATAAATGGCTATCGCTCTATTTATCTAGAAAAGGAAAAACGATGGCTTATTATCCAGAACCAATTGCTAAATTGATAGAGTCCTATGCTAAGCTACCAGGTATCGGTCAAAAAACGGCAACTAGACTCGCTTTTTATACGATAGGGATGCAAGATGATGATGTCAATGGGTTTGCGGCAAATCTTTTGTCGGCTAAAAGGGATTTGCATTTTTGTAGTGTGTGTGGGAATTTAACGGATTCCGATCCCTGTAATATCTGTACTGATGAGTCAAGAGATCGGACAACTATTTTTGTAGTTGAAGAATCAAAAGATGTGTTAGCGATGGAGAGAATTAGAGAATATACTGGCTTATACCATGTCTTACATGGCACCATTAGTCCGATGAATGGCGTCAGTCCAGATGATATCAACGTCAAATCTTTAATTACACGCTTGATGGACAGTACCGTAACAGAGATTATCATCGCAACCAATGCTACGAGTGATGGTGAAGCGACAGCTATGTACTTAGCACGCATGATAAAACCAGCAGGAATTAAGGTGACACGCCTGGCACGCGGATTAGCTGTCGGCAGTGATATCGAATATGCAGACGAGGTGACTTTAAGTAAAGCGGTTGAAAATCGTCAAGAAATATAAGTCTAGATCCATCATAAAAAGAAAGCCATTAGTGCTTTTTTTTAATCCGATAGATCGCGTGATTTTATAGCATTGGTGGGTGTATCTATTGTCTTTTATCTGGTTTTATAAGCTGCGAGTTAGCGATTTTTTGTGATATAATATGGATAACTATATTTTTCAAGGAGATGTGATGACAAAAAAAGTATTGGTTTTACTATATGGTGGTCGTAGTGCTGAACGTGAAGTATCAGTCTTATCAGCAGAGAGTGTCATATTTGCTGTAAATTATGACAAATTTAGCGTGAAAACATTTTTTATCACACAAACAGGTGACTTCATCAAGACACAGAGCTTTGATGAAACACCAAAAGCTGGAACAAAATTAATGACAAATGGGACGATTGATGCCTCAGCCATCGTCTCTCCTGCGAGTATCTATGAAAAAGATGCGGTTGTCTTTCCAGTGCTTCATGGGCCTATGGGTGAAGATGGGTCTATCCAAGGTTTCTTAGAAATCCTCAAAATGCCCTATGTCGGACCAAGTATCACATCAGCCAGTGTGACGATGGATAAGATTATGGCAAAACACGTTTTTGAATCAGTTGATGTGCCACAAGTCCCTTATGTTGCCTTGACAGATTTAACACAGATAGACAAAAAACTATCAGAAGTTGCTGATAAACTCAGCTATCCAGTATTTGTTAAACCAGCAAATATGGGCTCATCTGTCGGCATTTCTAAAGTCTCAGATGCATCACAATTACGAGTTGCCATCACTGAAGCGAAAAAATATGATAATCGTATCTTGATAGAACAAGGTGTAAATGCGAGAGAAATCGAAGTTGCTGTTTTAGGTAATTCAGATGTTAAAACAACTCTGGCTGGCGAAGTTGTCAAAGCAGTTGATTTTTATGATTATCAGTCAAAATATATCGATAATCAGATTACAATGGCTATACCCGCAGAAATTCCTGATGACATCATGACAAAAATGCGAGAAATCGCAGCAAGAGCCTATCGTGCAGTCGCAGGTGTTGGGATGTCGCGTTGTGACTTTTTCTTAACAGAGGATCATCAGCTTTACTTGAATGAGATTAATGCGATTCCAGGGTTTACCGAATTTTCTATGTACCCACTTTTATGGGAAAATATGGGCTTGTCTTATCCTGATTTGATCGAAAGTTTAGTGGATCTGGCTATTGAAGCATTCGATATTAGAGAAAGTAAGTTGCAACATTAAGCTTATCTATGGATGCAAGTGTATTTTTAGATGACATACAAATACTATGTGTTGCATGAGACAAAAAAACGATATCAAGGACATCGTTTTTTTTATTGAGCTAAATTTAGTAGTCTAATTGATCATTACCCATTAGTTTTTCGTTTACGATTCTAGACATGACATAAACGACAAAAATTGAGATAAATGAACCTACGGTAACGTCACTTAAGAAGTGAGCACCGATTCTTAGTCGTGATAAAACGACAATGAAGCTAAAGACTGCAGTAGCTATGAAGAGATTGCGGCGTTTTTTAGCCTGTTGTGGTGACACAAATAATGGTAGGATAATAGAAATCCAAACTTCTTGTGCGTGTCCTGATGGAAAAGATTTATGTCCATTTTCGCCGTTGATATGGTACCACGCAGTGAAATTTGACCAGTGATGATTCATTTCATAAGGACGCATCCGTCCCCAATACATTTTCATCGTGTTAAGCAGTGTCGTACCAGCATAGACTGCGACAATTGCTGCTAAAGCGATATAGGTGAGTCGTTGCATTTCAAGCTCTTCTTTATTAGCAAGCCATTTATAGCATAACAATAATCCAATCACGACAAAGATGAGTGTCAAAGTGATTAATGTTGGCAGATACCAACCTGGTAGAGCACCATGTTTACCCGTATCATTGTTTGCAGCACCAAGAGGGGCTTTGTGTTTGATGTTGTTAAGCGAAGAGACTGTATAAAGTAACGCAATTTTAGTTGCTAACCACATTTCATAAATTGAGGTAACGATGGCCATCAACATGACAGAAGACTTAGCGAAGGGATCAAGGTCTGATTTTTGGGTGCTGTAAAATAAAACTTGAGCTGAAATAAAAATAATGACATTTGGAAAAAATAAGCTATAATTTTGAAAAATTGTACCAAAAATAGAGTCCTGATTCATGATCGTATGTGAGATAGGTTTATCAAAAAAAGCTCCGATTAGGAGTAATAAGATAAAAATTCCTAAGATAATGTACTCTAGTTTAAAACGAGAGTGCGAGGTAGGTTGCGACTTTGTGTGTGCCATGTGGCATCTCCTTTTTTATAGTGATAATGGCCACTTAAGTAGCCATTTCGTTTAACAGTTTAACATAGA
>JAKDQI010000062.1 GCA_030454995.1 Pseudolactococcus plantarum | reverse complement strand
TTATTCCTCCTCGTATCATTAAAACATTGGATAGAAATTAGTTATTTTTCCATCTCTAATATATCCTCTAAATTTCAAACCATTACTAGTTACACCAGCTATATATTCTCCATTAACGCCACTTATTTTTCCGTTTTTCATGGCTTCTTGTCCCCATTGGTACATTTGTTCATCACTAATAATACTGGTATCGTATATTGTTTTAGACTCTTTAATAGTTTTATATTCAGGTGGAATTAACGGTTTTCCATCAATCCCTTTCTTGGGAATTTCATACTGGACTTCTCTTATTCCTGGATATATTGGATTTGTTTTTTCCGAAACAACTCGTCCTCCAATCTCATCTAAACTCTCAAAAAACGCATTGGAATTATGACCACCACTTATACCTTTTTTACCAAATCCCTCGACATTCTTCAAATGATTAGCCGCACTCGATCCTATTGGAATATCATCCAACTTCCCTGCAAGTCTTTCCGCATCCCACATCTCACTAAGTACTTTAGCCTCTTTCTCAGTTAGGCTTAGTGTCTTGCTAAGTCTTGCCAAGTCAAGTGCCGCATCTCCGCCTTTTTCGAGCAGTCTAGCTGCTTCCATGGCTTTGTATAGGTTGACGGCTTTTTTCGCTGGAAAATAGGTTAAAAGTAGAGAAAGAAAACTCAGAGATTGTTTTGCAAATGAAGCGTCTGTATCCAATAAAGTTTTGACATCATTCACACCGATTAACTCCATTAGAAGTTCTGGTGCTAACGCTTTTAAATTCGCCCAACCTACTTTGTTAATCGCCCACCGTAAGTCTTTTGTTTTCTTATTATCAATTTTACCATTTACATACACAGTTGGAAAACTTTCTCCCATACCGTTAATCGCAGACCACTTAATCTCAATCTTATCAGATTTTTTCTTTCGTTTAGTCACTGAAAGTTTTGAGTTAAACTTCTCAGCACCTAGCTTTACAAGCCAACTCATATCAGCACCCGCAGGAAAGGTAATCGTCCCGTCTGCACTTGCGGTTGACTGATTGATAACATCAACACCTTTCATCGCATTTTCAAATGCACGTAAGCTGTCTTGAAAAAGTGAGCTAGTGGAACTTGAAAATGCTTCTAGTGCCTGGAGTTCTTTTTTACGTGTTGCTTTAATGTCTCTTAAGTTTTCTAATTGGTCATAAAGCTCGGGTAACTCTGCCAAGGCATTCCCAACTTTTTCAAAGCCACCGCTCAAAAATTGATTGATAAATTGTCGATCATCTTTGATTTTTTGCTCAACTAAGTCGATCATATTCTGAGTTAATCTCAGAAGGTGTTGGATTCTATCACTATCCAAATGATTACCCACAGCACTAATCACACTATCAGCTAGTTTATAAGCGTTTAGGTCACCATGTATATCTGCGCTAGCTGTATTTAATTTTTGAAGCATAGGGTTGATATAAGCAGCAAACAATGTTTGTCCCGCTTTATAGGCTGCACCTGATAATGTCCCTGAATCGATGACACCGATTAGATGTTGACTCCCTTTAGCTAGATGCTCAAAGATTTGTTGGGCACCAGAAAGGTTAGCTTCTAGAGCTGTTATCAGCTGATTTGAATCATCACTATCATAGATTACCAAGGTAAGTTGTTCCTTTCTCTGCTTAAGTTATCAATCTTATCTTCAATATCTCGTCTTGTGCGATTTGAAGACTGTATCATCACGTCATGTTGACTTTCAAAGCGAGAAGCTAAGGTGGCAAAAACCGTTTGATAAATTTGACTTTCACGTTGTGCTTGTCTTGAATTAACGCTAGAGGTTTCCAAAGTATAGCAAGCACTATCTATAAGTCTTTTCATATCTGACATATAGTCCTCATTATTCGCAGTAAACTGATGCGTTATCGCCTTGAGCTCATCTATACCTGATTCTTGACGCATTATTTCTTGGTAAAGTGCATGACGTTTAGCTTCACTTTTATCTCTGGGTTGTTGTTTAAAACTTGTCGTATTTTCACAAAGAGACCTTGCAACTGCTTTGGCTTTTTTCTCAGCAGCAAATTGTTTCAAATATTCTTGATACTTGACCCTATCAGCTTCTTGTTTAGCAAGCTCCTGTCGTTTTGCTGCAACTTGTTTCTGAATTGTTTGATTACACGAAATAAAGATGTTTTTCCCTTCGTCATCTGTTTTTTCAAAGTTTATCCTAGTCTGCTCCAGACTAATATGCCAATATTCCGCCCAATCTGTCCAATCGTAATCTGCCCACTGAGGATTTAAGATTATCTCTTTTTCCACTTCAACTGATTTTTTATCATCTTTCACCTCATGCCCAGATGCAAATTTCCAAATATCATCCCCATACAGTACTTCTACTTTTGTCTCTTCATCCATCATCTAAACCTCTGACTATCTGCAATATCACGTTGCTCAATCGCACGAGCTAATTCTGGGAATTTATTTGCTTGTAATAAAACACATGACACAACTTTTGAAGTCTGATTCATGAGTTGATTGGCGAGTGTCTGACCTGCAAGCATACTTTGACTATTACTTGAACTAAACGTAACAGATTGGTTGGTAAAATTAGCTGCGTTAATACCCGTCAGTTCAGAAATTGCGCTTTGTGCCTCTACAGTACTTGACCTTAGTTTACCTCTAACCATATATTCTCCAGTATCTAAAAAGTATTTTTAAATAGTATAACACTTTAATGTAATCGTTTCAATTAATTTGTCGTATAGATTAATAAATTAATTTTAATTATCAAAATACTGATGTATTGGTTATCATTCTAAACATGATAGATTGTGATATTATATGTGCAAAAAAACCATAGAAACGTAAGCTTCTAAGGTTTTTTCAATATTAACTTATCTACCTTCCAAATAAACCATCAGAATAGAGATATCTGCTGGATTAACCCCTGAGATACGACTAGCTTGACCGATCGTTTCGGGATTAATCTTCTTAAATTTTTGTCGTGCTTCTGTTGCAATACTATCCAACACATCCCAGTCCATATTTTTAGGGATTTTTTTAGCTTCCAGGCGGTGCATTTTTGCCACTTGATCTTTCGCCTTTTGGATGTAGCCTTCGTATTTAATTTCAGTTTCAATCAACTCTATCACTTTTGAGTCTAACGTTTCTGGTGCGTCACCAATGAACTCACAAGCAATCGCATAGGTAATCTCTTGACGGCGCATAAATTCTGCAGCTGTCAATGCGTCAGTCAATGGCTTAAACCCGAGTACTTCAATCTTAGCATTTGTCGCTGCGATTGGTTTTAGTTTGTGTTTTTTGAGGCGAATCATTTCGTTTTCATATTGGTATTTTTTAATTTCAAATACCTGCCAACGATGATCATTAACGAGGCCAACTTCTCGACCAAGCGGTGTTAATCTCATATCAGCATTATCATGACGCAAAATCAAACGGTATTCTGCTCGGCTAGTTAATAGACGATAAGGTTCAATCGTACCTTTCGTCACTAAGTCATCGATCATCACACCGATATATGCATCTGAGCGTTTAAGGATAAACTCAGGCTTATCTTGTGCTTTAAGCGCCGCATTCATGCCCGCGATTAAGCCTTGACCTGCTGCTTCTTCATAACCTGATGTCCCATTGGTTTGCCCTGCTGTAAACAAGCCTGAAATCAGTTTTGTTTCAAGGGTCGGACGTAATTGGTGTGGCAAAACGACATCATACTCGATCGCATAACCAGGGCGCATCATCTCTGCTTTTTCAAGCCCTGGAATAGATTGTAATATCTCAAACTGTACATCTTCAGGCATAGAAGTTGATAAGCCTTGTACATAAACTTCCTCAGTATCTCGACCTTCTGGTTCTAAGAATAATTGGTGACGTGGTTTGTCGGCAAATCTAACAATTTTATCCTCTATAGATGGACAATAACGTGGTCCAACACCTTTAACCATACCAGAAAACATCGGTGCACGGTGTAGATTATCATGAATAATCGCATGTGTCGCATTTTTTGTATACGTCAACCAACAAGGGATTTGATCCAACAAATAATCTTCATCTTTAGATAAGAAACTAAAGTGGTTTGGTTTTTCATCTCCTGGCTGAATCTCAGTTTTGCTATAGTCGATCGTGCTTGATTTGACGCGAGGTGGCGTACCAGTTTTAAAACGACCAATCTCAAACCCTAAATCACGCAGATTATCGGCTAGACCGATAGAGGCTAGAGAATTATTAGGTCCTGATGAATACTTTAATTCACCAATAATAATCTCACCACGAAGTGCAGTCCCCGTTGTCACAACAACTGATTTAGCTGAATAAACTGTACCTGTTGCTGTTTTCACACCAGTAATTTTGCCGTCTTCAACTAAAATCTCATCAACGATTGCTTGTCGTAAGGTCAAGTTTTCAGTTTCCTCGATCGTTTTTTTCATCTCACGAGCATATAAATCTTTATCTGCTTGTGCACGAAGTGCGCGAACCGCAGGACCTTTACCAGTATTCAGCATCTTCATCTGGATATAAGTCTTATCGATATTGCGGCCCATCTCGCCACCAAGTGCATCTATTTCTCGCACAACAATCCCTTTAGCAGACCCACCTACTGATGGATTACACGGCATGAAAGCGACCATATTTAAGTTGATTGTCACAAGTAAGGTCTTACTACCCATACGTGCTGCTGCAAGAGCTGATTCACATCCAGCATGTCCAGCCCCAATCACGATGACATCATAATTTTCTTGAATTTGCATCATTTCCTCTATTTCATTCCAAACAAAAAATCAAGCATACGAAAAATAGCAATCTATTTTCCACGGTACTTGACTACCTTGAATTATTATACCTCTAGTTTAGCAAAAATATCCCTAAGGGTCAACACGAACTACTTGTTAGTTTGCGTTTTAGATCGATACTCCATAGACATCCCTTTTAATAGATTTCTGAGTATTTGATCACCTGCTGGTTTATAATTTCTGTGATTTTTGTTACGTAATATGGCAGAGAGTTCATTTGTAGAAACAGTCTTACCTGCCTGTCTTAAAAAATCCTGTAAATGCTCAGTCGTATAGGTCATAGCAATCTTAATTTTTTTAATCACGACATTATTAATGACCCCATCAGTTGCCATATCAAAGGTGGCAGGTACTGTTTTACCATCCTTATCTACTTTCACACCTCGTTGGCTGATAATGAACCCATTTAAAAAGCGTTCCAGATTTTCGCGTGATAAAGCAAGATCTCGCTCAGTATCTGGTGCTTGTTTTGTCATGATTTGTCGTAATTCATCGAGTGTAAGGGTTAACCCACCCAACTCACAGATATGTAGCATATCAGTATCTTTAATATCAAAAGTATAGCGTAGACGTATTAAAATATCGTTATTATTCATAGGGTTAATTATAGCAAAAATCACTCAGTCTTGCTTGACATCATCTTGAGATTAACGGGCATAAAAAAAACGTCCGAAGACGTTTCTACTATATATATAGCTTATAGCTTGATTATTGATATTGCATGACTTGCTCATTTTTATAGGCATGATCGATCATTGCACCACCTAGGCATTCTTCACCATCATAAAAGACGACGGCTTGACCTGGCGTGATGGCACGAACTGGCTCATCAAAGATAACGTCGACTTTATCACCGCTCACTTTAATCGTCACACCAGTATCTGGTTGACGATAGCGAAACTTAGCTGTACAATGCATCTCGAACGTTTCAGGCATGTCACGCGTAAATGACACTTCACTAGCATCTAGGCTAGTTGAGTAAAGGGCTTCGTGATGAAAGCCTTGGCCGACATACAAGATATTTTTAGATAAGTCTTTGCCGACAACAAACCAAGGCTCATTATCGCCACCATGTTGTCCACCGATACCAAGCCCACCGCGTTGACCTATCGTATAGTACATCAACCCAGCATGTTCACCCATATCTCGACCCTCAAAAGTCATCATACGCCCCTTTTGAGCAGGTAAGTATTGGCTAAGGAATTGTTTGAAATTCTTTTCTCCGATAAAACAGATACCTGTCGAATCTTTTTTCTTAGCTGTCGCAAGGCCAGCACGTTCAGCTAGCTTTCTAACTTCTGGTTTTTCTAGATGACCAAGCGGAAACATCACTTTTTGTAATTGTGATTGGGTCAGTTGGCTAAGGAAATAAGTCTGATCTTTATTATTATCCGCACCCCGAAGCATATGAACAGTCCCGTCACCATCACGGCTAACTTGGGCATAGTGTCCAGTTGCCACATAATCTGCACCAAGATCAGTTGCGTAGTCAAGAAATGCTTTAAACTTAATTTCCTTGTTACACATCACATCTGGATTAGGGGTTCTACCAGCACGATACTCTGCTAAAAAGTACTCAAACACTCGATCCCAATACTCTTTTTCAAAGTTTACTGTATAGTAAGGAATCCCGATCTGATCTGCCACCTTAGCAACATCTTTATAATCTTCTGTTGCTGTACAAACACCTAACTCATCTGTATCATCCCAGTTTTTCATGAAGATACCGATAACGTCATACCCTTGCTCTTTTAACAAAAGTGCCGTCACACTAGAATCTACACCACCACTCATGCCGACCACGACACGTGTTTTTGAATTATCATTTGTCAAAATAATAATCCTCCCATCAAATAGTATTAAGGCGTGGCTGTTGCCTCACCTTGTGTTAATGAATCGCTTTGAAGGGCGTTATTAACTTTTTTATTATAGCATGTTTAACAAGCGATTACTAGGCAAGCAACTGATAGGTTTTGTACTGATATCAGCCTTTTAGGTGCTGACATAAACTCATCATCTCAATCGCTCCGATAGCTGCATCAAATCCTTTATTACCTGCCTTTGTTCCCGCGCGTTCTATGGCTTGTTCGATATTTTCAGTTGTCAAGACACCAAACATAACAGGAAGATCATGTGTTAGAGAGACATGTGCAATCCCTTTTGAGACCTCACTACACACATAGTCGTAGTGCGTTGTCCCACCGCGTATGACTGCGCCCAGACAAATAATGGCATCATACTGTCCAGTCTTAGCTAATTTACTTGCAATTAGTGGGATTTCAAATGCACCAGGTACCCAAGCGATATCGATCTGATCTTCACCTATCTCATGTCGCTTTAAGGCATCCATAGCACCACCTAGTAATTGACTTGTGATAAAGTCATTAAAGCGGGCGATGACGATTGCTACCTTTACTTCTTTTGCTATAAAATTTCCTTCAAATGTTGTCATGTCTTATATCTCTTTCTATTTTCTATGTTTATAACCTGATTTTTACAAAATCACGTTTAGTAATCGAGTAGATGTCCCATTTTTGCTTGTTTCGTTTGTAAATAGCCTAAATCATAGGCTGTTTCAGGCATTTGTAGCGGTACTCTTTCCTTGACCACCACACCATTTTTCTCTAACTGGTGTACCTTATCTGGATTATTGGTTAATAACCTAATCGTCTCAATCCCTAAATCTTTTAATATTTGTGCACCTTCATAATAATCACGCGCATCACCTGCAAATCCAAGTGCGAGATTAGCCTCTAAAGTATCCAACCCTTGTTCTTGTAATTCGTAAGCACGCAATTTATTAATCAAGCCAATCCCGCGTCCTTCTTGCCTAAGGTAGAGTAACACACCACGACCTGCCTGCTCAATTTTTGTCATAGCAGCAGCAAATTGTTGGCCACAATCACACCTCAGAGACCCAAACACATCTCCTGTCAAACATTCTGAATGAACACGACAGATGATATCTCGTCCATTACTTAAATCACCTTTTACTAAAGCGATATGATGCGCACCTGTTAGCTGATTCACATAGCCATATGCTATAAACTCACCATATTTAGTAGGCATTTTAGTCGTTGTCACTCTAGTTAATAAGGGTGTATTTTGCTTTTTGTAGGCCTGCAACTGCTGTATCGAAATCATAGTCAATTGGTGTGATTGTGCAAGTTTTTGTAATGCTTTCAAGCGCATCATCGTCCCATCATCAGCCATCACCTCGCAACATAAACCGACCTCAGATAAACCAGCAAGTTTCATCAAGTCTACAGTAGCTTCCGTATGTCCATTTCTCACCAAAACACCTCCTGCTTTGGCTGTTAACGGAAAGAGATGACCAGGTCTTCTGAACTCACTAGCTTTAGCATTAGGATCCGCACATGCTCTAGCCGTTAAACTGCGATCAACTGCTGAAATACCTGTTGTGGTATCGACGTGATCAATCGCGACTGTAAAAGCTGTCTCATGATTGTCAGTATTGTTATCTACCATCTGTGATAAGCTTAATTTTTTAGCAATCGTCTCTGAAATAGGCATACAAATCAACCCTTTCCCATAAGTTGCCATGAAATTCACTAAGTCAGGCGTTGCGAATTCTCCTGCACAGATGAGATCACCTTCGTTTTCACGATTCTCATCGTCTGTTACGATGATTAGTTTACCTTGCCGTAAATCTGCCAATGCTGCTTCAACTGTATCAAACATAGTCACTACCTCTTTTTTCTAACATTTTTTCGATGTACTTACCGATACAATCAGTTTCTAAATTCACAACATCACCGATTCTTTTGGCCACTAAATTGGTTTGTGCCATGGTATGTGGGATAATAGAAACGTCGAAATACTCTTTTGTAACACTTGCGACTGTCAAACTTATTCCATCGATCGTGACAGACCCTTTTGCGACAACATAGCGTAGTAACTCAGGTTTAGGTCGGATTCTAAACCAAACAGCATTATCGTCTGGCCTGATCGACATAATCACACCAGTACCATCGATATGTCCACTAACGATATGTCCGCCAAATCTACCATTTGCTGGCATAGCACGTTCTAAATTCACTAAGCTACCTATCGGACGTGCCATCAGTGATGATCTGCGCAATGTTTCATGCATCATATCAGCTGTTGCATCAGTAGCCGTGAGATGCGTTACTGTCAAACATATACCGTTAACAGCTAAACTGTCTCCGATCTGTAAATCACTCAGTACTTTTTGTGCTGTTATCGTAATAATGGCTGAATTAGCACCTTTTTTGACTTGTCGTATTTTTCCAACTTCCTCAATGAGTCCCGTGAACATATTGTACCTCGCTTTCTAGTAGGATATCGTCTCCTAATCTTGTCACTGTAGGTTTTGATAGGTGATAAGCCTCTGACGGTAACATGACCCCTCGCCCACCAATCGGACTTTTAGCGGTTATACCACCAAAAATGATCGGTGCGATAAACGTTTGCACACGGTGGACAATTTGTGCTTCAAGTGCAGCACCATTTAGTGCTTGACCACCTTCGAGTAACACACTGTCAATCTGTTGCTCACCTAAGTAAGTCATCAAGGCATTTAAGTCAACACCCTGCTCAGTTTTAGGTAATGTGACGACTTGACAACCCGATTTAAGATAAGGCGAGATTCGCAATGGGTCACTGACACATGTTGCAATAATGGTTGGGACTTCTTTTGCCGTCTGAACAACTCGTGCTATGCGTGGTGTTTTTAGTGTGCTATCACAAATAATACGAACAGGTTGATGTGCATCTGCTAGTCTGCAGGTTAATGATGGATCATCTGCTAGAATCGTACCAATCCCAACCATAATCCCTGCGTATAGATGTCTATCCTCATGTACCTTAGTCCTTGCTACCTCACCAGTGATCCATTTGGATGCACCAGTAACTGTCGCAATCTTACCATCCATGGTCATCGCATATTTCATAACAACATAGGGGGTTAGCGATTGAATATAGTGAAAAAAAACTTGATTAATGGCATCACAAGCTGATTTCAGTACACCAGTCACCACTTCAATACCATGGTTAGCTAAACACCTTAAACTTTTCTCCCCTACTAAAGGATTAGGATCTGCTGACCCAATCACGACACGTGAAACCCCTGATTGTATGATTGCCTCAGTACAAGGAGGTGTTTTCCCTTGGTGGCAACAAGGCGTTAGTGTTACATATAATGTTGCACCAACAGGTGATACCAAACAATTTGCTAAAGCTTCTCTTTCTGCATGAGGATTGCCATAACGCGTATGATATCCTTTACCTATCACACGACCATTTTTTACGATAACTGCACCAACCAAGGGGTTGGGATTGACCCACCCACTACCTTGTTTAGCTAGCTGTAACGCTAACGACATATACTTCTCTTCTTTCAAATCCCCTCCTTTTGGACACATAAAAAGCCCAAATGCTAATCATCAGGGCTTTTTTAAGACACAAAAAGAGTACTATCTTCGGCAACAAAAAAAACTGAAATGACAAAAAATCATTCCAGAGCATTGTAGCACGAAAACACATCACTTATGTTATCATCTTCTTTCATCCAGACTATACTGTCGGCTTCGGAGTTTCACCGAATCAACCTTGCGGTTCGTGGGCTGTACCACCGGTAGGGAATTTCGCCCTGCCCTGAAGATATTATTTAATTAGTTGTTACGTGACAAGTATATAATAACGTCGTATACTTGTCAACCAAAAAAATCATGAGAAAAATGTCGCGTTATTAAATCTATTATTAAAAATATCAGAGAGATTTTTTGAAGCAGAAAGTCAGCCTATTTTTTATATATAATTGTATAG
>JAKDQI010000061.1 GCA_030454995.1 Pseudolactococcus plantarum | reverse complement strand
ACTAAAATAAGTATAACATATTTTTAGAAAAGATGGGGTTTTTATAATCCATAGAGTTGAGGATGTTTTATGTCTATTGATATTGATTGGGAAAATCTTGGTTTTTCATATATGAAATTACCTTACCGTTTTATTGCACATTATAAAAATGGGCAGTGGGAGAAAGGAGAATTGACTGAGGATGCGACGCTCCATCTATCTGAATCATCACCAGCCTTACATTACGGTCAGCAAGCTTTTGAAGGGCTAAAAGCCTACCGTACTAAGTCAGGTGAGATTCAGTTGTTTAGACCGGATCAAAATGCTGAACGATTGCAAAAAACAGCGGATCGTCTATTAATGCCTCAAGTCCCAACTGATTTTTTTATCAATGCCGTCAAATCAGTTGTTAAAGCAAACCATGAATATGTACCACCTTATGAAAGTGGGGGTAGTCTTTACTTACGTCCGTTACTTATCGGTGTTGGAGATATCATAGGCGTACAACCAGCGCAAGAATATATTTTTACTGTTTTTGCAATGCCAGTTGGGAGCTATTTTAAAGGCGGCTTAACGCCTACTAGGTTCATCGTATCACGTGATTTTGACCGTGCTGCGCCACACGGTACAGGTGCAGCAAAAGTTGGTGGTAACTATGCAGGTAGCCTTTTGCCAGGACAAAGTGCTCATGATGCTGGATATTCAGACGTTATCTATCTTGATCCAGCGACTCATACAAAAATCGAAGAGGTCGGATCTGCCAACTTTTTTGGTATCACAAAAAATAATGAATTTGTGACACCACTTAGCCCATCTATCTTACCCTCTATTACAAAATACTCTTTGCTTTATTTAGCTGAAAACAGACTTGGTCTTAAAGCGATAGAAGGCGATGTGGAAATCGATAACTTGGATCGCTTTACTGAAGCTGGTGCTTGTGGTACCGCAGCAGTTATTTCACCAATCGCGGGCATCCAAAATGCAGATGATTACCATGTCTTTTACAGTGAAACAGAAGTAGGGCCGATTACGCATAAATTATATGATGAACTTGTAGGTATCCAAAAAGGAGATGTGGACGCTCCTGAAGGATGGATTTACCCAGTATCACTCTAATCAATGACTAATAATAAAAAAAATGCATGGTGATGATCATGCTTTTTTTATGTAAATTAATAGATACACTCGTATAGAAAGCTACTATTTTATTACAACATACAAAAATGACTGTCTTGACTAGTAAAATAACAAAAATGTAAGAAAATTAGTTCTGAGGATGGATGACAAAGGCTATTAATTGTTATATGATGGTAGTATATTGTTTTAAAAAGGAGAGTAGGATGATTAACTCCACTCAGAGTGGTCTCAACTCAGATGAAGTAAAAGAAAGAGAACAAAACGGACAAACAAATCATATCAAAAAAACGTCTAGCCGATCATATGCCAAGATATTTTTTGTAAATGTGTTTACATTTTTCAATCTCATAAATATTGTCTTATTTTACCTCGTTTATTTGACTGGATCCTATTATAATGGTCTATTTATCTTAGTCATCTTTAGTAATATTGTGATTAATCTCTTTCAGGAGGTTCGATCAAAACGCACGTTAGATAAGTTAGCGATTTTAACAGTTTCCAAAACAAAAGTCTATCGTGATAATCAATTAGTGACACTACCGATAGATAAGATTGTCATTGATGATTTACTTTTATTGGAAAATGGAGATCAAGTCCCTTCAGATTCAAAGGTGATTAAAGGCAGTTTGGAGATTAATGAGTCTCTACTAACTGGTGAAGTTGATAATGTCTATAAAACACCTCAAAGTGAGTTATACTCAGGTAGTTTTGTCACATCAGGTCAAGCAGTCTGTCAGGTGATTCATGTGGGTGAAGATAACTATATTCAAAAGATAACTAAAGAAGCTAAAGCTATTAAAAAACAGAGTTATCTCATCCAAGATAGTTTAAATAAAATTATTAAGGGCATTACGATTGTTTTAGTCCCATTATGTGTACTGTTATTTGTGAAACAATATTTTTGGTCAGGTGTAGCAGTTAATCGTGCCATACTCTCTACAGTTGCAGCAGCAGTTGGGATGTTTCCTGAAGGACTGTACTTATTGACAAGTGTTGCTTTAACGATTAGTGCTGTTTATCTATCTAGAAAAAGAGTGCTCGTGCAAGAATTAAATTGTATCGATGCGCTCGCTAGGGTAGATACATTATGCTTAGATAAGACTGGTACGATTACAAAAGGACAGATGATCGTTGAAGACCTCATCAAAATCGATGACAGAGTAGATATTCCATCGATAATTGGTAATATGATGGCTGTGCTACCTGATAAAAATCCGACAGCTTTAGCTCTTCGAGAAGGGTTTCCTGAAAGTTCAAGTCGAGTAGCTAGTACTGTTGTCCCATTTTCTTCAGATCGTAAGTTTAGTTGCGTTAGCTTTGAAGGTGAAGGCACCTATTTCTTGGGAGCTAGTGCTTTTATGAAGCTAGATCCTTTACATGAACAAAAAATACTGGAATTAGATAAAACATATTCAAAACGTGGTTATCGTGTCTTAACTTTAGGATACAGTGATAGCGTACAAGCATTTAGCCAAATTAGGGATATCCAACCTATCGCCATGTTTTTAATTACTGATACGATAAGAGATAATGTTATTGAAACGTTAGCATTTTTCAATAGACAACGTGTTAACTGTAAGATTATTTCTGGAGATGATCCAACCACAGTATCTCAAATCGCTCAACGGGTTAACTTACCTGGTGCTGAGAAGTATATCGATATGTCGGAAGTTGTGGATGAAGATTTAGAGGATATTGTAGAAAAATATCAAATTTTTGGTCGTGTGAGCCCGCAACAAAAGAAACAAATTGTGATTACGCTTAAAGCATTAGGTCATACAGTAGCCATGACGGGTGATGGTGTTAATGATGTTTTAGCCCTTAAAGAAGCCAATTGTTCGATTGCTATGGCATCAGGAGTTGATGCAGCACGACAAGCCTCTGATATCGTCTTACTGGACAATCAATTTGAGGCGATTCCTACGATTTTAAACGAAGGCCGACGTGTCATAAATAATATAACGAGAGCCGGTTCTTTAGTATTGATTCAGGTCGTTTATTCTATTTTATTAACAGCTGGGACATTAATCGTAGGATTTAAATATCCATTTGAACCGATCCAACTCACAGTTTTAAATGCTTGTTTTGTTGGTATACCTACATTCTTGCTTAATTTTGAGTTAGATTTTAATCGTGTCAAAAGTGAGTTTTTGCCAACATTATTTAAAAAAGCCTTTCCAGCTGGCTTGTCTATAGCAGTAGGTAGCCTATTAATCATTAATTTAGGACATGTATTTGGCAGTAGTCCGCGTGCATTGTCAATCATGGTTATTCTATACACAGCATGGAATTATCTGATCGTGCAAAGAAATATTTATCCAACTAAAACATCTTATAGATCCATTGTTTTTATCGTGACACATACCATTTATTTTATTGCGTTAATTATTGGTAAAAATTTATTAAGTTTGGGCAATATCAGTTACATTAATTTGATTTTACTTGTTGCCTTGTGTTTTTACTCAGTCACTTTCCAAAAACTTTTTCAAAATTATTTAATCAAGGTTATGCTCGTTTCAAATCTCAACAAGCAAAAAAACAAGTGATGAAGTTGTAGTATAAAATACCCCTCTTATTTGGAATAGGAGGGGTATATATATGTACACAAGCTAGGAGAAGTAACTATAATTTATCTAGTGCATTTTTTTGTTCATCACTGACGATATGGGTGTATAGATCTGTTACCTGTGTAGAGGCATGGCCAAGTTGATGACTGACTAAAACTTGAGAATTTGTTTGTGCATAGAGTCGTGTTGCCAAAGTATGCCTTAGTTTATGTGGTGTAACACGAACTTTAAACGCTTTAGAGTATTTGGCCACCATCTTTTCTATACTGGAGTTATCGATTCGGTTAACTTTTGCCTTATATGTCGTTAAAAACAAAGCAGTATCTTGTTTTTGCGCGCCGTAGCGTTTATCACGGATGGCTAAGTAACTAGTTAAATAAGGTTTGGCAAAACCTGCGATATTAACGGCGTCTTGTTTACCACCCTTACGCATGATCTCTACAACAAGTGTCTTTAAATTTAAATCATTTATATCGATATTGACAGTTTCTGATAATCGGATGCCAGACGCTAAAATCAGCGCAATGATAGCAAGATCACGTTCTTTGTTTTTAAAAAAAGAAGATTTAGCACGGTTGGATAAGGCTAATTCATAATCACTATCTATAAAGTCTAAAAAGCCTTGTGTTTCATCACCTAAAAATAGTTTATTCTTAATATTTTCAGCTCTAGCAGCAAGTGTTTCTTTCTTTTTTTGCGTACTGACTTTTTTCATGACATTTCGATAGAAGTAGGGCTCACCATGTTCATCTTCAACCTCTTCAGTTAAATACTTATATAAACTAGAAAGTGCTGATAGCGTTCGATTTATCGTTGTTTGAGAGATACCATACTTTGTAGCAGTTGTATTTAATCTAGGGCGTTCACGCAGATATAAAATATAAGTTTCTAAATCTGATTTTGTCAGATGTTCCAGTGTATCAAGCGAGATGGTATTTGTTGACATCGCACTTGAAATATCAGCATCAATTAACCAAGTAAAAAAACGTTGGTATTCTTTCAGATATTCATATAAAGTGGTCAGCGAATAAGGCACAGCAGATTTTGAACGATAGTAGTCAAGTACAAAATCTGGCATAACCTCTTTTAAGTCGTCGATATTTTCAATTAAGCGTTCTCTCTTCATAATACTAGTATAGGGGATAGGCGAATATTTGTCAAGAAAATTATAGTTTTTCGGAAAGATGATATGAGATGAAAAGTCAGTAGATAGGCTAAAGACTTTAATTTGCACTATCTACTGACTTTCTTCTTATTTTTTTGTTGCTTGCTTATGCTATCAATAATTTAGTTTATATGTAATTAGCTAAAATGATACTTTGATAGGGTTTTAAAACCAATTCACCATCTTCAATCTTACTCGGTGCCAGATTATCTAGTACGTGATATTTAAAGGTTTTATCAACATCAACAACTACTGATTCATTTGATAAATTGATTAAGATTAATAGAGCTTGATCGTTAAGAACACGTTGATAAGCGATGATATTTTCTTGATTATATACTACTGGGACAAACTCACCAAAAATAGTTACCTCAGAGTAAGGATTAGCTGCTTTACGCAAGTCGATTAGTTTTTTATAATAGGATAAAACTGACGATGTATCGTGTTCTTGTGAGGCAACGTTGATTGTGGTGTAATTAGGATTAATTTTTAGCCAAGTTTGATGTGCTGTTGAAAAACCTGCATGTGGCTCACTACTCCATTGCATAGGTGTACGTGAATTATCTCGGCTACGCTTGACTACCGCATCAAACGCTTCTTTTTTTGAAAGGCCTGCTATTAGTGCTCTGTCATACATCTCATATGTCGCAATATCGTCATAGTCATCCAGATTCAGCGTGGTAATATTTTCCATGCCAATCTCTTGACCTTGATAGATAAATGGTGTGCCATGCAACATCATAAATAAGGTAGCCAATAGTTTTTTGCTAGTATCATTTCGATCTGCTTCTGGAATATATTTACTGATAGATCGTGGCTGGTCATGATTTTCTAAATATTGCACACCCCAGCCGATTTTTTGCGCTTTTAATTGGTGATTGAAGATACGTTCTCTTAACTCTACTACCGTCCAGTCACGCAGCATGTACCATGCACCGTTAGATGGGAGTGCAATATCTGAATAAGAAAAGTCAAATGTTGTGCTAAAGACACCGTTAGGGCCAACATAATCAATTAAATCACGATCTGGCACATCGGCTTCTGAAACAGTAAAAGCATTATATTTTTTAAAACATCTATCATCTAATTCATGTAGCCAGTCAAGTATACCTGGTTGATTAGCAATATATTTTGAAATAGACGATAAGCCATCTTCGGCATCAGCTGGGTAAGATTTATAAAAATTAGTCGGTTTTTTAAGATTTAAAATCGCATCAACCCGGAAACCACCAAGTCCTTTTTCAAGCCACCAATTGATCATATCAATAATGGCTTCTCGCATGTCAGTATTTTCCCAGTTTAAATCAGGTTGTCTTTTTGAAAAAGCATGAAGAAAGTACATATTTTCTTCATTAGGGACTTTTTCCCATGCTGATCCCCCGAAATAACTGCGCCAATTATTTGGTGCTTTTCCATCTTTACCTTCACGAAAAATGTAATAGTCTCGATACTTGCTTTTGGGATCTGCTAAGGCCTCTTTAAACCACTTATGTTCATCACTTGTATGGTTGATAACTAAATCCATTAATAGCTTGATGCCATGTTTTTTAGCAGTCGCAATTAATTCATCCATGTCAGCCATACTACCAAAGATCGAGTCAATCTCATAATAATCAGAAATGTCATAGCCACCATCATCCATAGGAGATTGATAGCAAGGACTAAGCCATATCACTGTGATACCTAGTTTTTCTAGATAAGGTAAGCGATTGATAACGCCCTTAAGGTCACCTATGCCATCGTGATTATCATCTTGAAAACTTTTTGGATAAATTTGATATATGACTGATTTTTTCCACCACGCTTCGTGTTTCATAATTTTGTCCCCCTTGTTTGACCTAACATTGTCACTTTATCCAAAAAAATTTAAAGAAAGCGTTATCTTAACAAAGCCATTTTACATAAAATGTTTAGCAATGTCAATATTTCTCTATCAAACCACGTATTAAATTAGTTAAAGAGCTTCTCTTTAGACCAAAAATAAAATTTTTTTATTTTTTAAATATTATAACTTATCTAAAGCATCTTTAGATTCAGCGCTGACAATCTTTAAACATGTGTGGTTCCTTGATAACTTTCCAGTTTTTTAAGTCGTTTCACGTATCATTAACTCGGTATCTAACAGAACATATTCTGGAGGTGTTTCCCCATGCAGGTTTGCGATTAATATTTCAGTACTTAACTCTCCCATTTGTTTGATAGGTTGTTGTACTGTCGTTAACTTGGGTGTCAAAATTTGCGAAACAGGCTGATCATCAAAGCCCATTATAGCAAGGTCTTCGGGTACTTTAATGCCTTGTGTTAGACATTCACTTAAAATGCCTGAAGCAAGCAAATCTCCGTTTGAAAAAATTGCCTGTGGTCTATCTGATTCAGGCATCTCTAGAATGTCACGTACGACTTGCTGTCCACCCAAGACATCCCATTTATTTTCGAAATGATAACTGTCATCAAATGTGATGTGATATGCTTTTAATGCTTTGATAAATCCAGAAAATCTTAAATTATCCGGATCATACTTGCCACCTGAACAATAAGCAATTTTACGATAACCCTGTTTTATCAAAAATGTAATCGCATCATATGTCGCTTTGTTTTCATCAATAAAAACACCAGGAAGTTTAGAATGAGGTGAATGGTGATTGCAAACAACTACCTTCCCTAGTTTGATTAGCTGTTTTATTTCATCATTTTCTTCTTCGATATAAGCTAATATCAACCCATCAAGTTGTTTACTTTTTAACATTTCTAAAAAGCGCATTTGATTTTTAGGTTTATCTTTAGTTTGAAAAACGACGACTTGATACCCATTTTCATTAGCTTTTTCTTCTATAGCATCAACTAAGTAGGCAAAAAAGGGGTTAGTAATATAGGAAATGACAACTCCAATCATCTTTGTAGCTTTACCACGCATTTGTTGTGCCACGCTATTCGGATAATAGTCCATCTCTCGCATGGTTTCTTGAATAATTGTTTTTGCTTTCTGGGAAACGTTGGGTTCATCATTAATCGCCCGTGAAATCGTTTTAATGGAGTATCCGGTACGCTCTGCCACATCTTTTATTGTTGCCATATATAAATCTATTCCTTTATGAGCTGCATCATTTTGCTTTATTATAACAAATTTTAGAAAACCTGTCAGAATTGACAGGTTTTCGTTTTATTGTTGGATAATGAGTTTATCACCTTCAGTAATAACAAAATGCTTTGTTTTTAGATTAGCAACTAGTTTTGAAACGCTCTGTTTTTGTTCATCCATCCGAATAATCTCAATGCTTTCTTCAGTTGGTGTAGAAATTGTGATACTACCTGATAACTCAAATGATGCTGATGTATTTCTAAAACGTAATAATGTGAAAAGATCTTTGACAACCGGTCGTGCTACTTCTGCATCAATTTCGGATGTTGTATAATAATGTCGATTGATATTACGACCTTCTTTTGTCGCTTCAAGTAGCTCAATATCATTTTTCCCTGCTAATAACCCAACATAATAAACTTGTGGGATACCAGGTGCAAAGACTTGGATCGCTCTAGCAAGTAAGTAGCTTCCGTCATTATCCCCAAGAGCAGAATAATAAGTACTGTTGATCTGGTAGATGTCAAGATTATTATAGTTGGCACTAGAATAAGTTTTCTTAACATTAGCCCCAACTTTATACAATTCTTCGCTCGTATAAGCCAATTCATCCTCCGTTAATAGATCTCTTGCATCTACGACACCAATACCATCATGTGTATCAAGAGTTGTGAATTGTTTCATAGGACTGATTTTTAACCAGTTGGCTAGGCGATTACTTTTACCACTATAGAGTGAATAGAGTGTTATCATAGGTAATGCAAAATCATAAACAAAATAATCATGATCTGAAATTTTCTTTTGGATACTATAATGTTCGTGAATTTCTGGTAGTAAATCAACATCATATTGAGATGCTACATCACGGACTTCATTTAACAACTCCCATATATCTGGTTCAACAAAAAAGTCAGTCGTATCTAATTTTTTAATTGCATAAGCAAATGCATCTAGACGAATCAGAGAACAACCATGACTTGCCATATCTTTTATAGTTTCAGATATAAAAGTTTTGACAATTCCTTTAGTGACATCTAGATCAATTTGTTCTTCTCCAAACGTATTCCATACTGCCTCTTTACTACCATCAGGAAAGATGACCTCTTGAAATGGTGCTTTGTCTTTACGTTTATAAATTAAGTCGATATCTTCCTGAGTTGGACGGTTTTCTGGGAAAAATTCAGAAATCAATATAAACATATCTTTATATTTGGAATGCAAACCATTTTTTTTGAAATCTTGAAAGAATTTACTTTCACGAGAAATATGATTAATCATGAAATCAAACATGAGATAGTAGTTTTCGCCTAGTTTTTGAACATCTTTCCAGCTACCGAGAGCTTCATCTACTACAGTGTAATCACTTGGCGCAAATCCTCTATCTCCTGTAGATGGGAAAAATGGTAACAAATGGATCCCTCCAACTACGCCTTTCAAATGTTTATCTAACACTTGAGAGAGTTCATTCATATTTTTACCTAAACTATCAGCATAGGTAATTAACATCACTTCATTTTTTAATTTCATTTTATCTCCTATCCTTTTACAGCGCCACCAGTGATACCCTCAACATAATATTTTTGAAGAAACATAAATAAGATTGTGATCGGTATAGCGATTAATAAGCTACCAGCTGCAAATTTTGTATACATTTCCTGTGCTGTGACTTTATTAATCATCGAAAATAACCCAATCGCAACAGTGTATTTGTCCACATTATCTCCCATAATGACTTTTGCAAAGATAAAGTCCATCCAAGGTGTCATAAATGCCATCAAAGATGTATACACAATGATTGGTTGACTCATCGGTAATGTAATCTTCATAAATATTTGTGCTTTCGTTGCACCATCTATCATAGCACTTTCATCTAAACTTATGGGAATTGTATCAAAGAATCCTTTAGCAATATAAAAAGTCAAAGCTGATGTGGCCGTATAAACGAGAATTAGAGCTGTTAAAGTCTGCGTCATATTGACAGCCTTTAATATATAATACACTGCAATCATGCTCATAAATGCAGGAAACATATTTAGCACAAGCGCTATTTTCAAGTAAGTATTTTTAAATTTAAAACGCAAACGACTCATAACGTAGGCCATTGAGATAGTAATAAAAGTAGACAAAATGCATGAGATAATAGACACAATCAAGGTATTATTAACCCATTTTAAAAAAGGGAAATCGGGATTGGGTTTAAACAAATAAGAAAAATTGTCTAAAGTATATTGTTTAGGAAAGATATAAGAGACAAATTGTCCTGCCTCTCCTCGGAAAGCTGTCAAGATTAACCAAAATACAGGAAATAACCATAACAATATAAGGATAGCAAGAAAGATGTTTAGTGGAAGATTTAGTTTTTTCATTTAATTTGCTCCCTGTTTATAAGAATTGGTACGCGTGTAGACGAGAACTGAAAGGACTGCTGAAATCGAAAACGTCACAATACCAATCGCACTAGCAAGATTATAATCTGCATTGTCAACTGTTAATTTATACAGCCAGGTCACTAACAAATCTGTTTCTCCCGCTGCATAATAATGACTATTTGATGGCAATCCGCCTGTCAAAAGATAGATGACATTGAAGTTATTAATGTTGCCTACGAATTGCTGAATTAAGGTTGGTGCCATGACAGTTAAAATTTGAGCCCAAATTGTAAAATGAAGTTAGCCACCTCAGGGAAAAAATTTTCCCACTAAA
>JAKDQI010000060.1 GCA_030454995.1 Pseudolactococcus plantarum | reverse complement strand
AAAAAAATGATAATCTTCTATGAATTATTGATGGAAAAGATGGTGGTTATAAAAACGTTTTGAAAGAAAATAATTCATTAATAACTCCATTCCATCCAATAGAGCAACGTCAAGTAATTAAAATAATAAATATATTCAAATGGCATTTACTCTTAAACCACGCAACAAAAAAAGAGCCCAAAATATTGTTAATTCAATGTTTTGGTACTCTTTCAATTTTTACCCAACAGAACCTTCCATCTCATAAGAGATGAGGCGGTTAAGCTCAACTGCGTACTCCATAGGGAGTTCTTTTGTAAAGGGTTCTACAAATCCCATAACGATCATCTCAGTTGCTTCTGTTTCACTAAGACCACGACTCATGAGGTAATAAAGTTGTTCCTCAGAAATCTTGGAGACTTTGGCCTCATGTTCAAGGGCAACTTGTGAGTTGTGAATTTCGTTAAATGGAATGGTATCAGATTTAGACTGATCATCCATGATAATCGTATCACACTCGATATGGCTGACTGATTTTTTACTTGCTGGGTTAAAGGTTACTTGTCCACGATAGTTGACCTCACCACCACCTTTAGCAATCGATTTTGAAACGATCGAGCTAGAGGTATTTGGTGCATTATGAATCATTTTTGCACCTGTATCTTGAATTTGTGAGCGGTTGGCAAAGGCGATAGACAGCATTGTCCCACGCGCACCAGGCCCATCAAGATAAACAGCAGGGTATTTCATGGTAATCGCAGCACCCAAGTTACCGTCGATCCACTCAACCGTCGCATTAGACATGGCACGCGCACGCTTAGTTACCAAGTTATACACGTTATCAGACCAGTTTTGGATAGTTGAATAACGTACATAAGCACCATCAAGTGCAAAGATCTCAACAACAGCCGCATGGAGTGAATTACTGTTATAAGTCGGTGCTGTACAGCCTTCTACATAATGCACACTTGCGCCTTCATCTACCACGATCAATGTCCGCTCAAACTGTCCAGTATTTTCATTGTTAATCCGGAAATAAGTTTGCAATGGAATATCGACTTTGATGCCTTTAGGCACATAGATAAAGGTACCACCAGACCAAACAGCTGAGTTGAGTGCTGCGAGTTTGTTATCAGTTGGTGGAACAAGTTTTGCAAAATATTTTTTAAAGATTTCAGGATATTCTTTTAACGCTGAGTCTGTATCTGTAAAGACGATCCCTAATTTTGTAAACTCGTCTTTCATGTTATGATAGACAACTTCTGACTCATACTGCGCTGAAGCACCTGCTAGATAAGCACGCTCAGCTTCTGGAATTCCGATACGCTCGAACGTTTCTTTAATTTTCTCAGGTACATCATCCCATGAACGCGCTGGTTTATCTGAAGCTTTTTGGAAATAGATGATATCATCAAAATTAACTTCTGATAAGTCAGGTCCCCACTTAGGCAGTGGTAATTTATGGTATGCTGCTAAGGCTTTTAAGCGAAACTCAAGCATCCACTCAGGTTCTGCTTTAGATTCTGAAATATCTCTAACAACTTGCTCAGTTAAGCCACGACCGGTCGAGTAAATCGGCGTTACATCATCATGAAAACCAAACTGGTAATCGCCTAAATCCACTTCTTCAATATTAGGTTTAATTATATCTTCTGCCATCTGTTTTATTACCTTTCATTTTTTTACAATCACGGTTCAACCCGTTCTCATTGCCAGTCTTTAGGACTAGTATAGAGGAAATCTTGTGCTCTTTCTTGTCCATAATATCTGACAAGAAAGTCACGTTTATAAGCCCAGAAAGCAGCATCTGATTCGTTTAGTTTCTGACGGATTTCTTCCACCGTCCGGATCACAAAACGTTCATTATGAATACTAGCAAGCACCATACCTGTTACTTCATTTGCCTTAAATAGATGGCGCATATAAGCTTTAGTATGATTGAGACAAGTATAGCAATCACAGTCTTGATCGATCGGCGTAAAATCATCTTCAAATTTTTTGTTTTTGATATTAATGCGCCCATCATAGGTGAAAATCGCACCGTTTCTGCCTTGTCTCGTTGGTGCGACACAGTCAAAGGTATCACAGCCAAACTCGACACCCAAGAAGAGGTCTGCTGGTTGTGCACCCATGCCTAACAAGTGGCGTGGTTTACCTTCAGGTAGTGTCTCATTTATCCAAGTCAAGACATCTGGTAACTCTTCAGGTTGGAACGTCCCTCCGATCCCAAAACCATCAAACTGCTCACCCGTTTCAAGAGTCAAACCACCTAAGAAACCAGCACTCTCATAGCGAAAATCTTTTTCTCTAGCACCCTGTACAACACCGAACAAAGCTTGTTGGTGCTCTCCTTTTTCAGCATGTAGGCGATTTAATTCAACATGGCGTTTTAAAGAACGCTCAGCCCAGGCATGTGTCGTATCAAGCGCTGATTTGATTTGCTCACGACCAGAAAGTGGCGACGTCAACTCGTCAAATGCCATATGGATATCAGCAGCGATTTTATGTTGCAACTCCATAGAATATTCTGGTGTCATGAAAATCTTATCACCGTTAAGATGACTCTTAAACCAAACACCTTCTTTATCGACTTTAGTCAGTTGATCTGAACTCATGACAGCATTATCAGATGACCCTTTTGTCGTATGACTCGTTGCATCTAACCCTTTTTTATAAGCCATACCAAGCGAGAACACTTGAAAACCACCTGAATCAGTATACATGGGTTTATGATAATTCATAAACTTATGGATACCACCTGCTTTAGCTAATAAATCAGCACCAGGACGCAACATCAGATGATAAGTGTTTGATAAAATCGACTGAGCACCAAGCTCGTCAATTTCAGCATTCGTTAATGTTTTCATCGTTGCCGCAGTCGCTGCACCAATATAGGCTGGTGTTTGGATGTCACCGTGTGGTGTCGAAATCACACCAGTTCTAGCTAAAGTATCAGGTAACTTGCGTTTTATATTAAATGTTAGTGGGGTTGTTTGTTGTGTCATCTTAACTTTCACAGTGTCCTTGCAAATTAGCAACTTGTGCGCTACCACTTGCATTTTCTAAAGCTTTTTTTAAAGCATTCCATGCTAGAGTTGAGCATTTAATGCGTTGTGGGAATTTTGCAACACCTGCAAGCAGTGCACCATCTCCCAATTCTTTTTGGCGATCATCTGTTTTGCCTTGTACCATATCTGAAAAAATATCAGCTAATTCAAGACTCTCAACCGCAGATTTACCGATAACAGCATCTGTCATCATCGAAGCTGAAGCTGTCGAAATACTACACCCTGAGCCACTAAAAGCGATATCTTTAATTGTGTCTCCTTCAAGTTTTAAAGTCAACTGAATGACGTCTCCACACGTTGGATTATTTAAATCTACCGTTTCACCACCTGCCACTTGCCCATGATGATGGGGATGACTTGAGTGGTCAAGAATCACTTGACGATAGAGATTATCTAATTTAGATAGTGCCATGTTTGAAAAACTCCTTTGTTAATTTTATCGCTTCGACTAACTTATCACACTCAGCAAACGTATTATAAATATAAAAACTTGCGCGTGCTGTAGCTGGTACGTCTAAATAATTAATCAAAGGTTGTGCGCAATGGTGTCCTGCACGTACAGCAACCCCTTCCATATCAAGGGCTGTTGCCACATCATGTGGATGTAAGCCATCAATATTAAAAGCGATGACCCCACCACGACGGTGATTATCCTTTGGTCCATAAATCGTTAAGCCATCGATTTCTCTTAATTTAGGCATGACATAGTCAACCAACTCTTGTTCGTGTTGATGAATGCTCGACATACCCAGTTCAGTTAGATAATCAACTGCTGCACCAAGACCAATCGCATCAGCAATATTTGGTGTGCCTGCCTCAAATTTCCAAGGCAATTCTGTCCAAGTCGCTGTTTGTTCATAAACAAAATCGATCATCTCACCGCCGAACTCGATCGGATCCATCTGATTCAGTAATGCTTCTTTACCATATAAGACACCGATACCCGTTGGTCCAGCCATCTTATGACCAGAAAGCGTAAAGAAATCACAGTCTAAGTCTTGGACATCTATTGTCATGTGAGGTGCAGACTGCGCACCATCGACGACCATAAGGGCACCATGATCATGCGCAAGCTTAGCTATCTCTTTGACAGGGTTGATCACACCTAGCACATTAGAGACATGTGTGATACTCACAAACTTAGTTTGATCAGTAATTTTGTCTACTAAATCGGCCATATCAAGTTCACCATCTTTTAAGTAGACAAACTTAAGTACAGCTCCCGTTTTAGCGGCTGCTTGCTGCCAAGGAATGATATTTGCATGATGTTCCATGATTGAGATGACAATCTCATCATTTGGTTGCAATAGTTGTTCAGCAAATTTTGCAACCCAGTTTAACCCTGTCGTCGTGCCTCGTGTAAACAAGACCTCTTTACGAGAGTTAGCATTAATAAATTTTTTAAGTTTATCACGGCTCGCTTCATAATCAGCTGTCGCTCGTTCTGCTAATGTATGGACACCACGATGCACATTAGCATTATCATGCTCATAGTAATGCCGTAACACATCTAAAACCTGTTTGGGTTTTTGAGTTGTTGCTGCATTATCTAGATAGACTAAAGGCTCATCATTTACCGTTTGATCTAGGATTTGAAAATCACGCCGAATTTTTTCTATTGCTATACTCATTATGTCTCGTTTCTCTTTTAACCTATGGGACTAGCCCATCAATGTGTTTATTTGACAATCAGCTTACGCGATTATCCTCCAACAACGTTATATCTGATCAACTAAACAGTTAATGGCCCAACAATAGGAATAATTAAACATGATACCTATCAAACATTAACGCTTGTCTAGCTTACTTTCAATCACAGCAATCATTTCTTGACGCACTTCTTTAACCGGAATTTCACCGATAACAGTCCCCAGAAATCCTCGAATGACAAGACGTTCTGCTGTATCTTGATCTATGCCTCGACTCATCAAGTAATACATATCCTCAGGATCAACTTGGCCGATAGAAGCAGCATGTCCTGCTGTCACATCATTTTCATCGATTAACAAGATTGGATTGGCATCTGAACGTGCTTTATCAGACAACATCAATACGCGAGATTCTTGTTGTGCATCAGCACCTTTAGCCCCACGAATAATGTGCCCAATCCCGTTAAATGTCAACGTACCAGCCTCTAAGATAACACCATGCTGTAAGATATGTCCGATTGAGTGGGGTGCATAGTTAGTCACACGTGTATCTATCCCTTGCACCTGTTTTCCAGATGAAATCGCAACTGCTTTTAACTCAGCATGGCTACCTTCGCCAACTAGGTCACTATCGAAATCAGCGATGACATTACCTTCATTCATCACACCTAAATTCCAGTCAATCGTTGCATTTTTTTCCAAACGACCACGACGACTCATAAAAGTTGTGATACTTGCACCTAATCTATCAATTGCAGAGAATTTAACCTGTGCACCTTCTAGAGCAATCACTTCAACTGCGATATTTGCTGTTGTTTTCTCACTGTCCTCACCAAGACTTTCAAAACGTTCTAAGTAAGACACTTTTGAGTGTTTACCAGCAATGATCAACACGTGTTTATTAAACTCAACAGCTTCATCAGAATTTTGGTAGAAGAGTCCTTCAATCGGCACATCAATCTCTACATTATCTGGTATATATAAAACTGCTGCAGAATTAAAGTAAGCATGGTGATAAGCTGTTAATTGATCTTCATCAAAAGCCAAAGCCGTACCAAAATACTGTTCAATCACTTCAGGAATAACTTCCAAAGCAGAATAGAAATCAGTAAAGACAACGCCATTATCTACTAAATCTGGTGATAATTGTTCAAATACAGTACTTGTCCCAACTTGGATTAATTTTGGATTGTCACCTAAGTTTGTAAAATCAACGACGTTTGCTGTTTCAACTGAGTCACTGATTGTTTGATTACCAAACTTCCAACGTGCGATTTTCACACGTTCGATAGATGGCAATGCTAATTCACTAATTTTATCAAACGCTTTTTTCCGACGCGCTTGTAACCACTCTGGTTCCGCATGCGCTTGTGAAAAAGCGATAATCGTTTCTTTCGTCATATTGATATACCCTCTTAAGCTTCTTCTTTGTACTCGATATTAAGCTCTTTAGCTATACCATGGTAACCTTCTAACTCAAGGCGCGCAGCAAGTTCAGGTCCGCCTGTCATCACAACACGGCCTTCCATCATGACATGGACAACATCAGGCGTGATGTAGTTGAGGAGACGTTGGTAGTGAGTAATAATCAATGCACCAAATTTTTCTCCACGAATAGCGTTAATCCCTTTTGAAACTACTTTAAGCGCATCGATATCAAGACCTGAGTCAATTTCATCTAAGATACCGAATTTTGGTTCAAGCATCAAAAGTTGTAAAATCTCATTACGTTTTTTCTCACCACCTGAAAACCCTTCGTTTAGGTAGCGTTCAGCCATATCTTCATGCATGTTAAGCAAGGCCATTTTTTCATCAAGTTTTTTCAAGAAGTCCATGACACCAATTTTGTCATCATCTTCACGACCAGCATTCATAGCAGCTCGCATAAATTCAGCATTTGTAATACCTGGGATTTCGCTAGGATATTGCATCGCCAAGAAAAGACCCAAACGTGCACGTTCGTCTACATCTAACTCTAAAATATTTTCACCATCAAGTAAGATTTCACCTTGCGTGACTTCGAAATTTGGGTTACCCATAATCGCAGCAGAAAGTGTTGATTTACCTGTACCATTTGGCCCCATAATTGCATGTATTTCATTTGTATTTATAATTAAATTTACACCTTTGAGAATTTCTTTCTCCTCAACACGCACGTGTAAATCTTTGATTTCTAATGTAGACATAGTATCCTCCAAGTATTCTTAATTTGACTAGTCCCATTTTAACAAAAAAAAAGACAAAATAGAATCATTTTGTCTATAAAGCTTTACATCTTGCCCTTTTTTTTGACCTCTTGACGATAGTCGCTATTACCAACAAATTTGATAATGTGTAACAAAGGAGTGCGATCCTTCCCTAAAACGCCGACAAGTTCAATCATCACCTCTAGTCCTATCAGACTAAAGATTAGCAAGAAGATACCGCCCCAACGAGATGAGACATTTAAAATTAAGGCGATAAATGAGAAGATACCAGCAATACCGTAGATGACGAGTACTGCTGCGTGTGGTGTTAAGCCTAGACTTAATAGCCGATGATGGAGATGCATTCGGTCTGCTACTGCGATACTTCCCCCATTTAATTTACGTCTGATCATGGCAACTACAGTATCTGTTAGTGGCACACCAAGAATTATCATCGGTGTCACAATGGCAACAGCTGTCGCATTTTTTAACCCTTGTAATGATAATACTGAGATCATAAATCCTAAAAATAAGGCGCCCGTATCACCAAGATAGATAATCGCTGGTGAGAAGTTATAAGGAAAGAAGCCACAAATAGCAAATACCAAAACAAAAATTGTGATCGGCAGATAGACATCTGATGTACTCAAAAAGAAGTAACTCACTATCCCCATCGTTGTTAAGCTTATGATTGATACACCACTAGCTAAACCGTCTAACCCATCTATCAAATTCAAGGCATTCGTAATGGCGAGTATCCAAAAGATAGTTGCAAAAAACGATAGCCAGGTAGGGAATATCAAAAGCGGACCACCAAATGGTATCTTAAAATTATCAAATCTACTCGTTGAGAAAAACCAAATGACACAGGCCCCAAGTGTCTGACCTAATAACTTGCTCTTTGCTCCGATTTCTAATATATCATCTATCAACCCTGTTACTGCGACAATACCACCACCTAAGATGATTGGCCAGATATACTTCAAATACGTGGCATTAACACGATTATGATTAGCTAAACCAACAAATCTCGGTAATACAAATAAGGTAATTACAGAAAACGCAATAAAAATAGCCACACCACCTGCTGATGGCATCGGTTTCAGATTAATACGTCTTGCATTTGGATTATCAACAGCCCCTATCCGTCTTGATACAACAACCATAATCGGTGTCAAAATCAATGCGATAATTGCAGTAACCAGTAAAATAATTATATAGTTAACAGTAAACGGAAATTTAGTTAAGTTATGCATATAGTTCATTATAACAAAAAATTAGTTAATTTTGCTTTTTATTCCGAAATCTGTATACTATATGTTTGAATTGTCTAAAAATTACCAAAATTAAATTGTCCAAAATACTATAAATAATCCATAATCTAAATAAGCAGTCCAACAGCCAACAGGGTGTTGACACAAAAAAGACAAAGTACCGACTATCTCGTACTTTGTCTTTATTATCTTATGATAACGAGCTACTCAAATGCTTTGAAGATTTTCTAAAGCTTCTTCTCTAAAGATCGTCTTAGCATGTTCTAGTAGTGTTTCTCTTGAAACATCTGACGTTTCGCCATATTCTAACATTCTAGCACGTAGCAGACTAACTGCTTTCACACCTTTTCGTTTTTGATTATCTAAAATCGTGAGGTAAAGGTGGTCTTGAAATTCAAAGAGTTCAGATTCTTCAACATCGTCTAAAACAGCTTTACTTAGCTTGATTGCTTCAGACATCGTCTTGACTCTAAGAATGAAGTAGACGAAATCAGCATGATCATCCATGACATCAAAGTTAGGTGCTTTGTCTGAGTTATCTAGCATATTTGCCAAATCTCCCATCTGCCCCATTGCTTCGTCCATCATTTCTTGTAACCCTTCAGCACCATCCGGAAACTGCATATTTTCGATATCAGTTTCTTCTGTTACAAGTAAGTCAACACCTTTTGGATGAGGGCGTACTTGAAAGGTCATCATACCTGTATTTGAGAATTTATCTTCTATTTCAAGTTCACTAACTAACTCGTAAAAAAGTTTCTCTACCATGCCTTGATTGACTAAAAAATCACTCATTTTGATATCGTGATTTTTCAAATCTTCAAAAGTAAGGGAAATTTTCATTGTTTTATCGTTTATTTGTTTATATTCCATAGGTTAGCCCCGCATTTCATTTCAACAAGTTTTAAGTCATTTTACTTACCTTGACTTTTAATTATATCATATTATGACAAAAGCGCTAACTTGAGCGCTTTTACAACTGTCATATGTTAAATTTACCTTTAAAATCGTTGATTGCTTTATGCTAATCTTATCACACTTATAGTACTTTGGCTAAAAATTCTTGGGTTCTAAGTTCTTTCGGGTGATCAAACAGTTCTGTAGGTTCCCCAGATTCAACGATCTTACCATCAGCCATAAAAATAACACGATCCGCAACTTCTTTAGCAAATCCCATCTCATGCGTGACGATGACCATCGTCATGCCATCACGCGCTAGATCTTGCATGACTGATAAGACATCCCCAACCATTTCTGGATCGAGTGCTGATGTTGGTTCGTCAAACAACATCACATCAGGACTCATAGCTAAAGCACGTGCGATCGCCACACGTTGTTGCTGACCACCAGACAAGCTTTGTGGATAGGCTTCTGCCTTATCAACTAATCCAACTTTGGCAAGTAATTCAAGCGCAACTATTTTAGCAGCTTCTTTCGTTAACTTACCTGTATTAACAGGTGCCAAGGTTAGATTATCAAGTACCGTTAGATTTGGAAACAGATTAAACTGTTGAAACACCATCCCCATTTTTTCACGATGTTTGAACACATCAGTTGATTTATCTGCGATATTAGTCCCTTCAAAGTACACTTCTCCTTTTGTGGGAGCTTCTAAGAGATTCATAGTACGAAGAAAAGTTGATTTACCCGAACCTGATGGTCCAATCATCACGACAACTTCTCCCTTTTTGATTTGGATATCTAAGCCTTTTAGGACTTCATTTTTATCAAACGATTTGTATAAATTTCTGATTTCAATCAAATTTGGTGCAGTCATTTTACATATCCTTTCCCAAGTTTTCTCTCAAGTAGATTAACTAAGCGACTCGTAATAAAGGTCACAACAAAGTAATACACTGCAACCAGTAACCAAGGAGATAAACTTTGATAAGTTGTTGAGCTAGTTGTTTGGGCACCATTATAGAGTTCCATAACACCAATCGTTGCGAGCAGAGAACTATCTTTGATAATCGTTACGAATTCATTTCCCAAAGCAGGTAAGATATTTCGTATCGCCTGTGGTAAGATCACTTTTAACATTGTTTGACGTGGTCTAATTCCAAGAGAATAAGCCGCTTCAGTTTGACCTTTTGGCACTGCATTAATCCCACTACGCACAATTTCTGCAACATAAGCACCTGAATTCATCGATAACACGATAATCCCTGGGACAAGACGGGATAAATCCTCAGTCAAAATACCAAGCTGAAATTCAGGTAAAGGCATTTTCCCAAGTACTTGAAACCCAATCATGATTTGTACTAACATCGGTGTCCCACGGAAAATTTCGATATAAGCATTGGCAACCCAACGCAAGAACCGTATTTTAGATAGTTTTCCTAAAGCAATCGTTGTACCTAGAATCGTACCAAAAACAACCACAAAAGCTGAAATAATCAGGGTAACAATCAATCCGTCATTAAAATAAGGCAAAAATTTATCAATAAAACTAAAACTCATATGTCATCTCTTTCTCAAAATAGTTATAAATTATTATATCATAAGACATACTGTTTTGCATATTAATTCATTTATCTGTATATTTTCTTTTTTAGTTCAGCGACAAACAAAAAACGCCACATGTCAAGCCCCAAATAAAACAGACAGTTCAAAAAAAACACATTTCCACTCAAAGG
>JAKDQI010000059.1 GCA_030454995.1 Pseudolactococcus plantarum | reverse complement strand
GAACCTATTCTACCATTAAAAGTCAGAATTATCAAACAATTTATTTCGAATTGTTTGATTTTTTTCAATATAAATTAGTTAGCTTTTTTAACAGAAAACCTGTTTTAATTGTAGAAATAGCAAAAAAACGCTATAATGATAATAATAATGGAGAACACATATATGAAGAAAATACTTGTTGTTGATGATGAAAAACCAATTTCTGATATAGTCAAATTTAATCTGACAAAAGAGGGGTATGAAGTTTTAACAGCTTTTGATGGAGAAGCAGCATTAACCATCTTTGAAACAGAACAACCCGATTTAGTGTTATTAGATTTGATGTTACCAAAAAAAGATGGGCTTGAAGTAGCACGAGAAATCCGTAAATCTTCTGAAGTCCCAATTATCATGGTCTCAGCAAAAGATACTGAATTTGATAAAGTCATCGGATTAGAACTCGGCGCTGATGACTATGTGACCAAACCCTTTTCAAATCGTGAATTACTAGCACGTGTTAAAGCAAACTTACGTCGTTCTAATATTGCGATCGAAACTAGTACGACCAATAGCGATAAAAAAGATATTCATATTGGTAATATCTCTATTGCACCTGAAAAATATGCAGCATATAAAAATGACAAGCATATCGATCTCACACACAGAGAATTTGAATTGCTCCACTATCTTGCCAAACATATTGGTGAGGTGATGACGCGTGAGCATTTGCTTGAAACTGTTTGGGGATATGACTATTTTGGGGATGTTCGTACAGTCGATGTAACTATTCGACGATTACGCGAAAAAGTAGAAGATACCCCTGGCCGGCCTGAGTACGTTGTAACACGTCGGGGCGTCGGTTACTATTTGAGTGATCCTAATGAAAAATAAACTACCTATGTCAAGCAGTATCTTATTCAAAGCAGTAATGCTGCATTTACTGCTTTTTTTAAGTCTCTTTATCTTTAATACAAGCGCTTTTTTATCACAGCGTGATTCGCTTGTTCGATTCTGTGCATTCTATGTCATCTCACTTTGTTTCGTGATCTTTTTTACATTTCGCCTATCGAAAGGGCTTAACCAAATCTCTGATCAAATTGATGATTTTACAGAAAAAAACTATACGGTTCGTAAACAGATTCGTGGTAATACTGAAATTAATCGCCTTTACGACAAAGTTGTCAATTTAGGTGAAAAAATCGAACATGCACAAGAAACGTTAGAGTCTTCTAGTACAAGATTAAACGGTATTTTAACTTATATGACAGATGGTGTGATCGCAACAGATCGCAGAGGTAAAATCGTCTTAGCCAATACTGCTGCCTTGGAATACTTAAACATCAAAGATCCAGATATACTCTCTCGTAAAATCACTGATGTGCTAGGCATCAATGAAAACTATACTTTTCGAGATTTACTAGAATCAGAGCCAGAAATCACCATTGACTGTGAAAATAACATGGGTGAATTTACTACTTTATGGATTAAATTTGCATTATTTCGTAGACAATCTGGCTTTATTTCGGGTGTTGTGGCCGTTTTACATGATGTAACAGAACAAGAAAAAAATGAACGCGAAAGACGCCTATTTGTATCTAATGTATCCCATGAACTACGCACTCCACTAACTTCTATCAAATCTTACCTCGAAGCATTAGATGAAGGGGCATTACAAGATCCAGATATCGCGCCTTCTTTCATCAAAGTCTCTTTAAAAGAAACTGATCGCATGATCCGCATGATTTTAGACCTCGTTACCTTGTCTAGAATGGATTCAGATACGATTGTACTTGAAAAAGAAGTCATTAACTTGATTGCCTTCCTACATTATCAGTTAAACCGGTTTGATCAAATCGTTGGCAATACAGAATCTAACGAAAAACAATTTAAAATCATTCGTCAGATCCCCTTACAACCTATCTGGATGGAGTTAGATACAGATAAACTAGGTCAAGTCATCGATAATTTAATGAATAACGCCATTAAGTATAGCCCAGATGGCGGCAAAATCACCGTTAATCTAGAGCAAACAAATACACAAGTGTTATTACGTATTTCGGATGAGGGTATGGGCATTCCAAAAAAAGATCTCCCTAAAATTTTTGACCGCTTTTATCGAGTTGATAAGGCGCGTAGCCGAAATCAAGGTGGTAGTGGTTTGGGTCTTTCTATTGTACGTGATATCATAAAAATGCACGATGGCTTTGTTTGGGCGAAATCTGATGGTAAAACTGGAACAACTTTCACTGTTGTATTACCATATGCCCCACTAGAAACAGACAATGATGATGAAGGTAACAGCTGGTCTAACCACCCTGAAGATGATCACTAATCACAGGTCAGATATACCTATACCAAAAGCATTGTATTTATGACATAAGCCACCTGTAACCTTTATGCATGATCAGCTATAGTACTTAATATCGGCGTATCTATATGTTTTATAATTAGTAAGGAAGTCTAAATTGACAGTAAATCAAGGATTTAAATATAGTATATTAGCAAGTGGCTCCTCAGGTAACGTTACCTATATCGAGACACCAGAACGTAAAATACTTGTGGATGCAGGACTATCAGGTAAAAAAATCGAAGGCTTGATGAATGAGATTGGCAGAAGCCTTTGCGATGTTGATACACTTTTAGTCACGCATGAGCATAAAGACCATGTCGCAGGACTTGGTGTACTCGCGCGTAAATATAATATGGCATTATATGCCAATCAAGAGACCTGGCAAGCTATCGGAGAGAGCTGTGGCAAGATAGATAGTGCACAAAAAAATACCTTCGAGATGGGTAAGCTCCTCACTTTTGGTGATATCGATATCGAAAGTTTTGGTGTTAGCCATGATGCTGCAGCACCACAATTTTATAAATTCATGAAAGATGGCAAAAGTTTTGTCATGCTAACAGATACAGGCTATGTTAGCGACCGTATGAGAGGGACCATCGAAAATGCAGATGCTTATTTGATGGAATCAAATCATGATGTTGAAATTTTACGCATGGGCAATTACCCTTGGCGTCTCAAACAACGGATTCTTTCAGATCACGGTCACTTATCAAATGAGGATGGTGCTAGCACCGCACTTTCTGTGATCGGTAGACAAACGAGTAAAATTTTTCTCGGTCACCGTAGTCAAGAAAATAACCTAAAAGAACTCGCACATTTGACCATGGAAAATACCTTAATGCAACATGATGTTGATATCAAAAATGACATCCAAGTGTTAGATACTAGTCACATAGAGGCAAGCCCTCTTTATCAAATTTAAGCCATCAGAGCAATTTGATAAAAAAAAACTTCATCCTATGATGAAGTTAGATAAATACCGATATAGCTGCTGCTGCTGCTGCGAAAACAGTTAAAATAAGCATCAACCATACAACAATCATGACGACTTTTTGAAAAGTCGTTTTTGGTTTCTTTTTATAAGCCATACTACGATTTTACCTTAAAAAAACTAAATTTTCAAGCCTTTATGTGTATGTTTACGACGGTGTTACTGCAGACACGGGCTACTGCTTAAAAACTCAGCTAGTAGGCACTCCAAATACACGGCGTAATGATAATAGCAGAGCTTCATCATATAGATCAAGTTACAGGATAGACGATAGTCCTATAAAGATTTTGATACATGTCTACCATGCACCAAATAATATAAGATCAAAGCAACCAACCCTACGATGGACATTAATTCAAACAAAGCCTTGAACCCAATCATCGGAGCAATGATACCAAGTAACACCGGACCAACACCAAACGCCAAATCAAACAAAATGAAATAAGTTGATGTAGATACACCTACTCTATCCAAAGCTGCATTCTTAACAATTATAGATTGAATAGATGACTGTAAATTCCCAAAACCAAGACCAATGAAAATAGCAGAAAGAATAAAAATAATTGGACCACTAACTTGAGATAGCAAGATAAACCCAGCAATCAGTAAAATTAAACAAGGATACGTCACAAAATTTTCATTTTTTCTATCACTCAAAACACCAGTAAAGGGGCGACTTACAAAAATAGATATAGCATAGATCAGGAAGAAGAAGCTAGCATAGTTAGCCATATGCTGTTCTGACATAAAAAAGGTTAAATTACTTTGAATGGCACTATAAGAGATCGTCGCGATTAACATCACCACAGCAAGTGGTATCGCCTTAGGTTCAATAAAATGTTTAATACTAATTGCTTGATGCTGTACTTTTTTAGGTAGAGTAACAACTTTTTCATGTACAAAGAATATAGCAATAAATACTAAGACACCAATCAATGATGCTAGTATAAAAAACAAATGATATCCGATTGCATTAACCAATAAAAGTGCGATAAACGGCCCTAATGCTGTTGCAATGACTGTTGATAAGCTGAAATAGGAAATCCCTTCCCCTTTTCGCTCACTAGGAATCACAAGGACGACAACTGTGTTGGTGACTGTACTGATCAAGCCAATCGCAATACCTTGGATAAATCTCATCGCAACTAAAAGACTTAGCTCCTTAGCAAACACGTAACTGATTAAACTAACGAGTAGAATAGCCGCACCTAAAAATAAAATATACTTAGTCTTTAGTTTTTCCATAAAAAACCCACTTAACAAGCGCGCTACTAAAGATCCTATGACCGTAATACCTACAAGTAAACCAGCGACTGATTGGGATTCTCCTAACTCATTAACTGCGTAGGGACCAATGACAACTGTCAAACTATAAAAGGATAGCATAACAAAAAAGTTGATCATAAAAATTTGTATAAACGACTGATTAAATATCTTGACGTCTTGTTGCTTTATTTCTTCCATATTTCTCCTATTTCTACTAGTATTTTAACTTTAATGTGACAAAAGAAAAAATATCCAAATGGATATCCTTACTTTTCAATCAGATGATTATCTAGTTTTAAGTATATTTGAGTCCAAAAGTTAAAACACTTTCATTAGCTATCTGAAATAATCCAGTTAACTTCCATACATCATATTATAGCACTTCTTTTATTTAATATGTTATTTAAAAATTTTATTTTTTCAAATCGCTGTAGATCAAAGCGATGTCATCAGAAAGGTGACATCAGTAATCCAAAAACATAATCTGTTAGCTAAATTAACGTTATAATCAAAAAAACACTTATCATCACTGATAAGCATTTTTTAATCATATTTTAGAACTTAATTATGCTTTGTTTGCTGAACCGAAAACATCGATACGTTCTTCAACTGAAGCAGTAATTGCATCGAAACCAGGTTTCAAGAATTTACGTGGGTCGAAGATTTTTTTCTTCATGTATTCAGCTTCGTTAGCGTTGAATTCAGCTACAAATTCACGAGTTGCTTTTGCAAATGCAAGTTGACACTCAGTGTTAACGTTGATTTTAGCAACACCGTTAGCGATCGCTTCACGGATTTGATCATCAGGAATACCTGAACCACCGTGCAATACGATTGGTACATTGTGTCCCATAGCTTCTACAAGCGCTTCGTTCAATTTAGTCAAGTGATCGATATGAAGACCTTTCCAGTTTTCTGGGTAAGGACCGTGGATGTTACCGATACCAGCTGCAAGGAAGTCAACTCCAAGTTTAGCCATTGCTACTGCATCTTCGATTGGTGCAAGTTCACCTTCACCAATGATACCGTCTTCTTCACCACCGATAGAACCAACTTCACACTCAACTGAGATACCTTTAGCGTGTGCTTTAGCGATAACTTCTTCAGCAAGTTTAAGGTTTTCTTCGATTGGAAGGTGTGAACCATCAAACATTAATGAAGAATAACCAACTTCGATACATTCTAACGCATCGTCAAAGTGACCATGGTCAAGATGGATTGATACTGGTACAGTGATTCCCATTGATTCTACAAGAGTTTCAATAAGAAGTTTACACATTTTGTAACCACCCATGTATTTAGCCGCACCCATAGAAGTTTGGATAAGTACTGGAGTTTTTTTAGCTTCTGCTGCACGCAAGATAGCTTGTGTCCATTCCAAGTTGTTAGTATTGAATCCACCAATTGCGTAACCATTGTCACGAGCGGCTTGAATGAATTTTTCTGCTGAAACGATTGCCATTTCTTAAGTTCCTCCAAAATTTATTTTACGTACTCATTATACCACTTTGTGAAGAATTATTCTAGTTTTATTGTATTTATTTTTGTTTTTCACTTTTTTTACTAATTTTTTACTCATTATACTAACGATTTATTGGTAAAATGCTAAACAAATCAAAAAAGCGATCTAGACGATTCGCTTTTTTGACTTTATTTTAATTCAATTAATAAGTCTTGTGTTGCGATTGACTCAGTTGCTTTAACAAAAATTTGTTTGATTTCCCCATCAAAAGGTGCTTCAATCGTTGTTTCCATTTTCATCGCTTCAGTTACCATGAGTGGCTGTCCTTTGACAACTTTCTCACCTGCTTCAACTAATACAGTTACAACAGATCCTGGCATCGTTGCACCAATATGATGTTGATTAGTTGGCTCTGCCTTTTGATTCATCACTGACGTTGTCTTAATCGACGTATCTTTTACTAAAACTTCACGTCTTTGGCCATTTAAATTAAAGAACAACGTTCTATTTCCTTCGTTATCTGGTTCAGAAACGCTATCAAGATGGATCAGTAGTACTTTTCCTTTCTCGATTTCAACAGAGATTTTTTCACCAACTCGCATCCCATTAAAGAAAGTCGGTGTATCGAGTAAGGTTACACTACCAAATTCATTTTGCATTTTTTGGTAGTCTAGGAAAACTTGAGGATATAAAATATAGCTTAGTACTTCATGCTGACCAGGTTTATACCCCAATTTTTCAGTTAACTCAGCAAGTACATCCTCAAATACAACCGGTGTAGCATGTAAACCTGGACGATCTTTGAATGACGGTTTGTCTTTTAGAATGATTTTTTGTAATTTTTCTGGGAAACCGCCAACAGGTTGACCTAGATCTCCAGCAAAGAAACTAATCACTGATTCAGGGAAGCTCAACGTCTCACCTTTAGCATAGATATCTGCTTCAGTCAGATCATTTTGAACCATAAAGAGTGCCATATCTCCGACCACTTTAGAAGATGGTGTCACTTTAATAATATCACCAAACATCATATTCACAGTATGGTACATGTTTTTCACTTCGTCAAATCTTAAGCCTAACCCAACTGCGGTTGCTTGGGCTTGAAGGTTAGTATACTGACCTCCTGGCATCTCATGCATATAGACTTCTGTTTGAGGGCTTGTTAACCCTTTTTCAAACGGTGCATAAAACTTACGGACATCTTCCCAATAATGGTTGATTTGAATCGCATTGTCATTATCTAAATTAGGGGTTCTATCTCCATTTTTAAGTGCATAGTAAACCGATGACATACTTGGTTGACTTGTACCTGATGACATAGAAGACGTTGCGACATCTATAATATCAACACCCGCTGCTACAGCAGCAGAATAAATCATAACACCATTCCCTGCAGTATCATGGGTATGTAGGTGGAGTGGAATATCAATCGTATCTTTTAATTCAGAGATTAAACGATAAGCTGCTTGTGGTTTTAAAATACCAGCCATATCTTTGATGGCTAAAATATGTGCACCAGTCGCTTGCAGTTCTTTTGCTAAATCTTTATAGTATTTGATGTCATATTTTGGCCGATCATTATCTAAAATATCACCTGTATAACACATCGTTGCTTCAACGATTTTACCTGTATCACGGACAGCTTGAATTGATTTTTCCATCTGTGGTAACCAGTTCAATGAATCAAACACACGGAAAACATCCATACCTTCACGTGCGGCTACTTTGATAAACTCTTCAATCACGTTATCTGGATAGTTTTTGTAACCTACAGCATTTGAGCCTCTAAATAACATTTGGAACATGGTATTTGGCATCAACTTACGAAGTTCACGCAAGCGATACCACGGGCTTTCATTTAGGAAACGATATGCAACGTCAAATGTTGCACCACCCCACATTTCTGATGAAAATAGATTAGGTAACCCTTCATCTACTGCCTGAGCCACTTGTTTCATATCTTGTGTACGAACACGTGTTGCTAAAAGACTTTGATGGGCATCTCTGAATGTCGTATCTGTTAAAAGCACTTCTTTTCTTGATTTAACAAAGTCTACAACTGCATCTGCACCCTCATTATCTAAAATATTTTTAGTCGTCAGTGTCTCAATTTTTTTAACTTTTGGCATGCGTGTTGCATCATAATAAGGTTTAGGCGCTTGATCAATGCCTGGGAAACCATTTACCGTGATACTTGCAATGTATTTCATTGTTTTATTACCACGATCTCGCAAACGTGGAAAATTAAACAGCTCAGGTGTGCTATCGATAAACGTTGTTTTAGCATTACCAGAGATGAATGACTGATGGTTTAGTACGTTTCTTAAGAAAGGAATGTTTGTTTTTACACCACGAATTCTAAATTCACGTAAGCAACGATCCATTTTGCGAATCGCTTCATTAAAATCTGTCGCACTCGTAATGACCTTAACAAGCAAGCTATCAAAATAAGGTGTTACCTCATAACCTGAATAAGCATTACCAACATCTAAACGAACACCAAATCCACCTGGCGAACGATATGTATCGATGATACCTGTATCTGGCAAGAAGTTATTTTCTGGATCTTCCGTCGTAATACGACACTGTATTGCAGATCCGAGTAACGGGATTTTATCTTGATCTGGGATTTTAACATCTTTATGAAGATCTGCTCCCTCTGAGATTAAAATCTGTGCTTGAACAATATCAATACCTGTCACAACTTCTGTAATCGTATGTTCAACCTGAACACGAGGGTTAACCTCAATGAAATAAAACTCATTATCTTTAACTAAAAATTCAACTGTTCCCGCATTAACATAACCGACATGCTTACACAATTGTACAGCAGCTTCACAAATACGATTGCGTAGGTCATCAGACATTCCAACACTTGGGGCAACTTCGATTACTTTTTGATTACGACGTTGCACAGAACAATCCCGCTCATATAGATGCACAACATTACCATGTGTATCACCTAAAATTTGTACTTCAATATGTTTTGGATCTGTGATATATTTTTCAACATAAATTTCATCAGAACCAAAAGCAGATTTTGCCTCTGACGCAGCCCTAGCATAGCCATCACGTGCTTCTGCTTCATTATGCGCAACACGCATCCCTCGACCGCCTCCGCCAAGTGCAGCTTTAATCATCACAGGATAGCCAAATTCATTACCAAAGGCTAGTGCACCTTCTAAATCAACAGGTCCTTCAGTACCAGGAATCGAACCAACACCAGCTGCTACAGATGCTTCCTTCGCTTTAATCTTATCACCAAAAATATCCAAGTGATGTAGTGTTGGGCCAACAAAAATAAGTCCTGCTGCTTCAACTTTACGGGCAAAATCGATATTTTCTGATAATAAACCATACCCCGGATGAACAGCTTCAGCTCCACATTCAAGTGCAATACGTACAATATCATCAATATCTAGATAAGCGTCAATGGGTTTTTTCCCTTGGCCGACCATATAAGCTTCATCTGCTTTAAAACGGTGAACTGAATACTCATCTTCTTTTGCATAAATAGCAACGGTTGAAATACCCAATTCGCTACAAGCACGGAAGACACGGATAGCAATTTCGCCACGATTGGCAACTAATAGTTTTTTCATTTATATAGCCTTTCCTTTTCTAAACACAAAGATAATATGTTGTTGCATCTTTTCATTTACTTTTCTACTAATGATAATCTTGGGACATCAGATACATCATATTTTTCAGTTTTTTCAGCTAGTTCCCTTCTCTTTTCATCTGCAGAAATATTTAGGACAAAGCCAATACCTACAGATAAAGTCAAAAGCGAATTACCACCCTGACTTAGAAAAGGAAAGGTAACCCCTGTAGATGGGATGAGCCCTGAAATACCCCCGATATTGACAAATATTTGAGCGAAGAACATCCCCGCAACACCAATTGCCATCATACTATTAAAAGGATCTTTTGCACTGATACCAACCATAAAAATTCTCATAATCAAGAAGAAAATCAGTCCTAAAATGATCATCGCACCAATCAACCCCAACTCTTCGATAACGATTGCAAATACAAAGTCTGTATGTGCTTCTGGCAAGTAACCTTTCTTTTCAATTGAGTTACCTAACCCCCTACCAAACCAACCACCATTAGACATAGCATAATAACCATTGATCATCTGATGGCCTGAATCTCCAGTATCTTGAAATGGATTTGCAAACGCAACAAAACGTTTGTTGACATAAGTAATTGACGAGAAGACACTCGGAATAATATTACCACCTGTTAGTTTTAATACTGCTAAAGCAAATAGTGAGAGCCCACCAAATATCTTGATAAAACCTGTTGTCCATCGATAAGAAATACCACTGGCAGCAAAAACCATTGACGAGCTGATAATAATAAGCAAGGCATTACCCATATCAGGCATCACGACCACTGCACCAATCATCAAGATAACCCAAAAACGCCAGCCAGTCACAAAATTTGACCAAAACTTATGCCTATCAAACAAGGCATCGAGATCTTGAGCTGCAATCTTGTTTTGTTTAGTTGCGAATGTAGCCGATAAAAACCAGACAGACACTAACTTTAAGTATTCCGCAGGTTGAATGGTCCCAATACCCGGAACTGAAATCCAACCATGGGCACCATTTATCGTTGGTGTAAAAAACCTAGCAATAAATAATAACGCTAACATGATAGGAATCAAAATACCAAACCAGCCTCTTGATCTTAATTTTTCAACTTTCATTTTATAGATTACAGCAATCATAAACAGAGAAAAAGCGAAGAAAATTGTTTGGTTCCTAAATAGCTGATAGGGCGGTAAGCCCAGTTCAATCTGATGAGGAACTGTCGTTGAAAATACAATAATCAGTCCCAATACAGATAATACTAAATAAGGGATCAAAATAGAGTAATTTA
>JAKDQI010000058.1 GCA_030454995.1 Pseudolactococcus plantarum | reverse complement strand
GCCGCTGAATTAACGAATAAAACACCTTGGAACTATCAAGCAGCGGTTATGAATGGCGTTGACCCATCCCCTCAAGATGTCAAAACACAACAAAATCTGTTTAATGAAAAAACTATAAAAGTATTTTTATATAATAGACAAGCCGTTGATGATTCAACGACTGCACTGCTTGATTTAGCTAAGCAAAACAATATACCAGTTGTTGGGGTTTATGAAACAATGCCAAACAATTATACTTACCAAAAATGGATGGAAGCTGAAACAAAAGCAATTATTTCTGCACTTAAAGACGGCAAATCAACGGAGAAACTATAATGGTTAGCAGACTAGAAGAAGCTTCTGACATACCTTGTATAGAAATAGAACATCTTCAGATGACTTTTGATCATCGTCATGTTCTAGATGACATTAATCTAGTGATTAATCAAGGAGAATTCATTGGCTTGATTGGCGCAAATGGTGCAGGAAAATCTACATTACTAAAAATAATATTAGGTCTGATTAAACCAACCAAAGGGACAGTTAAGTTACTGGGGAAACCTCTGAAAATACGTCAAGGTTTGATTGGTTATGTTCCCCAAAAACTTTTTATAGCTGCTGATACGCCGTTGAGAGGGAGAGATTTTGTATCATTAGGATTTGATGGTAATCAATGGGGAATACCACTTTCAAATAAAGTAAAAACTAAAAAAGTTGATGCGATTTTACAAGACGTAGGTGCAACTGATTTTGGCAATCAAGCGATAGGTACACTTTCTGGTGGAGAGCAACAACGACTACTGATTGCACAGGCTTTATTAGCTAATCCTAAAATACTAGTGCTCGATGAACCTTTATCAAATCTTGACATCAAAAATGCTTATGAAATTGTTCAATTGATTGCAAGAATTAGCAAAGCAAAAAATATTACGGTGATTTTAGTTGCTCATGATAGTAATCCTTTATTAGATGTGATGAGTAGAGTGCTTTATCTGGCAGATGGTAAAGCTATTATAGGTAAAGTTAAAGAAGTCTTTCAAACAGAAGTGTTAAGTCGACTATATGGCTATAAGGTAGAAGTGCTAAATATTAACAATAGGATTTTGGTCATGGGAGATGATAACGTGAGCCTGAATCCTCCTCAAGAAAATGAAGTAGATTATAGATGAAAAATATTTTACAATTATTATTTGCCCCAGGTTTTTTTGCAAATAACCAAGTTAAAGAAGCGATTTTGGTGGGTGGACTGATTGCGTTTATCTCAGGCATAATAGGGGTATTTGTCATTATCAGAGGTCAAGTATTTGCAGGTCATGCTATTTCTGATTTTGGTGGTGCTGGAGCAGCAATATCCTTCCTGCTAGGGGTCAATACTTTATGGGGGTTTTTGATTTTCAGTATCCTTTCTTCTATAGGCGTTGAGATAGCGGGTAAGCACGCACATGAAAGAAATCTTGCAACTGGCGTCGTATTATCTTTTGCTATGGGAATCGAATCACTTTTTCTATTTTTAGATACACATAATACCGGCCAATCAGGTGCTGCAATGTTGATTTTGTTCGGATCCATTTTCATCATCAAATCTTCCACTATTCCAGTCATTATTTGTCTTACAATCACTAGTTTAATCATATTAATATGCATTTATAGACCGCTTGTAACGAGTTCTATAACTGTTGAATTAGCGAGTATACTTGGGATTCCAGTAAAATTCATAAACTATATCTTTATTGTACTACTCGCTTTAGTGGTCGGACAATCGTCTTTAATTATCGGGGCATTGTTAAGTACAGCACTCTTGATTGGACCAGCTGCTATAGCGATGTCATTTGCTAGAAGTATCAAATATAGCATACTCTTTTCTTCAATTATAGCTGTTTCAGTAACTTGGTTAGGGATTATTTTGGCCTATGATAGTTATTATTGGTTACCATCACATAGAAATTGGCCAGTTAGTTTCTTTGTTTGTGCACTCATTCTTGCTGGATACTTAATAGCCAAAATGGTGCTTATTATTTCAAAGAAAGGGGATAGAAAAATTGTTTGATACAGGTGTTTTTACACAATCATTTATGATTCATGCCTGGGAAAGTGGTACAGCTATTGCCATATTATCAGCTTTTGTTGGGTTCTTTATTGTACTAAAATCAGATTCTTTTGTAGCACATGCACTTCCCCAAGCAGGTTTTTCAGGTGGTGCTGCAGCAGTTTTCTTTGGTTTAAATCCTTATATTGGCTTATTAATATTTTCACTTGGTGGTGCTGTATTGATTGGCAAAATAGAAGATGAAAGAAAAAATGATATTGCAACTACTTTAACGCTGATTTCTACATTAGGCATAGGTATGCTACTTATCAGTTTAACCAACCAATATGCAGAAAAAGCATACGCACTACTTTTTGGACAGATAGTAGGCGTAAGTGCCAATCAGGTTCTAGTTACTGTTTCAACAAGTGCCGTATGTTTACTATTTCTTTTGATGATATGGCGCCCGTTGTTGTTCGGAGCAGTTTCGAAAGAGGTAGCTGAATCTAAAGGCATACCTGTTCGATTAGTCAACATATTATTTTTGATTATTGTTGCCTTAGCTACGACTGTAATCGTTCCTGTAGTAGGGGCTTTGCTAGCTTTTAGCTTAATTATAATGCCAAGTGCAGGTAGTATTTACTTGAGCAGTAATCCAAAATATGTATTGTTGTTGTCAATCATTTCGTCGATTTTAGTTTTTTGGCTTTCAATTTTACTCGGTTATTTTTCAGGTTGGCCGATTGGTTTCTTTGTTTCAGCTGTTGGCATGTTATGGTACCTATTTGCTAGATCATATCAATTATTAAAAAACAAATGGAAACATATAATCAGTTGATCTGTTTCTTTATTCATGTCATAGGTATGGTATGAACAGGTCAATCTATGATAGAAGTTCTTTAGCACTAAAGTGCTAAGAGCTTTTTTTGATACCATGACCTACAGTTACTAAAAATTTTGACAAATTTATTATAATTTGAGAGAATAAGTTTGTAAGCGTTTTATATTCAGGGCGTTATATAGGTTTTTTCATGAAATATGGGTATATAATGCTATAGACAAATGGTCATGAAAATAGATTGGAGAGTGAGTTCAAACAAATGATGTTTAATTATATGTATACAAGCTTACTAACAATTTTATATACGCTAGTCATGTCTTTATGTTTGTGTTTATATTTAAAAAAACGCCAAAAAAATGAATTTTTGATGGCGATTTATTTCTTAGTCATTATTATAAAAGGTATTGTGATCGCTATGTCTGAAAGCTTCCGTGTGTTTGCTAACGGTTATAATCGACTTTTCATGATTAACCCAATTTTTGATACACTTTATTATTTGGCTATAGTTGGCATTGCCCTAAAATTAGTAGATGAGCTGGTAAATATAAAGTTAAAGTCTTATCAATACGCTCTCTATATCCTATTTGCTTTTTGGTTAATTCTTGTGCCGTTCATGGGTGACTCAGCCTTAAAAGTTTGGCTTTACTATTTACCAAGTCAGATATTAACGATTTATTTGGGTGGATTATTATTAAAAAATTCTCGCCATCTAGACAAAGCGCGTCCTTTTAACAGATATGTTAGATTACTTGGTTGGTTAAGTATTAGTTTTGGCATATTAATCTTTTTAGAAGATAGTTTTGTTATCTATTTTAGGGACAATTATCAAAGTAGTATGCCTCAGATTCAAAACAGAAATATATCTGAAGTTATATTTCATATTATACTTTGTATCATCTTAGTGCATTATATATTAACGCAGTTATTAGAGGACAAGTCAACCTATCACGCGCCCACGCTCCCCAATAACAATAAGTGTGATCTTGTTGAAACGACAGCTAAGTCGCATATGAATCATCAAGAAGATGAGTTTTCTAAATTTGTTACCAAATATGGCATTACACAAAGAGAAGCAGAAATACTCAAATTACTGATCGCACATAAACATAATCAAGAGATTGCAACGCAACTGTATCTGTCTATTGGAACAGTCAAAACACATACGAATAATATTTATATTAAGCTTCAAGTTGATCGGCGTTCAGAAGTTTGTAGCGTTTGGGAGGCTTTTGATAAAGATGGCTTAGGGCAAGACAAAAAAACATTATTATGATGTTTTTTTTATTTTATTAGCTTTACAGTTGATAGGATATGGTCTAAACCCTTACTAAACCTTTTATGTAATAGCTGGTTTAGTAAGGGTTTTTCAACTAGTTTAAGGTTTACATCTTTTGGTTTATTGTTTAGATAAAAACGACTTGCTATACTGAAAACGTTCCCAAAAGAGAACGTTGCTCACATTATATTTAGGAGGAAAACAACATGAACACAACAAAGAAACGTGATTTTATCACAACAGAAACCTACTCAAAATCTGAAATCCTTGACATCGTAACATTAGGATTAAAGATTAAAGCTGCTATCAAAGATGGCTATTATCCACCATTACTAAAAAATAAATCATTAGGTATGATTTTTCAACAATCCTCAACACGTACGCGTGTTTCTTTTGAAACAGCCATGACACAGTTAGGCGGTCACGCCCAATATTTAGCAACAGGTCAGATTCAACTGGGTGGTCATGAAACAATAGAAGATACAAGTACAGTACTTTCTAGATTACTGGATATTATTATGGCACGAGTAGATCGTCATGAATCTGTCGATAAACTCGCTAAACATACGAGTATACCAGTGCTGAATGCCATGTCTGATTATAATCATCCGACACAAGAAATCGGAGATTTGACAACGATCATCGAACACTTGCCCGTTGGTAAAAAATTAGAAGATTGTAAAGTTGTATTTGTAGGAGATGCAACTCAAGTTTGTTTCTCATTAGGATTAATTACGACGAAAATGGGGATGCAGTTTGTGCATTTTGGACCAGAAGGCTATCAACTGAATGCAGATCATCAGGAAAAACTGGCCGCTAATTGTGACGTATCAGGCGGTAGCTTTGAAGTCACAGATGATGAATCGGCAATTATCGGTGCAGATTTCCTTTATACAGATGTTTGGTATGGCTTATATGATGCAGAGTTGTCTGAGGCAGAGCGTTTAGCAATCTTCTATCCTAAATATCAGGTCACACCAGACATGATGGCAAAAGCAGGTGCAAATACAAAATTTATGCACTGCTTGCCAGCGTCAAGAGGTGAGGAAGTTGTCGATGCAGTTATAGATGGGCCAAATGCGATCTGTTTTGATGAAGCAGAAAATCGTTTAACATCGATTCGTGCTTTACTGGTATGGCTAATGACTGATTATGCAAAAAAAAATCCTTATGATTTAGTAGCACAAAGCATTGCTGAATCTGAGTTAAAAGCCTACTTGAGCAAATAAGAAAGTGTGAGCATTATAAAAAATGGAAAGAAAAAATTTAGCTTGTTTAGTGCGATTCTTTCCGTCATTTGTGTTGTTTTTGTTGCCGAGGCTGCTGCACCAGTAGCTGCTATCGGTAACTCGCAGTTCTTTTGGTGGATTATCCTTATCGTAGCTTTTCTCTTACCTTATGGGTTGATCACATCAGAACTTGGGACTACCTATACAGGAGAGGGTGGGTTGTATGATTGGATTACCAAAGCATTTGGGCATCGATGGGGAGCTAGAGCATCCTGGTTTTACTGGATAAATTTCCCTTTATGGATGGCATCACTTGCTGTATTATGTCCTAAGTTATTACAAACGATTTTTGGCTTTTACCTAACGACAGGGGTCTCGATAGGAATCGAGTTGATTTTTATCTGGGTCATTGTCCTTATTAGCTTATATCCAGTAAGTGACAGTGTTTGGATTTTAAACGGTGGCGCTGTGATTAAAGTTTTCTTAGCTTTAGCATTAGGCGGATTAGGTGTTTACTCAGCCATGACCAAAGGTGTTGCAAACCACTATACACTTGCATCGTTATTACCAAGTTTTGATTTAAATAGCTTATCTTTTATATCAGTCATCATATTTAATCTACTTGGTTTTGAGGTCATTTGTACTTTCGCTGATAGTATGGAAAATCCTAGAAAACAGATTCCACAGTCTATCATCATTGGTGGTGTTGTTATTGCAGCCATCTACATGTTTTCAGCTTTTGGAATAGGCGTCGCTATTCCGACAGATCAGTTATCGACAAGTTCTGGTTTAGTAGATAGTTTTCAAGTAATGCTAGGTACACCAACTGGCTGGTTTATTAGCTTGATCTCTTTCTTATTTATGCTGACGCTAGTCGGTAATATGGTTTCATGGTCACAAGGGGTTAATAATATCGCAAGCTATGCGGCAGATAATGGTGATATGCCAAGATTTTTCTCGAAACGATGGACCACTAATGGTATTTCTTGGGGTGCAGCCTTGATGAATGGTCTTGTTGCGACAGTAATTGTTGTGATTTCACCATTATTACCAAATCAAGATTTGTTTTGGTCATTCTTCTCGCTAAATCTTGTATTATTTTTACTAAGCTATATCCCTGTCTTCCCTGCCTTTTATAAATTACGACAGATTGATCCAGATACACCACGTCCCTTTAAAGTTAGTGGTAGTGTTGCGACATTAAAAGTATATACGGCTTTGCCAATGATTATCATTATTATCTCGTTGGTTTTTACAGCAATCCCTTTACAATTTGATGCCGTTTCTTTGACAGCACAATTACCCATTACGATTGGCTCAATAATCTTTATTGGTATAGGTGAGTTAATTATTAAAGTTAAACAAATAAAAAAATAGGAGAAAAAATATGTCTAAACGTATGATTGGTTCTACACCAAAATCAGATGGATTTTGGATGCCCGCAGAATTTGAAGCACAAGAAGAAATTTTTATGATTTGGCCTGAACGACCAGATAATTGGCGTGATGGCGCAAAACCTGTTCAAATAGCCTTTACTCAAGTAGCTAAGGCAATCAGTCAATTCACACCAGTTACAATGCTAGTGTCTAAAGCGCAGTACCAAAATGCACGTTACCAATTACCTGATGACATTCGTGTACTTGAAGTATCAAATAATGATGCGTGGGTACGTGACTGTGGGCCAACTTTTGTCATAAATAATCACGGAGAAATTAGAGCAAATGATTGGTCGTTTAACGCCTGGGGAGGTCTTGTAGATGGCTTATATTTCCCATGGGATCAACATGACCTACTAGCACAAAAAGTTTGTGAGATAGCACGTATCGACTCTTATCGTACAGATGATTTTGTCCTAGAGGGTGGCTCGTTTCATGTAGATGGTGAAGGGACAGTATTAACAACAGAAATGTGTCTGTTATCTAGAGGTAGAAACCCTCATATGACTAAATCAGATATTGAGACTAAACTAAAAGCCTATTTAAATATTGAAAAAGTTCTATGGCTTAAAGATGGCATAGATCCAGAAGAAACAAACGGACATGTAGATGATGTTGCTTGTTTTGTAGCTCCTGGCGAAGTGGCTTGTATCTATACTGAAGATAAGACTTCACCATTTTATCAAGCCTCACAAGATGCATACAAACGCTTGATTCAGATGACAGATGCTAAAGGGCGACACCTAAAAGTTCATAAATTAACTTGTCCTGCAAAAACGGTCAAGATAAAAGGTGAATTTAACATAGATAACGTGGAGGGAACAATTCCACGTGAAGATGGTGATATTTGTATCGCATCATATATGAATTTCTTGATTACTAACCATGGTGTTATTGTCCCACAGTATGGGGATCATAATGATGAGCTTGCATTAAAACAACTACGAGCTATATTTCCAAACCATGAAGTCGTAGGTGTTAATACGGTTGAAATCGTCTATGGTGGCGGCAATATTCACTGTATCACGCAACAAAAACCTCAAGTGAAAAGGAGCTAGTCTAAGATGGGAAAACGTATAGTAGTCGCTTTAGGGGGCAATGCCATATTAACAGATGATCCTTCTGCAGCTGCACAAGCAAAAGCACTTCAACAAACAGCGGAGCAGTTAATGCCCTTGATTAAAGATAATGATGTTGAGATGGTTGTCACACATGGTAATGGCCCTCAAGTCGGTAATTTACTCTTACAACAATTAGAGAGTGATTCAGATAAAAATCCAGCCATGCCTCTTGATACTGCAGTTGCCATGACACAGGGTGAAATTGGTTATTGGATGCTTCAAGCATTTACATCCGCACTGAACCATAACGGAATGTCCGATGTACCGCTGGTATCTGTCATCACACGAACTGTTGTAGATCCAACAGATGAGGCATTTGAAAATCCAACAAAACCAATCGGGCCATTTTATACTGAATCAGAAGCAACCCTTATTCAAGCACAATATCCAGATTGGAAAATGATTGAAGACTCTGGCCGTGGTTATCGACGTGTTGTGCCATCTCCTCTTCCTTTAAAAATCGTAGAAGCGAATGCCATAAAGCCATTACTAGACGCATCAGCTTTGGTGACAGTATGTGGTGGCGGCGGTATTCCAGTTATAGAAAGTGATACAGGTTATCATGGCGTGGAAGCTGTTATTGATAAAGATTTTTCTGCCTCAAAGTTAGCAGAACTTGTTGAAGCTGATGAATTAGTCATTTTTACTTCAGTGGGCGATGTATTTTTAAACTTTGGCAAACCTAATCAAAAAGCACTAGGAACTGTTTCAGTGAGTGACATGCGTGCGTATTTGAACCAAGGGTTGTTTGCAGCAGGATCTATGAAACCAAAGGTCGCTGCAGCAGTTTCCTTTGTCGAAAATACAGGAAAAAAAGCCACAATTACGTCTCTTGATAATGTGGAGAATTTTGTGAAAAATGGATCAGGAACTTGTATCATTCCTGATTAGTCCTTAATAGATTTAGGTGTGATAAGTTTTATAGTAAATAAAAAGGCCTTTATTAAGGGCTTTTTTGGTTTAAAATAGTCGTCTAGTAGCAAGATAAAAGTAGTATTTTCTCATAATTTTTAACAATAAAAGTTAAACGTCTAACTGATATTTTACTAGTGTTTGTGATAGAATATAATTAAAACTTGCGAGGGAATCACAAGCTTTTCAGCAACATTAAAGGACATAGCACAGATGATGCGTCTATGACTCTGTAAAAAGATGATTAAGGAAAAATTAAAAAATGGCAGAACCAATTAAATTATTTCAGTACAATACCTTATCAGCACTCATGAGTGGCCTTTTTGAAGGTAGCATGACGATTGGAGAGTTACTTGAGCAAGGTGACTTGGGTATTGGAACACTTGATGCAATTGATGGGGAATTAATTGTTCTCGATGGTAAAGCTTATCAAGCACGAGGAGATAAAACAATCACTGAAGTTGGACCTGATGTGCAAGTCCCATACGCTGCAGTCGTTTTTCATCAGGCAGAAGTTATCTTTAGACAAAGATACGAAGCCACAAACGAAGAACTCCAAACACGTATCGAAACGTACTATGATGGTGCTAATTTGTTTCGTTCTATAAAAATTCATGGGACGTTTTCAAATATGCATGTTCGGATGATTCCTAAAGCAAAAGCAGGGGCAAAATTTGCTGATATTGCTACCAATCAACCAGAATATACTGAAAAAGATGTGACTGGTACCATTGTAGGTATATGGACACCTGAGATGTTTCACGGCGTGAGTGTTGCAGGTTACCATCTACATTTTATTACAGATGATCATACGTTCGGTGGTCATGTGCTAGATTATGTCATTAAAGAGGGTACTGTAGAAGTGGGCGCAGTAGATCAACTAGATCAGCGATTCCCAGTACAAGATAGAAAATATCTTTTTGCCAAATTAAACTTAGATGAATTAAAAGAGGACATTAGTAAAAGTGAGTAATGCAAGTATTGATTGGATACATTCGCGTTTAAAGTTTGGGATAAAGCCTGGTTTATCTCGTATTGAGTATTTATTACAAGCACTAGATAACCCACAAGACAAACTTAAAACAGTTCATATCGCAGGTACTAATGGCAAAGGCTCAACAGTTACTTTTTTGTCTAATATTTTACAGCAACATGGTTTAAGTGTTGGTACTTTCACTTCTCCATATATCGAGATATTTAATGAGCGTATCGCGATTAATGGACACTTCATAACGGATCAAGAACTGGATGATGTGGTCGCAGTGATCAAACCCCTGGTCTTAAAAATGGATGAGGACGAGGCACTTTCAAATATCACTGAGTTCGAAATTTTAACGGCTATTGGCTTTTACTATTTTAATGAAAAGTCAGTAGATATTGCCATTATCGAAGTCGGTCTAGGCGGGCTTTTTGATTCCACAAATGTTATCACACCTTTAGTATCAGCAATTACAACGATTGGCTTAGATCACCAAGATATTTTAGGAGATACACTTGCTAAGATAGCTAATGAAAAAGCTGGCATTATTAAGCAAGGTGTGCCAGTTGTCATCGGAAGTCCAATTGGTATGCCCGATGAAGCATATGATGTCATCGTACATATTGCAAAGCTTAAAAATGCACCGCTATATCAATCAAGTGCAGATGTTATATATGATTTAAACTTGCATGGTCAATACCAACAAGAAAACGCTGCTTTAGCTGTTAATTTGTTTGAGATCTTATCAGATAAATTATCATTGATAATGGATAAAGTAAAAATAACAAGAGGACTCAAACAAGCATTTTGGCCAGCAAGGATGGAAGCATTAGATGGCTACATTTTAGATGGTGCTCATAATATACCTGCGATCAAGCGCTTAGCCAATGAATTTCAAGGAGAACAGAAAGTCAATATCTTATTTTCTGCTTTACAACGTAAAGATTTTCATGAAATGATTTATCTCTTACAACAAATCCCTAATGTAAGTTTGTCGCTATCTACTTTCGACTACCCTAAATCAATACAAGCAAGTGATGTTGCTGATATTTCAGATGTTACTTGGCTACCTAATTGGCAGACTTTTTTTGATTATCCGAAACATAAAGATGAGATTTACCTTATTACAGGTTCCTTGTATTTTATGAGTCAAGTTAGAGCATTTCTAATTAATT
>JAKDQI010000009.1 GCA_030454995.1 Pseudolactococcus plantarum | reverse complement strand
TATATCATATCTATTGAAAGGAGACCTATATGAATGGCAGCAATTAATACACAATTATTAAAAGGTACCTTAGATGGCGCCTTGCTCCTCGTCATATCAAATGGGGAGACTTATGGCTATGAGATCACAGAAAAATTAGCAGAAATGGGTTTTTTGGCTATTGCTGCTGGCACAATCTACCCTATCTTGCAAAAGTTAGAACGTGATGGCTATATTCAAGGAGAGATGCGAAAATCTTCTGAAGGTCCTAAGCGAAAATATTTGACGATTACTGAAAAAGGACTGAAGAGATTATCGGAGTTTATAATGCATTGGTCAGAACTAACAAAAGCTATGACTAGCTTGATAAATGAGACTAGAAACTCAGATTCCTGCTAGTACTTTATTCCTAGAATGGTGAATTTTATGACAATACTTATACAATTTTTAAAATTAAGACAAGCAGAGCATATTGAAAATCGTGAGATTTTAGGTAAGATGATACCAGATAATCAAGCCTATGATGAGGTGTTTATCACACATCTGTTTGAAAGTTATCGCTTTTCAGAAAAAGATACAAAAACGATAATGGACATCGTAGATAATGTACGAGCAGATATTTTACAAGCCCAAGATAATGGGGTTTCAGCTCAAGAATATTTTGGTAAGCCTGCATCTGAACTTGCTCGTGAATTCATCGAAAATTTACCTAATAAAAAAAGAGGTTACCAGATAAGGAGGGAAATTTTATTTCCAATTTATTTAGTTATTTTCTTTGGTATATTACTGCTATCACCCTGGTTAGGAGGAGAGTTAACGCCGAAAAATGTTGGCTTATTCTTACTCTTCCTGCTATTTAATATTATGAGTTGGGGGATAGGGAGACATTTACCAACTTGGCTTTTTAAGATATATCCGAAGAAACAGATGAAAGATCGTGTCCGTTTAGTTAATATGTTAACAACTGGTTTTCAAGTGAGTTTCATCGCAATCATACTGATTATGATGAAACTATTTTGAGATATGACATACACGGGAGTAAGGGAGACAGATACCTACTTACCTACTATTGATAGCTATGAAAACGTGTAAGTTATCCTATTTATATGATGGTAAAGCGCGATAGCTGTTATCCTTTTGATATTTCAATTATAAATATCGTCTTTGCCATTTTTTTGTTACAATAAAGATATGGGAAATGACAAACTAACATCGGGAGAGTTACAAGATTATGAGCTTGATGCGGATGCTTTATCGGCAGAGAGAACTTTAAGACCTCAATATCTAGCTCAGTATATAGGACAAGATAAAATTAAAGAACAGCTAGATATATATATCAAGGCTGCTAAGATGCGTGAAGAATCTTTAGACCATGTGCTGTTGTTTGGCCCTCCAGGCCTTGGTAAGACGACCATGGCTTTTGTAATCGCGAATGAACTTGGTGTGAATATTAAACAAACATCAGGACCAGCGATTGAAAAGGCGGGAGATTTAGTCGCTATTTTAAATGAACTTGAAGCTGGAGATGTACTATTTATCGATGAAATTCATCGTCTACCTATGTCTGTTGAAGAAATTTTATACAGTGCTATGGAAGATTTTTATATCGATATTATGATTGGTGGTAGTGATGCAAGTCGAAGTGTACACCTTGAGTTACCACCATTTACCTTAATTGGTGCGACAACTCGTGCTGGTATGCTATCTAATCCATTAAGAGCTAGATTTGGGATTAATGCGCATATGGCCTACTATGAGTTATCAGACCTAACAGAAATTGTCACACGGACTGCAGATATCTTCGATGTCGACATCACAGGTGATGGTGCACATGAGATTGCACGTCGCAGTCGAGGGACACCGCGTATTGCCAACCGACTTTTAAAACGTGTCCGAGATTTTGCACAGATAAAGGGAACTGGGTTGATTAATGATGAGATAACACATAAGGCGTTACTGATGTTAGATGTTGATGCGTCTGGTCTTGATTATATTGATCAAAAAATTCTTAAGACAATGATTGAGATGTATCAAGGAGGTCCTGTCGGTCTAGGTACGCTTGCTGTGAATATCTCTGAGGAGAGAGAAACACTAGAAGATATGTATGAACCTTACTTAATTCAATCTGGATTTTTAATCAGAACACGTCAAGGTAGGTGTGCAACAAGAAAGGCATATGAACATTTTGGCTATGCTTATCCTCAGGATTGAAGATAATGTTATTTTATCTAACATTAACCGTTGACTTTTCATAATCGCCACTATATAATGAGGAATATAGAAGGTAAAACAGTAAAGGAGGTATGCTTTAGTGAAAGAACGCGAACTAAGACGCTCTATGGCCGTCTTTCCTATCGGTGCCGTTATGGAGTTGACGGATTTAACAGCACGTCAAATTCGATATTATGAAGATCAAGGACTTATTTTTCCTGCCAGAAATGATGGTAATCGTCGGAAATATTCACTGAATGATATGGACGTCTTATTGGAAATTAAGGATTATCTGAATGACGGTTTAAATATTGCCGGGATTAAGAAACTATATGAAAAAAGTAAAGAAGCATTAGATGAAGTGAAAAATAAGTCGATCACTGATGCTGAAGTACGTAAAATTTTAGAAGAAGAAATCATGCAACAGTCCAGATTTAATCAGCCTAAAACGACTTTACGATAAATATAAAAGTAGAAAATAGCGATAAGAAACGTTGGTGATATGGCACGCTTCTTATCGCTATGATACTGTTTTTGACAACTATAATAGGAGATGCGAGATGACAACTACAATAACAGATATCTTAACGGAAGTTAAAGAAAAGAATGTTACATTTTTACGACTCATGTTTACAGATATACTTGGGACTTTGAAAAATGTTGAAGTGCCTGCAACCGAAGAACAGCTCACAAAAATTTTAAATAATAAAATGATGTTTGATGGGTCATCTATTGAAGGGTTTGTTCGTATTAATGAATCTGATATGTACCTTTATCCTGACTTAGATACATGGATTATTTTTCCTTGGGGAGATGAAAACGGTAAAGTAGCAGGCTTGATTTGTGATGTCTATAATCCTGATGGGACACCATTTGCTGGAGATCCTAGAGGGAATTTAAAACGTGCACTTAAACATATGGAAGACATGGGATTTGATTCTTTTAATCTTGGGCCAGAACCAGAATTCTTCTTGTTTAAACTTGATGAAAAAGGGAACCCGACGCTTGAAGTGAATGACCAGGGGGGATATTTTGATTTAGCGCCGACAGATTCAGCTGATAATACACGTCGTGAAATTGTCAATGTTTTGACGGATTTAGGTTTTGAAGTTGAAGCGAGTCACCATGAAGTGGCAGTAGGGCAACATGAAATTGATTTTAAATATACAAACGTGCTAGAGGCTTGTGATAATATTCAAATATTTAAACTGGTAGTAAAAACAGTTGCACGAGCACATGGGTTACACGCAACGTTCATGGCTAAACCGCAATTTGGGATTAATGGTAGCGGTATGCACTGCAATATGTCCTTGTTTGATCAATCAGGTGAAAATGTTTTTTATGATCCTAATGGGAAACTGTCCTTATCGGATACGGCCTATCAGTTTCTTGGTGGGATATTAGAACATGCTTATAATTTTACAGCCATTACTAACCCCACTGTTAATTCGTATAAAAGACTAGTTCCTGGGTATGAAGCTCCTGTTTATGTTGCTTGGGCAGGACGAAATAGATCACCTCTTGTTCGCGTACCAGCTTCTCGTGGCAGAGGTACACGCTTAGAGTTGCGTTCGGTTGACCCGACAGCGAATGCCTATCTAGCACTTGCTGTACTTCTGGAATGCGGTCTTGATGGTATTGCTAGAAAATTAGAAGCCCCTGATCCTGTGGAAAATAATATCTATATGATGACTGGTGATGAGCGTATAGCGATGGGGATAACAGATTTACCATCAACACTTCATAACGCGGTTAAAGCACTTCGTGAAGATGATGTCGTTAAAGCAGCACTAGGCCAACACATCTATACCAACTTTGTAGAGACTAAAAAAGTAGAATGGGCTGCTTATGCACAATATGTTTCACAATGGGAAGTAGATAATTACTTAGATCTTTACTAAACTCATTTAATTTGAAAAGGCACTATCCTTAATTTATAGATGGTAGTGCTTTTTCTTATATTATTTAATGACAAAAAACACTTATTAAAAAGAAAATTCTAAAAATTACAACTATTGTTGCAATCGGTTCAAAAAAACTGTATAATAATTAGTGTCAGAAGTTATAACATAGAAAATGACAGGAGAAGTTTAACGATGGTGAAAGTCAATATTCCAGAAATCTTTGCTGAGGACGTGTTTACAGATGCAGTGATGCAGCAACGATTACCAAAAAATGTTTATAAGCAATTTAAAAAATCAATTGAAGATGGTAAAGATCTTGATCTTGCGACAGCTGATGTGATTGCAAATGAAATCCGAGAGTGGGCCATTGAAAAAGGTGCAACTCACTTTGCACATTTATTCCAACCATTAACTGGCGTAACAGCTGAAAAACAAGATTCATTTATTACAGCGCCTAAATCAGATGGAAGTGTGATGACTGCCTTTTCAGGAAAAGAGTTAATTAAAGGTGAACCTGATGGTTCTTCATTCCCATCAGGTGGATTGAGAGCAACTTTTGAAGCTCGTGGCTATACAGTTTGGGATACAACATCATCAGTTTTTGTCCGTCATGATGCTGGTGGGACAACACTGTTAATTCCAACAGCTTTCTATTCATATAATGGTGAAGCATTAGACCAAAAAGCCCCATTACTTCGTTCAATGCAAGTCATTTCGGATGCTTCTATTAAATTACTTCGTCTCTTTGGTAATACAACTGCTAAAAGAGTTGCACCATCAGTTGGTGCTGAGCAAGAATATTTCTTGGTTGATGAGAAAAAATTCCAACAACGTAAAGATTTGATCTATGCTGGTCGCACATTATTTGGCGCACCAGCACCAAAAGGTCAAGAATTAGATGATCATTATTTTGGTACCATTCGTCAACGTGTTGCTGGTTTCATGAAAAATGTGAATGAAGAGCTTTGGAAAGTTGGTGTGACATCTAAGACACAGCATAACGAAGTGGCTCCTGCACAACATGAGATTGCACCAATCTACGCAAATGCAAACGTCGCTGTCGATCAAAACCAAGTTGTGATGCAAACACTTAAACGTGTAGCATGTCAACACGAAATGAAATGTCTACTTCATGAAAAACCTTTCGCAGGTGTAAATGGATCAGGTAAACATAATAACTGGTCACTTGTAACAGACACTGGTGAAAATTTACTAGAACCAGGATCTACGCCACATGAAAACAGACAGTTCTTACTTGTTTTAGCATCAATCATTAAAGCAGTAGATAAGTATGCTGGTTTACTACGTGAATCCGCAGCAGATCCGGGTAATGACCACCGTTTAGGTGCCAACGAAGCGCCACCAGCGATCATTTCAGTATTTTTAGGTTCACAATTAGAAGATATCATTAACCAATATATTGAAACTGGATCAGCATCTACTTCTATCGCAGGTGGTGTGTTGACAACAGGTTCAACTGCCTTGAAAGATATTTCAAAGGATGCTACTGACCGTAACCGGACATCACCATTTGCCTTTACAGGTAATAAATTTGAATTCCGTATGGTTGGCTCACGTGATTCAATTGCATCTCCAAATATTGTGTTGAATACAATTGTTGCAGAAGCATTTGATGAAGCATCAGAACGTCTAGCTAATGCAAGTGACTTTGATGCTGAAGTAGATGCATTGATTGCTGAATATGCAAAAGCACATAACCGCGTTATCTTTAATGGTGATGGTTATGCAGAAGAATGGGTTAAAGAAGCTGAAAAACGTGGTCTTCCTAACCTTAAATCATATGTTGATGCTACCGAAGTACTTGAATCAGAAGAAGTTATTGCTTTATTTGACAAGTATGGTGTTTTATCGCCAACAGAGTTAAAAGCGCGTGAAGAAGTTAAATATGAAAACTACGCTAAAGTTATTCACATTGAAGCGCTGACAATGATTGATATGGCAGCAAAACAAATTATTCCTGCTGTTATCAAATATACAAAATCTATAGCAGATACAGTGCTTGCTGTTAAAGAAGCTGGCAGTGATGCAAGTGTACAAGCGGATATCTTAGCAGAGGTTTCTGATTTACTTAAAGAAACTAAAGCAGCACTTGTGGCATTAAAAGAAGTAACAGAAGAAGCAAGTGAAAAAACTGACGTTAAAGTACAAGCACATTTCTATAATGATGTTGTGTTTAAAGCTATGGGTGAACTTCGTGCACCAGTTGATCAACTTGAGTTGATTGTGGATAAAGAAGCATGGCCAATGCCTTCATATGGCGATTTGATGTTTGAAGTCTAATCGCATCAGTTTAGATTAATCACAAATACCCCCTGCTAAATCCTAGATTTAGTAGGGGGTATTTTGATATAACCGGGATGAATTAAAACATACAAAGTGGGTAGTGTACTTAGTCTCAATCATCACAACCTGTTTCAGACTAGATTAATTTGAAAACAAATCTAAAAAGATGAGTCTTACTCCTGTGTTATACTTAGTTATATAGCCAAACGAGTTAAAGGAGATATGATGAATATACTAGTTATTGGTGCTAATGGCCGTGTTGGGCAAAATTTAATCGAGAATTTGTCAAATCAAAATCATGATGTGATTGCTGGATCACGACACCCAGAACAGTTAGTCACACTAAAAAAGGTTAAGTCACTTCAGTTTGATCTGCATGATGATGTCGATGTCTTATCTAAAAAGTTACAAGATATTGATGTTATCTATTTTGTAGCGGGGTCTAGGGGGAAGGACTTGCTGCAAACTGATGCATTTGGTGCTGTAAAAGTAATGATGATTGCTGAAAAACTCGGGATTTCACGATTTGTTATGCTCAGTTCATCTTACTCTTTAGAGCCAGAAAAATGGCAAAGCCCAGACATGCAGGCTTTATTAGATTATAATATTGCGAAATTTTTTGCGGATAATTACTTGATTAATCAAACTAACTTGGACTATACAATTTTGCAAGCAACAGCGTTAATTGATGGACCTGCCACTGGCAACATTGCGATTAACGAAGCTTCCGAATCACAAAATACGATCGGTAATGTGGCGATGGTACTAGCTGCTATCATTAATCATGAGTCGACTAGTAAAAAAGTTATCAGAATGAGCGACGGTGGTACATCTATTGATGCAGCGCTATCTAGCTTGTAAGCATCAGAAATAGTAGAAAAATGACTACTTTTGATAAAACATCATTTTTTACTGCTTTGCTACAAAAAAGACTTTCCGAAAGAAAAGTCTTTTTTGTATATCAAGCAGATTATATCGCATATGTTATTTTTTCTTAGAAAATCGAAGCGTTTGTCCAGTATAAATAGACCGATTAAAGTTTAGACAATAACTTGCTGCTACTGTAATGAATAAGTAAGGCATGAGCGAGAACCCAAATACTTCACATCCGATGAGGATGGGGGCAAAAAAAGTGTTAGTTGCAGCAGCAAAAACGGCTGCATATCCTAAAGCGGCGACAAATGTTAAGGGTAAGCCAAATAGATGGGCTAAGATAATCCCCAACGTGGCACCAATCGCAAATAATGGTGTTACCTCACCACCTTGAAATCCGATAGCTAAAGTCAAGATTGTTAATAAAAATTTAAGGCCAAAATCCCAGAGAAAAATAGGTCCCCCATCAAAAGCCATCGTGATCAAGTTTGTCCCTAGTCCTGCATAACGGCCTTGAAAAAAAAGGAGTAATAAAACAGATAGTATGAGACTGCCTAAGGCGATTTTTGTATAAGGATTTGGTAACCAGTTGGTGAACTGAGTCTTAGCATGTGCTAATAACCAAGCAAAAGAAAATCCTGTTAGACCAAAAAGTCCGCCTATGATGCCTAATTTTAGGATGAGATACAGATTAACTGTAGGCAGTTTAGTTATCGTAACAGCGAATTTTTCAAGACCTAGGTAATTTGCTGTATAGGCAGAGACGATACTTGCAAGTAATGCAGGTAGGATAGCTTTATAGTAGATGGTACCCGCCATGATCACTTCAACAGCAAAAAAAGTAGCAGCTAGCGGTGTTTGAAATAAACCTGAAAAACCGGCTGCCATACCGACCATGACCATGAGATGTCGATTTCTAATCTTAGCCAAGTCGCCTAGGTAATTAGCAACTGTTGCGCCAATTTGCACAGCAACACCCTCGCGTCCAGCAGATCCTCCAAAAAGGTGAGTTAACCAGGTGCTTATCGTAATAATCGGGATTAATCGGACAGGAATGACCTCATCTGACTGGTGTCCAATATTAAAAATCAGCCCCATACCTTTACTAGCTTCTTTAGCGAAATGTTGATAAATATATACTGTGATAATACCAGCAATTGCTAAAAAAGGAATCAAATAAAGAAAATTTTCGGTTCTAAAATTAGATAGGGCCAATAATACACGACCAAATAGTGCATCAAGGGCGCCTACAATGATGCCAATCAGTATCGCTAATACAGACCAAACCAAAATTGGTTTATAGGTTTGAAACATAGCGTAACTTCCTTATCTAGTCCTTTAAAGTTTGTTCTTGATAAGCGCGTGAGTTTTTGAGAATATCTCTAAACGTATTCACGATAGTTTCTGTAAACAATGGTTCTTTGACACGATTGCTAACTTTATCTAAAATGGCGATTTCTCTTGAGTTATCAAGTACACGTGCACCTGTCATTTTTTTATAGGTAGCAACTTGTGAGACCAAGTCCATGCGTTGTTCTAAAAGTGCGATGAGTTGGCTGTCCACCATATCAATGTCACTACGAATGTCATCCAGATTCATTTTTATCTCCAAAAATTTGATATAATAATAGACAAGTAACTTTAAATGGACAAGTGTCCCCAAAGTTAATAATTGTATGTTATCTATATCAACTATTATATCAAAAAAGTCAGGTGAAAAAGATGTCAAGACAAGAAAAATATGAACTAGCCCTTTTACAGCTTGATGCGTTGCTTGGTGAATCAGGTAATGCTTTATCTAATCTTGCCAATACTAGTGCACTATTATCACAAGTTCTAGTAGACCAAGTATTTGTAGGTTTTTATTTATTTGATGGTGAAAAACTCGTCTTGGGTCCTTTTCAAGGTGGCGTGTCTTGTGTGAATATTGCATTAGGTAAGGGTGTTTGTGGCGAATCAGCCAGTCAAAAGAAAACGATTATTGTCGATGATGTCTCAAAGCACCAAAATTATATCGCTTGTGATGCAGCAGCACGTTCTGAGATTGTTATCCCTTTAGTTAAAGCTGGTAAGTTGTTAGGTGTGCTAGATTTAGATGCTAGTCAAGTGAACGGATATGATGCTGTCGATCGTGATTTTCTTGAGAGGTCATGCCAGATATTAATAGATAAAACGAATTGGTATTTTAACCAATTTTCCATTGAAGCAAAGGATGAAAAATGAGCTATCAAGCCTTATACCGCAAGTATAGAAGTCAACGTTTTGATGATATGGTTGGTCAAGAAGTAGTCTCTAAAACTTTAAAGAATGCGATTTCTACACATCAAATTTCACATGCCTATCTTTTTTCGGGACCAAGAGGAACAGGTAAAACCTCTGCAGCAAAAATTTTTGCTAAGGCGATTAATTGTCCCAATCAAAAAGATGGAGAACCTTGTAATACCTGTGATATTTGTCTAAGTGTGACAAATGGTTCCTTGGAAGATGTGATTGAACTCGATGCAGCATCTAATAACGGTGTAGATGAAATTCGTGAAATTCGAGATAAGTCAACTTATGCACCCTCTAGAGCACAATACAAAGTCTATATTATAGATGAAGTACATATGCTGACGACTGGCGCATTTAATGCTTTGTTAAAGACGCTCGAGGAACCGACGGAAAATGTCGTTTTTGTATTAGCAACAACAGAGATTCAAAAAATTCCTGCCACCATTCTCTCTCGTGTACAACGTTTTGCTTTTAGAGCAATTTCAGCAACTGATATTAGCCATCATTTAGCAGAAATCTTGACGATAGAACATGTAGCGTTTGAAACTGAAGCACTTGATTTGATTGCTACAGCTGCAGATGGTGGTATGCGGGATGCCTTATCAACGTTAGATCAAGCCTTGAGTTTTAGTGAATCAGGGCTGAGTACAGAAGATGCATTATTAGTGACGGGTGCTATTTCGAAACAAGCTTTATCAGCCTATGTAATAGCGATAGCTCAGAGTGATGTACGCGAAGCATTAGGACAACTCGACTTAATCTTTAATGACGGTAAGAACATGATTCGGTTTACTGAGGATTTAATGGGGCATTTTCGTGATATGCTTTTAGCTGATGCGGACGAATTACCAACTAGCAAGGCACAAATTTTTAACTGGATTGATATTGCAACTGCTACTTTACAAACACTTAAACAAACGACACAAGAAAAAATTGCGGCTGATGTGATGACCATGCGATTCTGTGAAGCTTCAGAGTCTGTAGACTACGGTCAAGTCATAGCTGAATTACAAGATAAAGTTGCCAAACTAACCGAGAAGTTGGAGACTGGAGACTTTCAGGCAGCGACAGTGGAGACGCAAAAAACTGTCCAACGTCCAAAACAGTCTAAATCAACGACAACTTACTTTAGTAAGGAATTCGTTTTTAAAGCATTATCACAGGCGACAAATGAAGCTAGACAAACCATACAGAATGCTTGGGAAGAAGTGATTAACTCGTTTGATAGCGGATTTGGTAAGTCAATGTTACAAAGTACTTCGGCTGTTGCAGCTTCAAAAGAATTTGTTGTCGTGACATTTGAAAGTGAGTTTATTGCCCAAAAAGCTGTTCAAAATGAAGAACTAAAAGTACAGTTTGGTAATTTTATGTCAAATATTGTTGGGTTTGCGCCTGAAATCATCGCCTTGACGACTGAGGATTGGCTAGCTATTCGCTCAGAGTATGCGAGTTTACATCAAAAACAGTCAGCGGAAAATGATGCAGTAACTATTACGTCACCTGAAGGAACATCTGTACCAACGTCACATCAGGTCGTTGATGAGGCACAAGCCTTATTTGGAGATGTTGTTGAGGTTATTGAGGATTAGGTTAGCTCATCTCAGTATACGCTTGGTTTGATTTGTGGATAATATAAAAGGAATTACAGTGAAAAACGCACGAGATTTTTTGGAGAAGCTTAAACCCAATCAAAAGGTCAATTATGATAAAGTGCTTCAGCAAGTGATGGCAGAGTGGCAAATAAAAGCGCAAAGACCAACGATTTTATTACATAGTTGTTGTGCTCCTTGTAGTACTTATAGTTTAGAGTATCTATGCAACTATGCAGATGTGACGATTCTATTTGCTAATTCTAATATACACCCGGCGAGCGAGTATGAGCGTCGCAAACAAGTCCAACAAGCATTTGTTGATGAGTTTAATAAGCGAACAGGTGCAAACGTTGGCTTTATAGCTGGGGAGTATGCACCTGAAAAATTTAATCAGATGGTCGTCGAAAAAGGATTAGCTGCTGAATTTGAAGGAGGCAAACGCTGTACAGCCTGTTTTCAAATGCGGTTAGATATCGTGGCTCAAAAAGCTAAGGCACTCGAGTTTGATTATTTTGGTAGTGCTTTAACGGTATCACCTCATAAAAATAGTCAGCTGATTAATGAAGTGGGCTTAGATATGCAAAAAATTTATGCTGTCCATTATTTACCGAGTGACTTTAAGGAAAACAATGGCTATAAACGCTCTGTTGACATGTGTGCTGAATATGATATCTATCGTCAGTGTTATTGTGGCTGTGTATTTGCTGCCAGCCAACAAGGCGTTGATTTAAAAGAAGTGAGTCAAGCAGCCAAGGCTTACCTATTAAAAAAAGACCATCGCTAGGATGGTCTTTTTTTGAGTTAATTTTTTAAGAAACGCGTTAAGAATGTTTTAGTTCTTTCTTCTTTAGGATGAACAAAGATTTGATCAGGTGTGCCACTTTCAGCAACGACACCTTGGTCCATAAAGATGACACGATCTGAAACTTCTCTAGCAAAGTCCATCTCATGCGTTACGATGACCATAGTAAGCCCGCTATCAGCTAATTCTTTCATGGTTTTAAGCACTTCACCAACCATTTCAGGGTCAAGTGCACTTGTTGGCTCATCAAATAATAAGACATCAGGATTCATTGATAAAGCTCTAGCAATCGCAACACGTTGTTTTTGTCCACCAGATAATTGGCTTGGTTTGGCATTAACAAAACGATCCATCCCAACAGCTTTTAGGTTATCAAGTGCAGTTTGCATCGCAGTAGCACGACTACGTTTTAAAACGGTTGTTTGTGCGACGATGATATTTTCTAAAACGTTTAAGTTATTGAATAAATTGAAGGATTGAAACACCATCCCTAGGTGTGTGCGATATGTATTAAGGTCATACCCTTTGGTAAGGACATTTTCGCCTTTATAAAGGATTTCTCCAGATGTTGGTGTCTCTAACAAATTGATAGAGCGTAGTAGTGTTGATTTGCCACTACCTGAGCTACCAATAATTGAAATGACTTCACCAGCGGCAACGGTCATGTGAATGTCTTTAAGGACTTCATTTTGACCGAAAGATTTTTTAAGATTTTTAATCTCAAGAATAACGTTGCTCATTTTTCAGCCCCTATTTCCACAAATTTTTCTTCTAAAGGTAATTTCGCTTGTGTGTTACCTGTCGTGTAATTCTCGGAATCTAATCTTTTTTCAACTAATCTAAGGATACGTGTAATCGTAAACGTTAGGATAAAGTAAATTGCTGCGATGATTGTAAAGGTTTGGAAATATTGATAATTTTGTTGCGCAACAGTATTACCTTGGAAGAAAAGTTCTGTGATTGAGATAACATTTAAGACAGATGTATCTTTGATATTGATGACAAATTCATTTCCGGTTGCAGGTAAGATGTTACGAATAACTTGCGGCAATACAATTTTACGCATTGTTTGGCCATGGCTCATACCTAAGGCACTAGCAGCTTCGAATTGTCCTTTATCAACAGCAAAGATACCACCACGAACAATCTCGCTCATATAAGCACCAGTGTTGATTGATACAATCAATAATGCTGCCATGGTTTTATCTAAAGAGAGATCTAAAAATTGTGCTGAACCGTAGTAGATGACCATCGCTTGTACGATCATTGGTGTTCCGCGAAAGACTTCAACATAGATATTAATCAACCAACCCACAATTGTATGTAGTACTGATAAGACGACATTTGCAGATTTCTTAGAGGTTCTAAAGACACCAATCATGAGACCGATAAATGTCCCGATGATAGTCCCGATAATAGAAATGAATAAAGTCATGCCAGCAGCTTGTACGAAATCGCTACCGTTATTTTTGATAATATCTGATACTTGACCCCAAAACCCAACTTTTTTAGACGTTTGTGTTTGTAGGGCAACCATATTGTCCATCAGTTTTGTTTGTTCAGCTTGACTGATTTCTGATAAAATACCATTGATTTCAGAAAGATTTTTATCGCCTTTTCTAAGACCAACAGCTGTTTGTGTATCATCAGGATTGGTCTTGAAGCCGTTACCGTCAGAGAAGGTAATCATCTTGAATTTAGGGTTTTTAGCCATAGCTGTAATCCCTTCAGGACGTTCGCCAACATACCCGTCAATCGTACCAGATTCAAGTGCCACACGCATTGCTGAGAAATCACCCATAGCAGGTTCTTGTTTAGCACCGGTCATTTGAGGGATTAGATCATAGTGAAATACGCCTTGTTGTCCAGTGATTTTAGCGCCTGAAAAGTCTTTGATAGAAGTTGCTTTTGCATATTTGCTATCTTTTTTAACCATGACGACAAGTTGACTAGTGTAGTAATTTTGTGAAAAATCAATCGCTTGTTTACGTTCTGCAGTTGGACTCATACCAGCAATGATAGCATCAATTTTGCCAGAGGTAAGTGCAGGCAATAATCCATCCCACTTTGTTTTAACGATCACTAATTTTTTATCTAGCTTATCTGCAATTTTTTTAGAAATTTGCACATCATAGCCATTAGCGTATTGATTGGTACCATCTATTTTGACAGCACCGTCAGCATTGGTTTTTTGAGTCCAGTTAAAAGGCGGATAGCCTGCTTCCATCCCAACACGGAACTCATTATCTTTACTAGCCCCTTTTGCAATAGTCGTTGGTGCTAGACTGAGGACGAGAAGTGTCGCAAACAGTAGCGAAAATATTTTTTTCATAATTCTCTTTCTAAGTGTATAGATTATCTTCACTATTATACTAAAAATAGACTGAATTTTCAATAACTATCGCCTTGTAATTTCTGTATAACCAGCCCTATTAATAATGATAGAACTTGTTGACACAATTTGTTTACCATTTGTTATAATGAGTACAGTGGTTTATAAAAATTGAAATAAGAAAGTGGATACTATGGAATTTATTAAAGCGATTATTTTGGGTATTATTGAAGGCATTACTGAATGGCTACCCATAAGTTCAACAGGACATTTGATCCTTGCGGATGAGTTTATCAAGTTAAAACAGCCGACTGAATTTATGAATATGTTCAATGTTGTCATTCAACTGGGCGCAATCTTAGCAGTTGTTGTGATTTACTTTAAAAAACTGAATCCGTTTGATAAAGCAAAAACGGCACGAGAAGTTCAGTTAACATGGCAACTATGGTTGAAAGTAATCATTGCTTGTATCCCTGCTATTGTATTTGGACTCCCACTAGACAATTGGTTAGATGCACATTTTCATAAGTTTGTCCCAGTAGCTTTTATGTTGATTATTTATGGTGTTGCCTTTATATATGTAGAGAAATGGGCAAAAACACGACCAGATAAGTTAGTGAATCTAGATCATATGCCCTATAAATTTGCCTTTTATATTGGCCTTATCCAAGTATTATCGTTAATGCCTGGTACATCACGTTCTGGTGTCACGATTTTAGGCGCAATTATCCTAGGAGCTTCACGTTTTGTAGCTGCAGAATTTACTTTCTTTCTTGGTATTCCAGTTATGTTTGGTGCAAGTCTCCTTAAAATTGTTAAATTTATGTTTTCAGGTTCAGGGTTTAGCTTCTACCAATTCTCTATCTTAATGGTAGCTTGTATTACAGCTTTTCTAGTTTCTATCGTGGTGATTAAATTCTTGATGGATTATATCAAGAAACATGATTTTACCTTCTTTGGTAAATATCGGATTGTCCTTGGTGTGATTATACTGATTTATGCGGGGATTGCAGCAGTCTTTGGTTAATAAACAGTCAAATGATTTCGATAAGATAAATAAAAAGTCCAAGTTCTAAGATTTGGACTTTTTTTAGATACTAAATGGATAAAGATATGTGTAGTGCCTAAGTAAAGTAAAAAGCCAGATAGCAGGGTTGCTTATCTGGCTTTTTGATGTGCACCTTAACAATTGATTAAGTTAAGGGTTGTTGTTGTGTTTTTGCTGAATTTGTATGAAGCGATATTTTGTAAAGCACGAGACAAACGATTGGTAAGATTGCCGCGATTAAGTATACTTGTTGGAATGAGAAGAAACTTCTTAATTCCCCTAGTATGAAAGGACCAACACCTAAACCAAGGTCTAATCCGATGAAGTAGGTTGATAAGGCGACACCAATTCTATGGCTTGACGTAATTTGTTTTAATGATACGGCTTGTCCATTTGACATAAATGTACCATAACCAAGACCGATTAATCCACCAGATACTAGCAATTCCCAACCACTAGTTGTAAAGCTTAATAAGATTAAGCCCAATGTTAAGAAAATATAACTAGGATACATGACAAATTTTTCACCAAGTGAGTCAAATATTTTACCTGAAAGTGGTCGTGTAGCTGTGATAATCAAAGCGTAAACCACAAAGAACAATGAACTGATTTCGACTAAGTGGATGATTTTAACATAAGAAGACAAGAATGCAAGTACACTTGAGTATGAAAGACCCATCAAGAATGCTAGGAAAGCGATGAAGATAACTTTCTTTTCGATGAAACTATCAAAAGTCCATTTATTGATAGCCTGTTTAGTTTCTTCTGTCAATAGAATGTTTTTGACTGGGAATACAAAACAAGCAATTGTTGTTAATAATACGAGTGCAATAGAGAAGAATACGATAAATCTGAAATTTGTATAGTTGAGAAGCAACATACCGATAAATGGTCCGATTGCGGCCGCCAAACTAGTACTAAGACCGTAATAGTTAATTCCTTCTCCATAACGAGATTTAGGAATATAGGCCGTTACGATAGCGTTTGTAGCAGTTGAGATTGACCCATAAGCAAAACCATTCAAGAGACGAACAAGATATAGCATAGGGATAACTGGTATATAAAGATAAGCAATAGTCGTTACTAAATAAAATAAAGCACCAAATCTTAATACTGCTTTTCTACCAATAACTTCCAACTTTTTACCAATAAATAAGCGGGCGAGTAAAGTACCAATAATATAAATCCCAGAAGCTAATCCCGCTTGTCCTAAAGTGGTATGTAGTTGTTTTTGTGCTATAACGGCGATAATAACCATCAATAGATAATAAACTAGATATACAATAAAGTTGATGATTGTGATTGAAATGAAACCAGCGTTAAATAGTTTCTCATTTTCCTTGTCCAATAGTCTATAAACTCCTTTTTAAAAATATGGGTGATATGTTGAATAACTTAAGCAACTTCTTGTGAGACGCTTAAAACTTGTTCGTTCAATTTGCGTAGGGTATCAATTTTAGTTTTGATATCAGTATAATTTGACGGGTAGCGATCTACTAATTCAGTGATAAATGAATCTCTTACTGATACAAAGTAGTCGATGAAACTATTGAGTTTTTCATTATCTTCATTTTGCATTTTTAGTTCAAGCATTAATAAGTTTTGATAAGCATCATTTAAGAAAATCAAAGCTTCTTCTTTATCAAAACGTACACTGTAAGCAGCTTCTACTCTATCAACGATTGCATTTGTCCAAATTGTCATTTTTTTCACACTTTCTATTGTTAATCCCTTAATATTTTTCTTTTACTGACCACAATCGTTAAGTTGTTGATCCTTTATTTAAAACATTATAGCGTTGCATGTATCTATATCCTCCGACTACCTAATCTGCTTAAACGTTGTTACAGACAATAGTTTATACCTTAGTGATTCTTATAGTCAACTCCAATAGTTGTGATAAAATTTATTTATAACAATTTAAGTATATTATGATAAACTGATGTAAAGGAGATGGTGTGATATGAATTTACGAGATTTTGAATATTTTGATGCATTAGGAAAAGTGTTGTCCTTTACACAGGTTGCGACGCAATTTAATGTCAGTCAACCTACGATTAGCTATGCAATCAAACGACTAGAACAGTATTATGGCTGTGATTTAGTTCAAAAAGACCCTTCTCATAGATTTGTCATTTTTACAAGAGAAGGGGAGATATTAAAATCTCATATCACCAATATCTTGGATGAGTTTATGATTACTGAGAGAGCAATCGAGCACGCTAAGCAAAAGAAAATACATATCGGTTTCCCACCATTAATCAGAGCAAGAATATTTTCAAAATTGTTAAGTGAAGCAGATACAGCAAATCTCATCTCGCATTTTAACTTGGTTTCAGCAAGATCAAAAGATTTATTAAATCATCTGTTGTCTGGCCAACTAGATTTTAGTTTAATGGGTAGTATGGCCCCAATATTACACCCTAATTTAACGTTAAAATTATTATATAAACGTGAGTTTTATATTTTTGTCTCGAAAGATAATCCCTTGTCTGAGAAATCAGAAGTATCGTTTGCAGATACACTAGCTTATCCTTTTATCTTATTAGAAAGAGGATTGGCACACACTACCGCATTTGAAACGCTTAACAATAAATATAATAAGAAAGCAAACGTTTTACTTCATTTTGCTGATGTTCATACTATTGGACAACTCGTCAAATCAAATGTTGGGATTACCTTAATGACGGATTTTCTACCATTTGAAGATATGGAAGGACTAGTCAAAATTCCCTTAGTAGCTGAAGATAAAGTCCTATTTTATGTACAGTATGCCTATCTAAAAAATGCGATATTGGATGATAAATTGCAGCGCTTAATCTCTATGCTGGATAGATTATCTAAAGAAGATGAATTATTATGAGTATTAGCTAGTGGTTAATAAACTTGTAGTCAAACTATAAATCTGAAAAAAAGAAGCGAATGATACGCTTCTTTTTTTGTTTGCTATTTATCTTAAAAATTTACCAAATAGCTAATAAATTTAGTATATGTAAAACGCTTACATTGCTATACTGAACTTGTTAAACACCCACGAAGCGGGTATTACTTATCCCTCATCTATTAAAATTCTATTTTAATAGATGAGAACGGATAGAGAAATAATTAAAGGTAAAGAAGGTATTAAGATGAAAGCACATCGCCAACAAAGTCTGTGTAAGGAAAAGGATTGGCTTACAACTTGGAGCCAATCTCAAAAAGGTCTGGGATTATTTCCGATTAATGATAATGGTCATACAGTATCTTATCAAATTCCGATACAAAACAAGGGAGAAAAGGTTAGGATATCTCTTGGTAATTATTATGGTGAAACACCTGTTGAAATCGGTGGGATAACAGTTTCAACGCAAAAAGATATTGGTTTTAAAAAAGTGACAGTTTCAAAAGCAGCAACATGCATCATTGATGCTGCAGCAACCATTAAAACAGATGTGATTGATTTATCAGTAGTAGCTGGAGATACACTTTATTTGCGAATTTATTATGCTGAACAAGATGAAGCCAATAGAACAGTCTCAGGTAGTATTTTTGGCATTAAACCTCAAAGATTTGAGTTGGGTAATTATACTGAAAGTGACGATTATGCTATTGATTCAACTTTTATAGATGAGTTTACTAATGACCCATATGCCATGAAATTTGCCCAAGAATTCGGGCAGGCAAAAGAAAGATGTACCATGACGGTTCAAGGAGTGGATGTCTATACGACAACTCATGCTCATACGATTGTTGCCTTCGGAGATTCTATTACTGAACAAAATCATTGGGTAGGTCCCTTACAACAGAAGGTGCGTGATGAAGCTAAAAACCAGTATAGCCTTGTCAATGCTGGCATATCCGGGAACAGATTATTGAAACGCATTGCTATGTTACCAAGACGTGCACAGTATTTTGGACTATCAGGTGTTGAACGGTTTGAACATGATGTGTTTGAAGTGAATGCGAATGTATCGACTGTTATCGTTTCTCTTGGTGTTAATGATATCCATCAGCCTGGTACAGATGTGTTCTTCCCTATCGAGGAATTGCCGATGTTTGAAGAGATGGTTGCAGGTTTTGAGAAATTGATTGAGATTGCTCATCAACATGGTAGTCGTATTATCTTGGCGACAGTTTCGCCTTTTATAGGCTATGCGAAAGATGTTAAAAATGAAAAAAAAGAAAAACTACGTCAAGATATTAATACCTGGATTAGACAAAACGACTTGAGTGATGGCTACTATGACTTTGACAGTATCTTAGCAGATGAAGCTAACCACAGTGAACTAGTCCTTAAATATGATTCTGGCGACAAACTACATCCTAGTGCTAAGGGTGGACAAGCAATAGTAGAACTAATTAATGTAGATGAGCTGCTTGGATAAGCAAGTGAATTAGGAGAAAAAAATGGTTACAAGTTATAAAAAACTGGTATGGGCAATTATTATTGGGTATACAATGCTGTCTATAGCGTTATTGACACCAGCACTGGTATTATTAAGTGTTAAAATTATCAATATAGATCCTCAAAATTACACCAATACATTTGGTCTGTGTTCAGCATTTGGTACAGCATTTGCAATTATTGCTCCTCCTCTAGGAGGGGCCTTGGGTGATCACACTAAATTGAAATTTGGTCGTAGAAAGACATGGATTCTTTCGGGAGGTGTTATAGGTGCTATTGGTATGCTCATGATGGGATTTAGCAAGACTATCATGCCATTAATTATTGGGTGGATGATTGTTCAGTTTTTCTACAATATTGCTGGTGCTTCTTTTGCCGGTCTGATGCCCGATCAAGTTCCTGAAGAAAAACGGGCATCTTATTCAGGTATTGTAGGTACTGCACAGCCTTTAGGTGTTTTCTTTGGGATGATGTTATCTTTCTTACTTAGTGCACAGCATATGAATAGTTTGTGGATAATTTTAGCAGTTATAGGTATCTTAGGACCTGTCATCACTTGTTTAATAATTAATGATACACCGGCAGAAACGATTGCTAAAGAAAAAAGGAGTGTTAAAGAAAAAAGGAGTGTTAAAGAAAGCCTGTTATCTATTTATCCTAGTCCCAAAAAATATCCCAATTTTACCAAAGCTATTTTGGTGAAAATCTGTGTACTGATGGGGTATGGTGCAACTTCCTATATTACAATTATGCTAGCAAAACGCTTGGGTATGACTGGGGAGGCGGCAGGTAAGTTATTCTCTCTTATTAACTTAGGTGCACTGGTATTAACAGCTATTGCTAGTGTGATAGGCGGTGTGTTGAGTGATAAGACCAAAATGCAAAGACCATTTATTGCGGTTGGTGGGATTAGTATTATGATTGGACTTGGATTTGATATGTCTGCATCAAATATTGCTTTGGTCATTATTGGATCAGTATTTGTTTCTCTTGGGTTTGGTATTTTTAACTCAACAGATGCTTCACTCGTGATGCGTGTGCTCCCTGATCCAGAAAATGCAGGAAAAGATGTAGGGTTGATGGCCTCGGCTAATAATTTACAAGGCGTACTTATTCCAATTTTGGCACCAATATTATTAGGCTTTGGTAGCTGGTTAGCCTTCTTTGGTGGGTTATCTCTCTTTGTTGTAGTTGGTATTATTGTACTTTACACAATCCCAGAAGATCCAAGATATACACATAGCAAATAAGCATGACCGGTGGAAGGAAACATCTAGTTAAAAAGGAGAAAACATGAAAGAAAAAATGAATATAGACCTAGAAAAATTTGCCTACTCAGTGTTATCAACTTATGAGATAGATTCCGAAGATGATGAACTGGTTAGTAAGAAAATGCTCTCTCGCTATCTAAGTGCATATTATCTCATTACCAAGTTTAATGAGTTAGAAGCTAAACAGATTGATATTAGTAAAAAAAATGAGATCACAAAAATACTTGGTATGTTAGGAACTAATAACTATTAACACATGATTGAGTAAATAAAAAACCGGAGGAATTGCCTTGCGGTTTTTTATTTAGACATTTATCTAAATAAAATCCAAATTTAACTAGGAAAACTATAAAATTTATGTTATAATGAATACTTGTGAGAAACCCTCACTTACTCGAAAATAGTTCGAGTCATTAGACCAAAAGGAGGAGATACATCAATGGCTACTACAAAGTACGAAATTCTTTACATTATTCGTCCAAACATTGACGAAGATGCAAAAACAGCGCTTGTTGAGCGTTTTGACACAATCTTAACAGAAAATGGGGCAACTATTTTTGAATCAAAAGATTGGGAAAAACGTCGTCTTGCGTATGAAATCAACGATTTCCGTGAAGGTTTGTATCGTATTATTACACTTGAAGCTGATACTGACTCAGCTGCAACAAGTGAATTTGACCGTTTATCGAAAATTAACGATGACATCTTACGTCACATGATCACTAAGGTTGAAGCTTAAGTCTAAGTTCACTTTAGGTATCAGGAAGGACTAAACATGATTAATAATGTTGTTTTAGTAGGTCGTTTGACCAAAGACGTTGAATTACGTTACACACCAGCTAACCAAGCAGTAGCGACATTTACCCTTGCGGTAAATCGGACGTTTAAAAATGCAAATGGTGAGCGTGAAGCGGACTTTATTAATATCGTCATTTGGCGTCAAGCTGCAGAAAATCTAGCAAATTGGGCTAAAAAAGGTGCACTATTAGGTGTTACTGGACGTATCCAAACGAGAAATTATGAAAACGCCCAAGGTCAACGTGTTTACGTGACGGAGGTCGTAGCAGATAATTTCCAAATGCTTGAAAGTAGAGCGGCACGAGACAACGGCCAAAGTGGTGGTGGCTACACGCCAACGTCACAAGCAAATACTTCAAACTTCGGTGGTAATCAAGCATCACAAACTCAAACTTCGTCACAAACACCTGATTTTGGCCGCGATAGCGATCCATTTTCTGGTGGTACACCGATGAATCTGAGTGATGATGATCTACCATTTTAATCACAGTTAGACAGTTTTGATTTAAAAATTGTCTGGAATAATATAAAGGAGAAAAAACATGGCATTACAACGTCGTGGTGGCTTCAAACGCCGCAAAAAAGTTGACTTTATCGCTGCAAATAAAATCGAAAATGTTGACTACAAAGATACTGAACTCTTGAAACGTTTCATCTCTGAACGTGGTAAAATTTTACCACGTCGTGTGACTGGTACGTCTGCTAAAAACCAACGTAAAGTTGTAACAGCAATCAAACGTGCACGTATCATGGCTTTACTACCTTTCGTAGCAAACGAAGCTGAATAATAAACCTATGAAAGCAAATCTTACGAGATTTGTTTTTTTTATCAGTAAAATTTTTGGATAAAAAAAGACTAACAGATACTGTTAGTCGTGAACGAAACTATTTATAGCTCCATCGGTGTCATGATTGTTTCACGTCCCATATTATCGACCGCATGAAATAGTTTTGGCCAACTCGTATCAAACTTATAATTGAAATCGATGACAACAGATGTGTAAGGATCATCATCTTGTGAAAAACGCACGGAAAGTGCACCATGGTTGTTGAGTAATTCAAAATTAATCGTAGATTCTAAAACAAAAACACCTTTTAGATTATTATCTATCATATACCAGAAACAATCGATAACTTCCCCTGGAATTGTCTGGATGGTACCAAAACTAGCATAACGTGATTGTGTATTTGTAAAAGCCATAGGGTCACCTCGCTTTCTTTGCAAATCATATATAAATAAATTATATTTTAATTGTCAAAAAAAAACAAGAAATAGGAACTTAAAATGCGAATTGATGATGTGTTGATAAGATATGGGCAGGTTGCGCGCTCAAAAGTCAAAAAGATAGTCAAACAAGGTCGTGTGACAGTCGATGGTAAAGTAATCGCTATGGTGAATTATCAAGTCGATAGTAACTTAAATGAGGTTAAACTAGACGGTCAACATCTCACTTTTCCAGCTCACCAATATTTGATGTTAAATAAAGCGATTCGGACCCTCTCAGCTAACCGCGATAAACAGCTACCAGTGGTATTTGATGGGTTATCACAAGAGGTTGATCGAGATAGTCTATATATCATCGGGAGGCTGGATTTTCTCTCACAAGGCTTAATGTTAATTACTGACAATGGAAAATTAGGCCGTAATTTACTTAAGCCTGAGGCTCATGTCAAAAAAGTGTATGCAGTCGAGACTAAAGAGGCTTTATCTACAGATGCTGTGGATAAATTTGCATCTGGTCTAGTTATCGATGGCCATGTGCAACTAGCACCAGCTCAACTCGTATTAACCTCGCCACATTCTGCTATCGTGACCATTAGTGAAGGGAAAAATAGACAAATTCGCAAGATGTTTTTAAGCATCGGTGTCTTGGTGACGCAGTTAGTCAGAAAAGAGATTGGTCCTATTCAGTTAGATGAGGCATTAGCCCCTGGTGAGTATCGCAGGTTAACGCAGTCTGAGATTAAGGCGCTATCTATCTATTTTAACTAGAAATCGATTTCTCTTAATTCGCGATTGATGATATCAAAATCAAATCCTTTTCGCGCAAGTCCGTTGGTGACACGCTGTTTAAGATCGTAACCATCGTACTTTCTACTATATTTTTTGAGTAGTTTCTCAAGTTCTTTTTGAAGTAGGTCGCTTTCATTTTCTAGGTCAGACTCTAGCTCCAGGTTGCTTAGGGCGAGTTTACTAATGTCATATGAGAACCCTTTTTGAGTTAAGTGAGCTGTCACTTTTTGTTTGAGTGCTTTTAGTGGGAGTCGACTATATTTTGTCATGACTAATTTTTCTGCTAAGTATGTAGCAGTATCAAGCTGTGTATCGAAATCATAACTTTCAGCTAATGTGTCTTGGATAATTACTTTATCGATGCCTTTATCCATTAATTTACGTTCAATCTGATAGGGACCGAAAGATTTTCCTAATACTTTTTCGTGAATAAAAGATGTGGCATAGGCTGTATCGTCTATGAACCTTGAGTTTGTTAAGTCATCGATTATTTTAAACGTTTGGCTACTTGTAATATCATGGTCACTGAGGTAGGTCATGACCTCTTTTTTTGTACGTTGTTTAAAAGAAATATAGTAGAGGGCTAGATTTTTACCTCTCGAGAAATCTGAGAATGCAATGATTTTATCTATCTCTGACGTCTCAATATCCATCTCTTTTGATAAAAGAAAACGGACAATCGTATCTTCAGTGACATAAATTGTTTGATCATTATCGAAAACGACTTTATAAAGTCGTTTCTTTTTTTCAAGTGTTATGATTTTAGGCATACTTTATTATACGTAAAAAAAGATAATTTTGCTTATTTTTTGAGGTACCTATGATAGTGGTATGACAAAATTAGGTCAAAAGTAGGCGTAATGCTAAGTGTGGCTTACGTATATTGTAAGGAGATTCATATGTTTCTAAGATAAGACACTGATAGTCTTCATGAGCCAATTTGTCTAGCTCATTTGGCACTTGCTCTGGCTGAATATGTTTGATCAGTTCAGGTTGATGACTGATATGTAAAATTTCAAGGCACCCTGTATTTGGTGTATGGGCTTGTATCTTTAAGGCGAGAAACTGTTTTAATATGCCTTGCTGGTTGGTGTAAAAACAGCCCACTTTATTAAAATATGTGGTTTGATGTTCATCTATGATTTCAAGTGCTTTGTAAAAAGCTTCGTAATATTGGTAAGAAAAAATATCGCCTTCAAAAGGTAACAGTAGAAAATCTTCATGTGTTGGTTTTGCAAGCGTCTCAGAGTTGATTTTTGTATGTAGATTTTGTGAGAATTCAAGCTCAGAAGTCAGTCCTTCTAGGAAATTTTCGTCTGCTAATAATTGCTTATTCTTTTCCAGAATATGTTCCTTTGCTTTTTCAATTATGGCATCTAAATTAATTTTATCGGCATCAGCCCAATACTGATTGAATGATTTTAAAGAAATGCCATAAGTAATGCATAATTTAATCAGTTGCAGATAGATGATATGAGAGTTTGAATAGTAGCGGTAACTATTACTTGTATCCGTATAACTAGGTGGGAAAATTCCGATTTTTTCATAGTATCTGATGGCTTTTACATGCGTATTTGACAATTTACTGAGTTGTCCAATCGTTAAAAAATTCTTTTTTTTCATATCGCTTGACCTTCCCTTTACAGTATAGTTTATGATAGTACTATATCACAAATCATGCGTATAATAAAGGAGCATATCATGACACAGTTACATCATCATGACACAAAACAGTTTGTATTGACACATCAATTTCATTATTTGCTAGGAATTGGCCTGTTTGTCATTGGTTTAGGGCTACCTGTCTCTCATACAATTTCTCAAGTTATTGATGTGATAGCCTTGTTGTTATCAGGCTATCATGTGATGGTGGAAGGGGTTGTAGACACTATCCAAGCTTCAAAAATTAGGCATAAATTGATGACAAATACGCATCTGCTGATGACTTTGGCAGCTTTAGGTGCAGTGATTCAAGGAGAAACTAAAGAAGCAGCATTGTTAATTTTTATTTTTTCTGGTGCTCATTTTTTAGAAGGGTACGTTGAAAGTAAAAGTAACCGAGAAATTACCAATCTTTTAAAGATGAATCCAACACAAGCACGCAGATTAGACGGGGACGGTGGGATTGATGTGGTGTCTGTCGATCAATTAGAAATTAATGATCTGGTACAAGTGCAAAACGGAGATCAAGTGCCAGCAGATGGTGTGATTACAGCTGGTCTTGCAAGCATTAATGAAGCAACAATTAATGGCGAGAGTATCCCACAAGAAAAGGCTGTAGGGGATAGGGTTTTCGCAGCGACGATAAATGGGAACAGCACGTTTACCATGTCAGTCACTAAACGTAGTGATGAGACTGTTTTTGCTAAAATACTCAAAATGGTTGCTAATGCTCAAGATAATTTATCTCCAGCTGCTTCAGGCATCAAAAAATATGAACCTGTTTATGTAAATGTCGTGCTTGCAATCTTCTTGCTGCTATTAGTTGGGTCGCCAATTATCTTTGGCTGGACCTGGTCAGAAACCCTATCAAGAAGTTTAGTTTTTCTCGTTTCTGCATCGCCTTGTGCGATAGCAGTTTCTGCCATCCCTGCTACACTGGCAAGCATGTCTAATCTGGCACGTCAAGGCGTATTATTTAAAGGTGGGTCATTTTTGTCAAACTTTGCTAATCTAAAAGCAGTAGCATTTGATAAAACTGGTACCTTAACAAAAGGAAAACCAGAAGTAGTCGCCTATAGTATAGATCCTCAGTATAATGATGTGCTACCTATTATCGTAGCTATGGAAAAACAAAGTAATCATCCACTTGCTAGTGCTATCATAACTAAATTTTCTCAAGAAGACACTGGTATAGCTGTCGCGGTCACTCAGTTGATTGGTCAAGGGTTGCAAACTGTATATGATGACAAGCTGATTCAAATCGCAAAACCAAGTGTTTTTGATCGTGTTGGGTCAAGCTGGCTTATCGCGCAGGAGAGCTATGAAAAGCAAGGGAAAACAGTCATGTTTATTGCTGTGGATAAAACGGTTATTGGCTTAATCGCCGTACAAGATGTGCCACAGGAGGAGTCTGTTTTAGTGATGGATTACCTACGAAAAGAAAATATCCACTCGATTATGTTAACTGGAGATGCCAAATTAACTGGTGATGCTGTAGGCCAAGTGATTGGGATCGATACAGTGGTAGCTGATGTATTACCAGATCAGAAAGCAGCCATCATAATGGACAATAAAAGTAAATATGGTATGGTCGGCATGGTTGGTGATGGTGTAAATGATGCACCTGGACTTGCAAAAGCTGATATCGGGATTGCCATGGGCGATGGGACAGATGTTGCGATCGAAACGGCAGATGTTGTGGTGATGAAAAATAACCTAACTAACATTGTTAAAGCGCATCAAGCGTCAAAACGATTGAAATGGGTCGTGGTGCAAAATGTTGGGTTTTCACTGCTGATTGTCGTATTTCTGATTACCCTTAGCTTATCTGGCCGGTTATCCGTGGTTGCTGGTGTGATGGCGCATGAGGGAAGTACGGTTATTGTGTTGTTAAACTCATTAAGGCTACTCATGGCTGCACCGAAAGGTGTTTGAGTTTAGGGATAGCTGTTGTTTTGAAAGGGATATCTGACATATAAGCTTAAAGCAAAAATAGTGACATAAGTGTCTGTCTATTGTATGGTTGTGAGGTCAAACTGTCTAAAAAATGGTAAAATAGGTACATGACTCTCAAAATTAAGCAGAAAATTCCATTAAATATAAAAAAAATAGGCATTAATGGCGAAGGTGTCGGTAATTTTAAAGGCATGACAGTTTTTGTCCCCGGAGCCCTTAAGGGAGAATCGGTTTATGCTGAAATTATTAACGTTGAACCCAATTACGCGACGGCAAAAGTCCTTAAAATAAATAAAAAATCCCCACATCGTGTGATACCGGTTTGTGACATCTACAAACAGTGTGGTGGGTGTCAAATTATGCATTTGGCTTATCCACAGCAGTTAAAATTTAAGCAAGATTTGCTTAAACAAGCACTACAAAAATTTAAACCAGATGGGTATGAAAGCTATGAAGTCCGTCAAACGATAGGGATGAAAAAACCAGAACACTATCGTGCTAAACTACAGTTTCAAACAAGACTGTTGGGAGAGAAAGTAAGAGCAGGTTTATTTTCAGAAAACTCTCACAGGTTAGTTGAAATCAAACAGTGTTATGTGCAAGATGAAACGACACAGGCTGTGATCAATGAGATTACTGAGCTGTTGACCATGCATCGGATCCCGATTTACAATGAACGACAGTTCGAAGGTATACGGACAGTAATGGTGCGGAGATCACGTAAAACTGGTGATGTACAATTGATTTTTATTTCGTCGATTACCGTTGAATTAACGCACTTAATCAAAAGTTTGACTGAAAAATTCCCTGAGATCAAAACTGTCGCAATAAATATTCATTCGAGAAAAACATCAGAAATTTATGGCGAGACAACTGAAATACTTTGGGGAGATCGTGCGATATTAGAGGGTGTATTAGATTATAGTTTTGAGCTTAGTCCACGCGCTTTTTATCAGTTAAATCCTGAACAAACAGAAATCTTGTATCGAGAAGCTGTTAAGGCTATGGATGCAACTGTAGATGATGATTTGATTGATGCATATTCTGGTACAGGTACAATTGGTCGGGCTTTCTTAGGAAAAGTCCGCAGTATTCGTGGTATGGATGTCATTGAAGAAGCAATAGCAGATGCAAGGGTAAATGTGCCTGATGGGATCTATGAAGTGGGGACAGCAGAAACTGTTATGCCTAAGTGGATTGCTGATGGGTATCAACCGACGGCCTTGATTGTTGATCCACCACGAACAGGGTTAGATACGAAGTTATTGGAGACGATTGTCACAGCAAAACCTGAAAAGATGGTCTATGTGTCTTGTAATGTCTCGACTTTAGCACGTGATTTAGTTAAACTATCTGAAGTGTATGCAGTTAAGTATATCCAATCAGTGGATATGTTTCCACATACAGCAAGGACAGAAGCAGTGGTTAAATTGGTACGAAAATGATTGAAAAAGCAAAACAAGCCGAATTATCAGAGATTATCGATGTGATCGAAAATGCACGTGCATTTTTGAAAAAGCAAGGACTTGATCAGTGGCAAACAAGTGCCTATCCTGCACCTGCAGATATTTTATCAGATATCAAAAATGGTGTTGGCTATGTATTGAAACAAGATGGGGAAATTGTCGGATATGGTGCGGTGATTACCGGCGTCGAACCTGCCTATGAACAGATACAAGGACAGTGGTTAACGCAAAATGATGCGTACGTGACGGTACATCGTCTAGCTATCTCAGACAAATATCGTGGTAAAGCATTAGGACAACAATTTTTTACTGCTGTTTTTGATATGTTTGAAGACTACGGGGATTTTCGGGTGGATACACACCCAGATAATAAAATTATGCAGCATATTTTGACTAAATTGGGCTTTCAAGCATGTGGTATTGTAATTTATGAAAGTGAGAGAATTGCGTTTCAAAAAGTAATACATGATGATTCACAGCTAAAAAATGGATAAGAAAAATGAAGTAAAGAGGGTAGAAGTTTATGACGGAAGAACAAAAATTTATAGCAGAGTTTGAGGCTTGGGTAAAAACACAAGTGTCGATTAATGAATTAGCCATGACCGCCAGTCAAAAGGTCGTGACAGAAGATGGAGACGAACGCGCAAAAGACGCTGTCATCCGTTATGAAAGCCGCTTAGATGCGTATCAATTTTTATTAGGTAAATTTGAAAACTTTAAAGCAGGCAAAGGCTTTCATGACCTCCCAGATGATTTGTTAGGTCAGATTAAGTATTAATAATCATATTGGTAAAAATTCTTGACGAACTATCAGTACTTTGGTATACTAATAGGGTACTGTTTCGCGGAGATGGCGGAATTGGCAGA
>JAKDQI010000001.1 GCA_030454995.1 Pseudolactococcus plantarum | reverse complement strand
TTCATAGGCGTCATCTTTTATCCTTCAATCACTGTTAGTGTCATAAATATGTATATTGTTGCCATGATGATCGTTTTTAATTATAAAAATAGTCAGTAATATAGAATGTGTTCTATATGGTGTGCAAAGGAAAATATATGCTTGTTACTGGCATATGGTGGAGCATCTTATACTCGCTTTACGCCTTATTACTTGCTTTGATGTTAATGTTAATCTATGAAAAGAGTCGATTACTTTAGGAAGCAAAAAATACGAAAGAAGAAATGAGTTACATTGCTATTTCTGGTTCATGTATCGTTTCTTTAATATCAGCAGGTATCAGTAGAAGATAATCTTGCGTATAGATATCGTAAAAAATAATGAAAAGGTTATGTTTACGCATCATCATTTCTATAAAAAATGTTCAAAAAAAGGCTAAGCCACCACAGCTTAGTCTTTTAATGTCTCGATGTTTATTTTTTATCAGGTGTTAAGATCATCGGGATGACGATTGGTTCGCGTTCTAATTCACGATAGAAGAAAGGTTTGATCGCATCTGTCATCGCACGTGCAACGCTTGCTTCATTTGCATTTTCAGCATTCATCGCTTTACGGATGGCATTAAATAAAACACGTTGTCCTGAGCGGATCAAATCACCAGATTCACGCATATAGATAAAGCCACGGCTTAGCATATCTGGTCCAGCAAGGATCATCTTACTCTTGAAGTCAACGGTTGCAACTGCTAGAACCACACCATCTTCTGAAAGTTCATGACGGTCACGTAAAACAGCATTTCCGATATCTCCGATACCATTGCCATCTACATAAGTATCTTGTGCGTTGAAATGACCAGCAGGTCGTGCAGAATTAGCTGTCAGTGCTAGCACATCACCATTTTCGAAAATAAAACAGTTTTCTTTAGGCACACCAGTATCTTGTGCGAGTCCAGCATGTATTTTTAACATCCGGTATTCACCATGGACTGGCATAAAGTATTTTGGTTGGATGAGGCGAAGCATCAATTTTTGTTCTTGTTGGCCACCATGTCCTGAGGTATGGATGTTATTCATCTTACCATAGACAACTTTAGCACCAGCTTCTGAGATGCGGTTAATTAGTTGGTTGACACCGTGTGTATTACCAGGAATGGCATTAGATGAGAAGACAACAGTGTCGCCCATTTGTAGGGTCACAAAACGGTGCATACCGTTTGCAATACGGCTCAAAGCAGCCATCGGCTCACCTTGAGATCCTGTACACATGATGAGTAGTTCGTGTGGTTGATACTGGTTAACCTCACCAGGTTCGATGAATGTACCTTTAGGTGCTTTGATATAACCAAGTTCAATCCCGTTAACGATGGCCTTTTCCATAGAACGACCAAAAACGACGATTTTACGGCCTGTTTTAACGGCACCTTCAACGGCTTGTTGCAGACGGAAGATATTTGAGGCGAAAGAGGCAAAAATGATTCGACCTTCAATGCGTTCAAATATTTTTTGGATAGATGCACCAACGACTTTTTCTGAATGAGAAAAAGTAGGAATTTCAGCATTCGTAGAGTCAGAAAGTAGTAATAAGACACCTTCAGTACCTAAAGCAGCCATGCGGTGTAAGTCAGCTGGATCTCCAACGGGAGTGAAGTCAAATTTGAAGTCACCAGTTGCGACAATCTTACCTTGAGGTGTATCCACTACCATAGCGATAGGTTCAGGAATCGAGTGTGTCGTTCTGAAAAATGACAGTTTTAGATGTTTAAAAGCAATCTCATCGTCTGGTTTAATCTCGAATAGTTGTGCGTCACGTAAAAGGCCATGCTCTTCTAGTTTTCCACGAATTAAGGCTAACGATAATGGTCCTGCATAGATAGGTACATTAGCTTGTTTTAGCAAGAAAGGAATCCCACCGATATGATCTTCGTGACCATGTGTGATAAACACACCTTTGATTCTGTCTTGGTTTTCAACGATATAACTATAATCTGGTATAACATAATCTACACCGAGCAGATCATCTTCTGGAAATTTAATCCCTGCATCAACGATGATGATTTCATCTTGATATTCCACACCATAAGTGTTTTTACCAATTTCTCCAAGTCCACCGATCGCAAAAACAGCGACTTCATCCGGATTTATGGCTAAATTGGTGTAGCTATTGTTACTCATATATCTCTTTTCTATATTAATTTTTTGAGTTTATTAAAAAACTTGTGATGACACTCACAAGTTGTAAGGTTGTTTAAAATGTTGTGATGTTAAAGTGTTCAGATTCTCTTTCGTATTCAGCTTGCTCATCGCTGATCGCATCAATAAATTCTACATGATACTCAGTATTATCGCGCATGATTTCGCGTGCTTGAATGACACCGTCACGGACGTCTGATACAGGTAACTCTAAATAGAGTGAGTGAGTTGTTTCGCGTTTTGGGCTACGTTTTTTTGTTTCTTGATAAAAGACTTTGAATAACATGTTTTTCTCCGATTCATCAGTTGATAAGTTTACTGGGGCACCTCGATTAGAGGTCGCATTATTGCAATTACTTATATTTTATCATAAAATGGTAATATACTCAACATGCACAACTGTAAAAAGGAGACTGGTTTTAGCGATTGTGTCACTAACCTAGTGATCGTGTGCAAAAATGACGGGAAGAGATAACGAGAAATGAAACGATTGGCTTTTGATACCTCTAGTCAGGCTTTATCTGTCGCATTGACAGAAGATACGACTTTACTTGGTAAGATAGATCTAAATATAAAAAAAAATCATAGTATTACCTTAATGCCGGCTATAGAGTTCTTGATGGCTAACGCTGGACTTGAACCAGCAGATTTAGATAGCATTGCTGTGGCAAAAGGCCCAGGAAGCTATACAGGACTTAGAATAGCAGTAACGACAGCAAAGACACTTGCAAGTACCCTTGGTATTGAACTTATCGGTGTGTCAAGCTTAGCGGCAATTGCAGCGAATGCCTGTGTTAAAGGTAAAGTTATCTCTTTGATTGATGCACGTAGACAAAATGTTTATGCAGGTATTTATGAGGATGAACAACTCGTAAATCAAGAACGTCATCTACCACTTAGCCAACTCTTATCAGAACTTTCACAAGAAGAAACGGTCCATTTTACTGGAGAGATTGATAACTTTCGAGAGCTTATCTTGGCATCATTACCTCAAGCAAAATTTATTGAGAATCCTGAACGCAGATTACCTAATGCTTATCAGATTGCGTGTTTGGCAAGTCGTGAAAAAGCAGTAGAGGTTGATCGTTTTGAACCAGAATATTTGAAGAAAGTGGAAGCAGAAGAGAAATGGCTGGAGACACATGCACATGATGAAGCAACTGATGCAAACTATATCCAAAAAATTTGAACAGCATTCGTTTCGAAAGTATCGGGCATTTGATGATGTCGATCTTGATATTGTGATTGGGGATACAAGATATCGTATTTCTGAGCGAGAAGATATTGTCAGTTTTTTGACCATAGAACGTGACGTCTATGCTGGTGAAACACCTTGGACTTTTTCACATTTTGAACATGAGATTATGAAAAATGACCGTGCCATGTTTTTGACAGCAGAATCTGATGGTCGAATTGTTGGTTTTATTGGTGCGAGAATGATACCAGAAACAGCCTCTGTACATCTTTCAAATTTAGCTGTTTTAACCGCTTATCAACGGCAAGGTATTGGTGCAAATCTTGTGATTGGGATGTGTGATTTGATGCAACTATTAGGTGCGGGGACGATTACCTTAGAGGTAATGAGAGATAATATGACAGCTCAAGCCATGTATCGTCAATTAGGGTTTGAAACAACAGAAATATTACCTGACTACTATGAAAATCAATTAGATGGCTTATGGATGGTCAAGAAACTTGGAGCGTTAAACGATCGTTTTGATAAAAATTAGGCAAACAAATGGGATGAAAGCTAATGGTAAGGCCTATGCTAGTATGGTGCAAGCCATATTAGAAGACGTCTATGACAGCGCACCTTGGACGCTTGAACAAACGTTGTCTGATATGAGCCGGGCAGATAGCAATTATTATCTAGCTTTTGAAGCAAATGGGACTGCCATAGGATGTCTTGCCACCTCAGTCATTATGGATGAAGTAGAAATCACGAACTTGGCTGTTAGTAAAGCTTATCAACATCAAGGTGTTGCGAGCTTATTACTAAAAGCGTTACTAAGTCAAGAGGGCAAGTTCTTTTTAGAAGTCCGGGAATCCAATCAAAAAGCGCGTCTGTTATATGAAAAACACGGCTTTGAGACCTATTTCATTAGAAAAAACTATTACCAAAAACCAAATGAAGATGCACTTTTAATGAAGAGAGAGAAATGACAGATAAGTATATATTAGCATTTGAAACATCTTGTGATGAAACAAGTGTTGCCGTTTTAAAAAATGATCACGACTTGTTAAGTAACATCATCGCTAGCCAGATTGAAAGTCATAAACGTTTTGGCGGTGTAGTACCAGAAGTAGCAAGTCGGCACCATGTAGAAGTGATTACGACTTGTATTAATGAAGCGTTGGCAGAAGCTAACATTACCGCTAAAGAATTGAGCGCAGTAGCAGTTACTGAAGGACCAGGACTTGTGGGTGCACTATTAGTTGGTATAGCAGCTGCTAAGGCTTTTGCCTGGGCAAATCAATTACCGATTATTCCTGTTAATCATATGGCTGGTCATCTCTGGGCAGCAAGACAAGTCAAACCACTTGAATTTCCGTTGATGTCACTACTTGTGAGTGGTGGACATACTGAGTTGGTCTATGTTAAAGCACCAGGTGACTATAAAATCATAGGTGAGACTCGTGATGATGCCGTGGGTGAAGCCTATGATAAAGTCGGTCGAGTCATGAATTTAACTTATCCAGCAGGTAGAGAGATTGATGGACTCGCGCATCAAGGACAGGATGTATTTTCGTTTCCTAGAGCGATGATGAAACATGATGATCCAGACTTTGAATTTAGTTTTTCAGGATTAAAGTCTGCTTTTATCAATACTGTCCATAATGCAGCGCAAAAAGGTGAAACATTAGATAAGAAGGATTTGTCTGCTAGTTTTCAAGCGACTGTTTTAGATGTTTTATTAGCAAAAACCAAAAAAGCTTTAGCACAATTTCCAGTTAAAATGTTGGTCGTTGCTGGTGGGGTTGCTGCTAATCAAGGATTACGTGAGCGATTAGCTGTAGAACTGCTAGACGTTGATGTGGTGATACCACCCCTTAGACTTTGTGGTGATAATGCAGGCATGATTGCTTATGCTAGTGTATGTGAATATAATCAACAACATTTTGCTGATTTAGATTTGAATGCGCGTCCTAGTTTGAGTTTTGACCAATTAGCGTAGTGATGACTGTTTAATAGCTAAACTAAGCACGACTATCAAGCAGTTTCTATTTTATAAGGGAGATATCTGATGTCATTTTTTGAACATGTTGAGTTATCAAAATTATCAGAAACAGATCGATTTATCTATAATTACTTGGCAAATAATAGTAGTAAAGTACCTTATATGCGCATTCGTGAAATTGCAGAAGCCTCTCATACATCATCCACTTCAGTGATGCGATTTATTCGTAAGATAGGGTATACCAGTTTTGTTGAATTTCGAGCGAATCTAAAACTAAGTGCTGAAGGGAATCAATCCTCACAAGATTTTGCAAATCGTTTAGCAAGTTTAAGACAAGATATATTTCCTAAAAATATTGAGATGAAGTTAGAAATTGTTGCAGATATTATGCTTGAAGCTGAAAACATTATGTTTTTAGGTATGGGTGCTAGTGGTGCGATTTGTGATTATGCGGCGAGGAGATTAGCAACGATTGGTTATAATGCTTTTGCCTTAAGCGATCTGTCTTATCCAGTTGTACAAAAACTGAAACATACAGCTAATAATATTATCATTATTTTATCTGTCTCAGGGGCAACAAATGAAGTGATCGAGGTAGTTAATACGTTTAAAAATAAAGATGATTTTACGATCATAACGATTACTGCTGATGAAGTGTCGATTTTGGCACAGATGTCAAATTATGTATTGTCTTATCAAACACCAAATATTCGCCTGAATACTTACCATGATATGTCTAGTCAAATTCAAGCTGTTTTTTTAGTTGAAGCATTGATACAAAAGGTATGGGATAGAGAATAGGAAAACACAAGTGGAACACAGTGTACCAGTTGTGTTTTTTTGGTCAACTTTTTGGAATCTTAACTAAATAAAAGAAAACGCTTACAAAAATGTGCGGATTTGGTAAGATAGATTTATAACTATAAAAAAATAGTACATTAAGGGAGATATGGATGATGATAAAAAAAGAAATGCCCAAAGACTTTCTTTGGGGAGGTGCAGTAGCCGCTCATCAGATAGAAGGTGCTTGGCAAGAAGCAGGTAAAGGGATGAGTATCGCTGATGTGATGACAGCGGGTAGCAATTTGGAAAATCGGATGATAACAGATGGTGTTTTAGATAATCAATATTATCCTAATCACGAAGCAATAGATTTTTATCACAGATATCGTGATGATATTCAACTATTTAAACGGTTAGGTCTTAAATGCTTTAGGACATCAATCAATTGGTCTAGAATATTTCCAAATGGTGATGATGAATTACCCAATGAGGCAGGACTACAATTTTATGATGACTTATTTGATGAGTTGTTAAAAAATGGTATTGAGCCGGTTATTACACTATCTCATTTTGAGATACCTTACCACCTTTACAAAGCCTATGGTGGATTTAAAAATAAAAAATTGATTGATTTTTTTGTTAACTATGCAGATGTTGTGATGAGGCGTTTTAAGGACAAAGTTACTTATTGGCTGACATTCAATGAAATTAATAATCAAGCAGATGGACAACACCAATTGCATACTTGGACGAATTCTGCTGTCTTGGTTCAACCCAATGAGAATGCAGAGGAGGTGATTTACCAAGCAGGGTTAAATGAATTAATTGCCAGTGCTAAAGTTGTCAAATTAGGTCATGAGATTAACCCAGACTTTAAAATTGGTGCCATGATGGCCTATGTGCCCGTTTACCCATTTTCGGCTAATCCAGAAGATCAGATGGCTGCAAGCAAGGTTATGGAAAGACGCTATTTTTATAGCGATATTCATGCAAGAGGTGAAATTCCCAGCTATACCTTGGCTTATTGGAAGCAAAAAGGCTATCAAATGAGTTATACTGAGTCAGAATTACAGGCATTAAAAGAAGGTACAGTAGATTTTATTGGTTTTTCTTACTACATGTCTGCAACAGTGACAACTCAAAAAATTGATGATTTAACTGGCTATGACATTCCTGATTTCCCGCAGGCTAAAATTGTTAAAAATCCTTATGTTGAAGCTAGTGACTGGGGATGGCAGATTGACCCAGTTGGTTTGCGCTATGTTTTAAACACAGTATATCAACGTTATAACCTCCCTTTATTTATAGTTGAGAATGGATTTGGTGCTTATGATAAGCAAGATGATAGTGGACAGATTCATGATGAGTACCGTATTGCCTATCTTAAAGCACATATCCAAGAAATGAAAAAAGCGATATTGGAGGATGGTGTACCAGTTATGGGGTATACGCCATGGGGGATTATTGACCTCGTTAGCTTTGGAACAGGCGAGATGGAGAAACGTTATGGGATGATTTATGTTGATAAGGATAATACTGGGGAAGGAACACTTCAAAGAGGTTTAAAAGACTCTTTTGCTTGGTATCAAAAGGTGATTCAAACAAACGGACAAGAATTATGACTATCAGATATGAACTATAAATAAGTCATATCAGATGCTTTGCCAGATGGTACAAGAGTTTTTATATTTAATAACATTTTTTAATAATAGAAAGGATGATTATTTAGGTATCGTCTACATGCTGATAGATAACTTAAGTTTCATATGTGACTTCATTATCTTTATTAAGCACTGCTCAATAACATAGGTGCTGTAGGCCATGTAATTACACAAAATAAAAAGAGATGAGTTGATAATATCTCTCTATTTAAATGAATAATTCTAAATGATAAGTTGATGCTTTGGTACATCAACTTATTTTAATTTATACCTGCAACCCAGCCAGTGGCCAAGGCGTAAGTAATATTAAATCCACCTGTATGTGCGTTAATATCTAATACTTCTCCGGCAAAATATAAGTTATCGATTGTTTTACTCATTAATGTTTTTGGTTTAATCTCAGCTAAATCAACACCGCCGGCAGTCACAAAAGATTTTGCCAAGCTCATGGTACCAGTGACTTTGATTGGGAGCTCTTTTATCTTGTTGATCAATAGTTTAAGTTGCTTCTCTGATACCTGCTTGGCCTTTGTTTCCAGCTTGATACCGGCATCAGTGATTAAAAATTCTGCTACACGTTCTTGTAAAAGTGTTTTGAGCACATTTTTGATCGATTTGTCACGTAAGTTGTGAATTGCGCCTGTTAACTCATCTGTAGACAGGTCAGGCAAAAAGTCAATCGTGATCATATCTCCTGGTTGCACGAAAGTAGATACGCGTAAGGCTGCAGGACCAGATAAGCCAAAGTGTGTAAACAATAAATCATGCTTGATCTCATGTTTTCCGATGTGAATGACAATTTCTCGTAGAGAAATACCTTGTAGCTGTTTGTGAGGGAAGTCTGTTGTTAAGGGACTTTCTGCTGGTTTTAGTGGCGTGACTTTAAGGTTGAAATGCCGTGCGATTTCATGTCCATAACCGGTTGAACCCGTAGAAGGATAAGATTTTCCACCCGTTGTGACAATTAATTTACGACAGGTAAAGGATTGATCTGCGGTTTTAATTAGAAAGTTACCATCATTTGTTTTAGTTGTTGAGATAACCTCTGACTGTGTTGAAATTGTTACACCCAACTCGGTCATTTTAGCTTGTAAAGTAGCGATAATGGTTTGTGATTTATCCGTTATCGGGAACATACGCCCGTGATCTTCTTCTTTTAGCTTTGTACCATTGTCTTGGAAAAACTGAATAATATCATGATTATCAAATTGTGCAAAGGTACTATATAAGAACTTTCCTCCATGTGGTATCCCAGCTAGAATATCCTCAAGTGTACCGTTGTTGGTAACATTACATCTGCCACCACCGGTCATTGCTAGTTTTTTACCCAATTTTTTATTCTTATCTAATAGGAGTGTTTGCCGACCATAAAAACTGCTAGCAATAGCAGCCATCATACCAGATGGTCCTCCGCCTATAATAATTGTATCGTAATTTGTCTTCATAACTATAATTATAACATAGTCATTTGAACTACCTAATTAAGTATGCCTCATGCTTAGGCTTTATAAAAAAACGTGTCATAGTTAAGTAATAAACCTTGTTTCTACTAGTAGCTAAACCATAATATACCCTGAATTATAAAAAAAACTGCAAATGCAATATAATTAAAAAGAAAGAATTATGATATAATAAAATCAGTCAATATAATATATAAGCAGTATCATTTGGTTGATAACAAAAGATTAACTCACTAATTTCGATAGACTTGGTCCCAACTACAGGTCAAAGGAGACATATGAATTTTTTAAAACGCGCCATACGCTCTGTTGCAAGACAGAAATCCAAATCACTTATCTTGTTTACAGTGATCTTTGTATTAGGTAATATTTTAGCTGGTAGTGTCATCATTCAGCAATCTACTCAGCATGTTGAAAAAATAACCAAAGAACAGATGGGTGCTATCGCAACTGTTGGGATAGATTGGAATGATAAAGAGATACAAAAAGAATTTGAAGATCCAAGTCCTGATATGGAGACTAATTTAGATGTTAAGCTGATAAAAAAAGTAGGTGCTAGTCCCTATATCAAATACTATGATTATTCTGAATCGTCAGGGTTTCAGTCTAAAAATCTAAAACTCTTTAATCCTTCGGGAGATAAAAAAGATAAGGCAGATGATAAGACTGAGGATAAGGCTGGTGGTTTTACCCTCATGGAACAGTTCATTCCTATTCGTGGTGTACAAAATCCAAAAATTATGGATATCTCACTTAATAAAATTAAGCTGGTAGAAGGTAGTGTATTTACTGAAGAAGATATCCAAAAAGGGAACAAAGTTGTTTTAATTTCGAAAGAATTTGCTAGTAAAAATGGTCTCCATGTTGGTGATGAGATGACAATAGATCAGCTCATCATGTCAGGAGAGATGAATGAAAATCCAAATGATACCAGTGACAAAGAAACATATGATACACAAGTCGAAGTAGTAGGGCTCTACCAAGTATTAGAAACTGTACAAAAAAAATCTGGTAAATCTGGCAAATCTAGTAAAGCAGATAGTGGTTCAGTTGTGCATGCTGCGTCTATCAGTGGGAGTAATGGAGAAGACGGATTAGATTTTCAAATGTATAACACGTTTTATATGCCCAACAAAACCGTACATGAGATGAATCAAGGCTACATGGGTTTTTTAACAACTAAAAGTCCTGGACTATTTTCTGATATGAGTGAAAAAGAGTTAGCAGAATCTGCTAAGCCATTTTATGTACCAGTTTATCAACTAAAATCAATCGATGATCTCGCTAAGTTTAAAGCGGATACCAAACCTTTATTACCTAAGTTTTATTCAGTGATGACCTCAACAGATAATTTTGATACGATTGCGGGTCAGTTTAGCAAATTATCAAAAATTGCTAAAGTTGTGATTATTGCTGCAGTAAGTTTATCTATCATCTTGATTTTACTGATTGTTTTGCTATTTATGCGTGATCGTAAACGAGAATTAGGGATTTATCTGTCACTTGGAGATAAAAAATCAACGATTATCTTACAGATCATGATAGAAGTGCTTACCATCGCAATCATTGCCTTGATGCTGTCATTAGTAACAGGTAAATTTTTAGGTAGTTTTGCCTCTGATGCCTTTTTACAATCAAATAGTGTAGCTAAAACTAATACTGACACGATAGGTGATATGATGAGTCAACAAGCGCTATTTAGCACGGGTAATCGTTTTAGTGCTGAGTCAGTGCTTGAAAATTATTCGGTATCTTTTACACCGTTCTATATCGTTACATACTTATTGGTTGGATTAGCGACTGTTATGATATCCGTACTACTCTCAACGCTTTATATATTTAAATTAAAGCCTAAAAAAATCTTATTGGGGTGATGATTATGTCTATTATTGAAACACAAGCATTGAGTTATTTTTATCAAGATGGCGATATGCAACGTTATATCTTACGTGATATTTCCGTCAACTTTGAAATAGGGAAATTTTATACGATAGTAGGAGAATCTGGATCCGGCAAGACGACATTACTATCGATGATTGCGGGTTTAGATAGTGCTAAAGCAGGAGAAGTACTTTTTGATCAGCAAGATATAAGGCAAATTGGCTTTGAGAATTATAGAAGAAACAAAGTATCTATTATTTTTCAAAATAATAATTTAGTGCCATATCTCACAGCTGCAGAAAATGTATTGGTAGCGATGACGATTACAGATAACCAGTTACCTGAAGATCAAAAAGCTGTTGCTTATAATCTTTTGGATTATATCGGGATCACACGAGATAAAGCAGATCGATTAGTCAGTAAATTATCTGGAGGGGAACAACAAAGAATCGCAATTGCTCGTGCATTAGCAACAAATAGTGATGTGATTTTAGCTGATGAACCAACAGGAAATCTTGATGAGGAACGAGAGGGTGAGATTGTCGAGATATTTCAACGGTTAGCTCATGAAAATGGGAAAGCGGTAATCGTTGTCACACATTCACAAGAAGTAGCTAAAAAGTCTGATATTACTTACCGTCTTAAAAAAGGAAACTTGACACATGAGTAATTTTTTATCTAATTTTACATCTGATAATTATCAAAACAAGACAGCCAAAGATCAAAAAAAATCATCTGATTTAGTAGATAGTCAAGCAATAGGTGAGCAAGAAGAGTCTGAAGTGTTTCACAAAAAGCAAGTTGACGAGAATGCTGTTGAGGCAAAACAGGTTACATCCAACGACAAAATGGTTGCGAATCTTGCTGCTAAGGAGACGGTTAAAATAGTAAGCGATGACTTACTCGTTAAAGATACTGCTTTTGCAAAAAAGAAACTGCTAAAACGTCTATGTTTTGGTGCAGTCACGCTTTTGATTTGGGGTTGTATTTGTGGGTTTTACTATAATCAAACACATATTAAGTTACCTGATTTTACGGGTAAATCAGTCAGTACAGCACAAACTTGGGCCGATAAACATAAGATAACCTTAGATGTGAAGCGTGTCTATGATTTTGATAAAAAAGTGAATACGATCATCAAAGAACCTGATAAACATAAAGTGATTGCAAAGAAAAAGGTAGTTGATTTGATTGTCAGTTTGGGTGCAAATCCTAAAACAAAAATTAAGCTACCTGATTTTTCAAAACTCTCTTTAGCACAGGCACGCGGGTTTGTTAAAAAAGTGAAGCTGGATAATACGATAATTCAGTTGGACTATTCAGAAACGATTGCAAAAGATAACTATATCAAACAAGAATTTGTGAAACAATCGCTCACCTCTGAAAATTTTAAGAGAGAAGACAACTTAACACTGTTTTATTCAAAAGGAAAAGAGCCTGTTGTCAAAAATATTGATGTCCCAGATTTTTCAACGCAAACAAAAGAGCAGATAGACAAGTGGAGTAAGGATAAAGGCGTTAAAATAGACTTTCAAACTGAGGGCAGTAACACAGTTGAGGCAGATAAGGTCATCGCTCAGTCGGTTGCTAAAGGGGAAAAAGTATCAAAAGCAGATACGATAATTGTCAAACGGTCACTTGGTAAACCTTTGATTGTCCCTGATTTTTCAGTGCTTAGTTTTGAAGAAGCGAGTGCTGCTGGAAAAGAATTACCTGTTACTGTGAAACAAGTGTATAGTGAGTCGGTAGCTTATGGTGGATTTATCAATCAATCAACGCGTGCTGGCACCCAGTACTTTGCTAAAGATAATGTCCCAAATATCTCTGTGGACTTTTCATTAGGTCAAGTTTATATCAAAGATTTAACTGGACAAACGCAAGGCGATTTGCAGGCTACGTTCTATAATGACTATACAGCTAAAGGCGCATCGATTACGTATCAAGTACAATATGTCGATAGCACTGAGACAAAAGGTGTCGTGGTTGGGCAAAGCACTTTAAATGAAGCTGTCCCACTAAATAGTCATGTTATCGTGATGGTGAGTAACGGAAAAAGTTAAATAGTGTTGAGTCAGTAAAAAAATTATCTTCGGATAATTTTTTTGCTAATTATGGTCTTGTAAACTGTCATGATGAGTGCAAATAGTGTGAAACAGAAGATGCATCATAAGGAGTAAATATTTATCGATAAATTATTGAGTAAATTCTTGAAAAAATACGAAAAACGCGGTAGAATAAGGCAGATTGATTTTTTAGTGAAAGCACTATCAAGAAGCTAAAAAATTGAGTTAGCGTATTAGCGCTATTAGGAACGTGTGCGCGCACACAAATGATTAAGGAGAAACTATGTCACATCTAAAATTTGATTATAAAACAGCGTTATCTTTCGTAGGTCAGCACGAGTTTGATTATATGCAGCCTGCAGTAACGGCGTTTGATGCCGCATTACGTGAAGGTACAGGTCAGGGAGCGGATTTTACTGGTTGGATTGATTTACCAAAAGATTATGATAAAAATGAATTTGATCGTATTCTAAAATCAGCAGAAAAAATCAAATCTGATAGTGATGTATTGATTGTCATCGGTATTGGTGGATCATACCTTGGTGCAAAAGCGGCTATCGACTTTTTAAATAGTTCATTTGTTAACTTAGATACAAAAGAAAAACGTAAAGCACCACAAATTTTGTACGCAGGTAACTCAATTTCATCAACTTACTTAGCGCAATTAGTTGACTATGTGGGTGACAAAGATTTCTCTGTAAATGTCATTTCAAAATCAGGTACAACAACAGAACCAGCTATCGCATTTCGTGTGTTTAAAGAAATGCTTATCAAAAAATATGGAACTGAAGAAGCAAATGGCCGTATTTATGCAACAACTGATAAAGCTAAAGGTGCTGTTAAAGTTCAAGCAGATGCTGAAGGCTGGGAATCATTTGTCGTTCCAGATGCTGTCGGTGGGCGTTTTACAGTGTTAACACCAGTTGGTCTTTTGCCAATCGCAGCAAGTGGTGCTGATATCCAAGCCTTGATGGATGGTGCAGCAGCAGCTCGTGAAGCATATAGCTCATCTGATTTGAAAAAAAATGAAGCTTATCAATATGCTGTACTTCGTAATATTCTTTTCCGTAAAGGTAAAACAATTGAAATCTTGGCTAACTATGAACCGTCATTACAGTATTTTGGTGAATGGTGGAAACAATTAGCAGGTGAATCTGAAGGAAAAGATTACAAAGGTATCTATCCAACATCAGCTAACTTCTCAACTGATTTGCACTCAATTGGACAGTCTATCCAAGAAGGTAGCCGTAACTTGTTTGAAACAGTCATTAAAGTTGAAGAGCCTACATTAAATATCAATATCCCAACAGAAGCTGAAGATTTAGATGGTCTTGGGTATCTAGAAGGTAAAGATGTGAACTATGTGAATACAAAAGCATTTGAGGGTGTATTACTTGCCCATACAGATGGTGGCGTGCCTAATTCTGTTGTAACAATTAAAAAACAAGATGAATTTACACTTGGTTACCTCATCTATTTCTTCGAGATTGCCATTGGTCTATCAGGTTACCTAAATGGTGTTAATCCATTTGACCAACCAGGAGTAGAGGCTTACAAGAAAAATATGTTTGCTTTACTTGGAAAACCAGGATTTGAGGAACTCAGTGCAGAATTAAATGCACGTTTGAAATAAGTAATAATAGTAAAAAAAATGTGCAAGTCGTTTGAGTGTATACTCAAACGATTTTGTATTATAATGAAAAAAAAGAATGGAGAAGATAAATGATTATTACAAGACATGGTGAAGTTTTTGATGAGATTAATCCGCTAACAACTGGAGCAGCACCAGATTTTCAGTTAACTGATTTAGCTAATCAGACAGTCAAGTTATCAGAATTGACTGATCCGATTATTATTAGTGTCTTTCCAGATATTAATACGAGTGTTTGTGCTTTGCAAACTAAACATTTTAATGTAGCTGCTGCTGAGAATAAAGCAATCTCTTTTCTATCGATTTCAAATAATACACCTGAAGAACAAGCAACATGGTGTGCAGCAGAAGGTGTTGATATGACGATTTTATCTGATGCAAAAAATGAGTTTGGTGATTTGTATGGTCTATTTTTACCAAAAGCTAAATTATTGGCACGTAGTGTATATGTTATTAAGGCGGGGGAAATTATCTATGCTGAAATCTTGAGTGAAATCACGCAAGAACCTGATTACGATAAAGCACTTGCTGTTGCAAACGCAGCAATTGATACTAAATAAGGCACTAGTTTAACACTTGATAGCAAATAAAAAACCTGATTTTATCAGGTTTTTTTCGTAAGTTGGCGCGCTTGGCAATACCATTGTGTGTGTCTTCGCCAGATACTTGTAACATAAACTGTTTGTTCAGCTTCATAGTAATGATAAGTGACGACAAATGTTTTTTTAGAGAGTCGCTGGGCTTTATATCCAGCAATCGCTAATTGTTGATGTACCTCTTTTAGCTTGGTCTGTTTGTTTAGTTGTGTCCCATCAGAACTAATTTCTGAGAAAGTGTCAGCTAATAACTCTGACGACTTGTTATTTAAGACTTGCTCTTCTAACCCTAAAATAACAAGTGCCAAAGTTGAGTCTCTTTCTTCATCGGCTAAGATAGCAGGTTCCACGTGTACATCGATATCAAATACATCATATTGTTGTTTTAGAGTTTCTTCTATATCCTCAGTCGCAGCATGACTTTCAAAGACAGATAAGTCGGGAGACATTTCTACCACAACATCTAAAAAGATATTACTACCATATGTTCTCCCTCGGATGAATTTAACCGCTGAGACCTTAGGGACTTTCGCTATTGCTTCAGTATAAGTTTCTATTTTTGATTCGTCAAACCCATCTGAGAGTGAAAATACTGCCTCAGCAAAAATATCATAAGCAGTTTTAAAGATGAAAACAGTAATGACAATTGCCATTAACCTATCAATGAAAGTCAGATTAAAACTTGCTGCAAAAATTGCGATAGACGTTGCGATAGATGAAACAGCATCGGCTAAATTATCCTTTGCCGCACTCATCAGACTAGAACTTTTAGCTTTAATCGCTAGGTTACGATTATAAAAGTAGATCACAAGCATGACCGCCGCACAGGCTACACCTACGACAGATCCGACAAGGTCTACTTTAGTTTTTTCATTACTTAAAATAGCTGTGACAGTATCTTTAAGAACGAAAAAACCAACACCGAACATGATAAAACTTGTGACTAATGAGGCAACAGACTCGATTTTCCAGTGGCCGTAGGTATGATCATCATCAGCCGGTCTTCGTGCTATTTTTAGACCAATTAGTACGAAGACACTACCTAAAATATCTGTGATATTATTAAAAGCATCAGCACGCAGACTTTCAGAGTTTGTCATCGTTGCAAACGTTAGTTTGATAACAGAAAGAATGACATATGCCCAGATACTGAGAAGTGCGCCTCTTTCTGCTAACTTGAGATCTTGATATCTTGAATTATTCATAGTCTATAGTATAACATATGGTGGGACAATTTTTGAATGTTTCATACTTTAACAAAGGAAACAATTTGATAATATGTTAAAATGATTGGGGCACTTGAATTTGTTTATCCAGGTTGTGATGGTATTATGATATCTATCCCCTAAAATCTAACAAATTGATGTGACATTATAAAAAAAGAGCTATCAGTCCGAGTAAGTTATACGGGTGGGTAGCCCTAATTTATTTAAAAGAGATATCAACTACTGTGATGAATAGGTGGGTGATATAAAAGTGAAAGGAAGTAACATGCTAATTAAAGCAATAAAACAGTACAAATTCTGGGCTTTGGGATCTTTAGCTATGGTTATCTTAGTTGTTGGTACAACGCTTTGGCAACCACAAATCTTGACTAAAGTACTAGAAGCTGTCTCTAATAATGACAAAGACAAAATAATGGGATATGGTATCCAACTCCTGATTATAGCGGCGATTGGACTAATCGCGGGTGTTATCAATACAATTTTTGCTGCAAAAATTGCCCAAGGCGTATCTGCTGATTTGAGAGAGCAGACTTTTAGGAAAATTCAAAGTTTTTCTTATGCAAATATAGAGAAATTTAATGCAGGTAATTTAGTTGTTCGGATGACAAATGATGTCAATCAGGTGATGAACCTGATCATGATTTTATTTCAAATCTTATTACGTGTGCCACTTTTATTTGTCGGTGCTTTTGTATTAGCCATTCAAACTTTGCCAAAACTTTGGTGGATTATTGTCGTCCTAGTCATCGTGATTATCTTAATTACAGGTGCTGCGATGGGTAACATGGGTAAACACTTTGGCGCCTTCCAAAGATTGATGGATAAGTTAAATGGTATTGCAAAAGAAAATCTCCGTGGTACTAGGGTTGTAAAATCATTTGTACAAGAAAAAGAACAGGCAGCAAAATTTGATGAGAGCTCAGATGAACTGTTAGGCCATAATTTGGTAATTAGCTATATCTTCTCAGCGATGATTCCAGCCTTTACATTTGCCGCATATATCGCAATTTTTGCAGCGATTTGGTTTGTCTCTACTTATGTTCAAAAAGAACCAAAAGATTTAGCCGGTATTGCGTCATTTATGACTTATATGATGCAAATTATGTTTGCGATTATCATGGGTGGTATGATGTCGATGATGGCATCACGTGCGTTTATCTCTCTTAAAAGAATCGGTGAGGTATTAAATACAGAGCCAGCGATGACGTTTAAAGATACGCCAGATGTTGATTTGACAGGTGATATTGAATTTCATAATGTTAGCTTTACTTATCCACTAGATGAGGAAGCAACACTTGAAAATATTTCATTTAGTGTTAAAGCAGGTGAGATGGTAGGGGTTGTCGGTGCCACAGGTTCTGGTAAGTCCACACTAGCACAGTTAATACCAAGACTGTTTGATCCAAGTAAAGGCTCAATTACAATTAGTGGTCATGATTTACGTGATTTGAATCGTGCTAACTTACGTCACACGGTTTCTATCGTGTTACAACGTGCCATCTTATTTTCAGGTACGATTGCACAGAATTTAAAACATGGTAAAGTTGACGCAACACTGGATGATATGAGACGAGCAAGTTCAATTGCACAAGCAAGTGAGTTTATCGAAAAAATGTCAGATGTCTATGAAAGTTCTGTTGAAGAGCGTGCTACAAATTTTTCAGGTGGTCAAAAACAACGGATGTCTATCGCGCGTGGTGTGATTGGAAATCCTAAAATATTGATTTTAGATGATTCAACATCGGCTTTAGATGCTAAATCTGAAAAACTGGTTCAACAAGCATTAGCAGGAGAACTTGCAGATACAACGAAAATTATTATTGCCCAAAAAATTTCATCGGTTGTTCATGCTGATAAAATTTTAGTTCTAGATGATGGGAAATTAATCGGAATGGGGACACATAAAGAGCTCCTTGAAAGCAGTGAAGTTTATCGTGAAATTTATAATACACAGAAAGGAAGCGAGGACTAATGGGAGAATACGGAAAAGCAATTAAATTTTTCTGGAGTTATTTCAAGAAATATAAGTTATCATTTGTCATCATTACGATTGCAGTGGTCGGGTCCACTTATTTACAGGTTAAGGCACCAGTCTTAATCGGGGAATCCTTAACTAAATTAGTAGAATGGGTAACAGCTTATTTTCATCATGTGGGAGCTGAAAAGATTGTTGCGTCATTTAATGGGCATATTCCTTCAGAATTACCGCAAGCAATGGCTGAACAGTTAGCTAAAAAAGGTTTGCCAACAGATGTCACACAATTAGTAGATTTAGCTAAACATGTACCAGAAAAGACCGCATTCTTTGATGTGATGTGGAAACTATTACTAGCTTATATATTTATGACGGTTGGGATGTTGGTTTATCAAATTTTGTTTGGTCGTATTGTTTCTCATTCGACAAATTCGATGCGTAAAGGATTATTTGGTAAACTGGAACGTTTAACGATTTCATTTTTTGATCGTCATCAAGATGGCGATATTCTAAGTCGTTTTACATCAGATTTAGATAATATTCAAAACTCACTTAACCAATCACTCGTTCAAGTTGTAACACAAGGTGCCATGTTTATTGGCGTTTTGATTATGATGTTCCGTCAAAATGTTGACCTAGCTTGGGTAACAATCGCTTCAACGCCGGTAGCCCTTTTACTATCAGCTGTCGTTATCAAACAAGCTAAGAAATATATCGATTTACAGCAAGAAGAAGTGGGGCATCTGAATGCCTATATGGATGAAAAAATTTCAGGTCAAAAAGTCATCATCGTTGAAGGATTAGAAGCAGATACGATTGATGGATTTGTGAAACAAAATGACAAAGTTCGTCAGGCAACCTTTAAAGGCCAAGTCTACTCTGGTATGTTAATGCCTATGTTAAATGGGATGAATTTCGTCAATTTAGCAATTGTTATCTTCTTTGGCTCTCTTATCACGCTAAATGATAAGTCATTATCTACTGCAGCAGCTCTCGGGTTAGTTGTGACGTTTGTTCAATACTCACAACAGTATTATCAACCAGTGATGCAGATTTCATCATCATTTTCTCAATTACAGATGGCTGTTACAGGTGCTCGTCGTTTACAGGAAATGTTTGATGAAAAAGAAGAAATTCGACCTGAAAATGGGATCAAATTTAATGAGATTAAAGACAATGTATCGATAGAACATGTTGACTTTAGTTATCTACCTGGCAAACCTGTCTTAAGAGATGTTAGCATCGATGTTAAAAAAGGTCAGATGGTGGCTGTGGTTGGTCCTACTGGATCTGGTAAAACAACTATCATGAATTTGATGAATCGATTTTATGATGTAGATAATGGTAGTATTAAATTTGATGGTGTTGATATCAGAGATATCGATCTAGATACTTTACGTCGCGGTGTTGGTATCGTGTTACAAGACTCAGTTCTTTTTAGTGGAACTATCAAAGATAATATAAAATTTGGGTTTGATGCATCTGATGAAGAAGTAATCACAGCTGCTAAAACAACGCATATTCATGAATTCATTGAGAGTCTACCTGATAAATATGAGACGTTTGTCGATGATGATGAAAATGTCTTTTCAACTGGTCAGAAACAACAAATATCGATCGCACGTACGATTTTAACAAATCCTAAGCTTTTGATTTTGGACGAGGCAACATCTAACGTTGATACCGTAACAGAAGAACAAATTCAGATGGCTATGGAAGCTGCAATCGCTGGTCGTACATCATTTGTAATTGCCCATCGCTTAAAAACAATTTTGAATGCAGATAAAATTGTGGTCTTAAAAGATGGTGAAGTTATTGAAGAGGGTAGTCATCATGAATTACTTAAACTACCTAACGGCTTTTATTCAGAGCTTTATCATAATCAGTTTGTGTTTGAATGATTTAGTGATAAGCTTTTGATTTTTAAAAATTAACTGTAGAAGTAAGTGTTTGTATACGCGAGATATACCAAATAAAAAACTGTTAGTAAATGACTAACAGTTTTTTATTTAAGTGTCCATAATAATAGAACAATGAGTAAATAATATTATTTTATTAGAGTATTCTCAAAGTCAAATCGAATTTTTTATGGTAGAATAGATAGGCATGGATTTTACATTTAAGAATTGGACAAGATTATAAGTATGAAAAAAATAGTAATTAATGGTGGAAAAAGAATTTCAGGAGAGGTGACAATATCAGGTGCAAAGAATTCTGTTGTTGCTTTAATCCCAGCAACAATATTAGCAGATGATATTGTGACACTTGAAGGAGTTCCTGACATTTCTGACGTTGCAAGTTTAATCGATATATTAGAGATCATGGGTGCCAAAATTGAGCGAGATATTGTAGCAGGTACTGTGATAATAGATCCTCGTGGCGTTGAGTCAAAACCACTACCTTATGGTAAGATTAACTCTCTTCGTGCCTCTTACTATTTTAATGGCTCTTTACTTGGAAAATTTGGTGAAGCGACTGTTGGCTTGCCAGGTGGGTGCGATTTAGGTCCTAGGCCAATTGATCTACATATTAAGGCCTTTGAAGCGTTAGGTGCACGTATGACATTTAAAGAAAATGCCATGCATTTAACAACTGATGGGAGTAGCTTAGTAGGCTCAACTATCTTTATGGATATGGTTTCTGTCGGTGCGACAATTAATACGATGCTCGCAGCTGTAAAAGCTAAAGGCAGAACAATTATTGAAAATGCAGCACGTGAACCTGAAATTATTGATGTGGCGACGTTATTGAATAATATGGGTGCTAAGGTTCGTGGCGCAGGTACTGATGTTATCCGTATCGATGGCGTAGAAACACTAAGTGGTGCTCGTCATACAGTCATTCCAGATCGTATTGAGGCTGGCACTTATCTAAGTTTAGCAGCAGCTTGTGGAGATGGTGTTGTTGTCAATAATGTTATTTATGAACATCTAGAATCTTTCATTGCTAAATTAGAAGAGATGGGCGTTCAGATGATTGTCAGAGATGATTCGATAGAGGTCTTAAAATCAGAAAATCTTAAAGCAGTGACGATCAAAACGGTCCCATATCCTGGATTTGCAACTGATTTGCAACAACCGATTACACCATTATTATTAATGACAAATGGTCGTGGTAAAATCATCGATACGATTTATGAAAAACGTGTGAATCATGCAGCCGAATTAGCACGTATGGGCGCAGATATCGTAGCAAGTAATGGCGAAATTAATTATCATGCGCCAAATCAATTACAAGGTGCTGAGGTAGTCGCAACAGATCTACGAGCAGGTGCAGCCTTAGTGAATGCTGGTATTATTGCTAGTGGGGAAACGAAAATTTCTAATGTAGAATTTATTTTACGTGGCTATGATAACATTATTGAAAAAATGACAGCGCTAGGTGTTGATATTAAATTAGTCGATGAATAAGTTGTCTGTAAAAAACTATCCGAGTACTTTGGGTAGTTTTTTTAGTTAAACTATGTTTTAAATTTGCTTCAATCTCCATAAATGATACAGTAAATCCAAAGCCTCTTAGATAATATGTTATAATAGGATAACTTATCTTTTATATAGAAAATGACAGTAATGATGAAATATGCAGTAGTGGATTTAGAAGCGACAAGCGCTAGCCACACGAGTAAAATTATTCAAATCGGTATCGTGATCGTTGAAAATGTTCAGATTATCAAAACTTATCAAACAGATGTCAATCCTCATGAGGCATTAGATAGTCATATCACAGCTTTAACAGGCATTACGACTGCACAAGTGGCAGCTGCACCTGATTTTGAACAAATTATGTCTGAGGTATCAGAGTTATTAGCAGGGTGTACCTTTGTCGCACATAATGTTAAATTCGACTATAATTTGCTGATGCGTACCTTTGCCGAACATGGTGTCAAACTTGAGTTACCACGCGTTGATACCATAGAATTAGCGAGAATTTTTTTCCCAACACTAAACAAATATGGTTTGGGATCACTTTCGCGTGTATTAGACTTGGTACTAGAGCGACCTCATGAAGCAGTATCAGATGCTTATGCTACTGCTGAATTACTAATTAAACTTCAGAAAAAAATGGCAGAACTTCCCAAAAATGTGCTCACTGAAATTGCACGTCATGCGGATAGTTTGATTTACGAGACAAAAAATGTTATTTCAGAACAGTTGAACCTTTCCAGACTTATCAAAGATGATCTTGTTAAAGTAGATCAGATTGCAACACTTAAGCCCTACTTATCTAAGAATAAAAATTTAGTAAGAGAGCAATTTAAAGAAAATCTGGCTTTGCTTGATTTGGCTGAACGCCCTAAGCAGCAAGTATTTGCTGATTTAGTTAGTCAACGTTTGGGAGATACTAGTGCATCTTTTATCGAAGCGCCAACAGGCATCGGAAAAACATACGCTTACTTATTGACCTTATTAGGACTAGATAAAAAAGTCATTGTGTCAGTGCCGACTAAAGTCCTGCAAGAACAGTTGTTGCAGGATTTAGCTCCGATTTTCAAGGACAATTTTGGTGTAAACTTTGTTAAATTACTTGGGACGCAGAATTATATTTGCTTAGAAAAATTCCGTCAAATACTAGAGAGTTGTCAAGATGGCAAGAATTATGAAATATTCAAGATGAAAGTTTTGGTCTGGTTGACAGAAACGAAAACGGGTGAATTGGATGAATTAAGCTTGACTATGACAAGTCCTAATTATTTAGATGCTATTCGACATTCAGGTCGGGTCTATAAAGGACAGCTTCATTTTGAACAGGACTTTTGGCAGTTAACGCAACAGCGTGTAAAAGATGCACAAGTTATCGTGATGAACCACGCTTATCTCGCTGAGCGAATCATGGATCAAACCGAGCTGTTTGAAGATAAAGTTTTAGTAGTGGATGAAGCACAACAATTATTTTCTGTTTTGGAACATGCGCATCAAAAATCAGTCAAACTGGTAGATGAACTTGTTAAAGTGGAGACGCATACCTCTCATTTACAAAAACGTTTGGTAGAGAGTTTGACTTATCAGTTATCACGACGACAACTAGATATCGAAAAAATTCGAATTGATGCAAAGGAACTAGGACTGTCAGCTATCAATAATGTGCTAGCAAATCAAGATGATTTTGTCTGGGTACAAAATCATGTTTTAAAGTCAAGTCCAAAAGATTTTTTAAACTTTGCTGCCATGATACCAAAAGAGACTAAGACCTTTTTAATCGGTGCGACCTTAGTGATGTCTAAAAAACGAGCGGTATTTCCAGAATTGTTAGGGTTTACTGATTATACATTCGATGTCATACCTGCAGAGAAACAAGCTAATCAGAAAATTTTTGTGGCAAGTGATAGTCCTGATTTGACGACTATATCAGCACAAGCGTATGCTGAATACTTGTCGCAAGAGATACAAAGGTTTAAAAAAATTGGTAAACCAATTGTTGTGCTATTTACAAGTCATGAAAGTTTATCTTTAACTGCTCAAGCATTGGAGATGGCAGATATAGCTGTTTTAAAAGCTGAAAATCCAGGTGATGCTAGTCGTGTGAAAAAGAAATTTGATGAACAGCCAGATGCTATTTTACTAGGTAGTAAAAAGTTCTGGGAGGGGGTCGATTTTGATAAACAATCTGAACTCATTTTAATCATAACTCGATTACCATTTTCAGTACCAGATGACATTTTGATTAGAAAGTATGCCAAGCGTTTTAAAAATGCTTTCTATGATTTTTCAGTCCCCTTAGCTACCTTACAGTTAGCGCAAGCATTTGGTCGTGTGAATCGGCGTGATGACCAAAAATCAGCGGTTGTTATTTTGGATAAGCGATTAGCAGGTAAAACTTATGCTAAGCAAATGGTTAAGAAACTATCCAAAGGTAATCATCTGATTTTTTCAAAAATTGACCAAATAAGTAGTCAAATCTACAAGTTTTTGTCATAGGTAGGAGAAGTGATGAGAAAAAAAAGAATGCCAAAACCAACGCAAATTTTGATTGGTGCATTGTTGATTATACTGGCGATTTTGTTGAGTGCTTTATTAATGTTTAGACAAGCGATGAGTCCTTATACGCGAGCAAAGACTGAAGTAATCACTTTAGCTAAAAAGAAAACAGCAGTGACTGACGTTACCTATTTTGATAAGGTAACAACACAAACGACCACCTATAGTGTGATTGGACTGAATAAGAGTAAAGAAACATTAGGTGTTTTAATTCCTGAAAAAGGTGGAGACATCATTGTGGTCAATATGGCAGATAATCATAGTGATTTGACACCAAAAACAGCAAGGTTAACTTTATATAAAGGCCAAGTCGTTTGGGTGTCAAAAGATTTGATGTTATATGATTTTAAAACAGGTGATAAAGTGACAAAAAATTGATCCAGTCAATGAATCATGTGTCACTTGAATCAGTCTCTATATTACAAGCATTATGAAATGAAAATAAGACGAACAAGGTCATAGTCGATCTGTTCGTTTTTTTGGCAACGTTAATCGGCCATGATACCGTTAAGAACACTGTTTTTTTGGTCATTTTTTGATATAATTTTTATTAGATCAATATTTTTGTATTTAGTCAAACAAATAAGGGAGAACCTAGAGTATGCAGCTATCAAACCTAGTCAATCAATTAGAAGAATCTGTTACATTAGCAGCGTCTGCACGTGCTAAAGCACTAAAAGCCGAGGGGCGTGACATTCTCATGCTAACAATAGGTGAGCCAGATTTTAAAACACCTGAAAATATCGCAAACGCAGCCAAAGCTGCCATTGATGCAGGGAAATCAAGTTTTTATACTCAGGCAAGTGGGCTTCCAGAACTAAAGCACGCTGTTGTAGACTATTTTAAAAACTTTTATGGCTATGCGATTACACCAAATGAAGTTGTTGTGACAGCTGGAGCCAAATTTGCGCTTTATGCTCTATTTGCTAGTGTCTTAAATAGTGGCGATGAAGTCATTATTCCGACACCTTACTGGGTTAGTTATGCAGATCAAATTAAAATGGTTGGTGGCGTACCTGTATTTGCAGTGGGTTCACAAACGTCTGATTTTAAGGTAACTGTCTCACAACTCAAGACGCTAAAAACAGATAAAACACGTGTCTTGGTCCTGAATTCGCCATCTAATCCAACAGGAATGATTTATACAGCAGAGGAATTAACGGAGATTGGCAATTGGGCAGTAGACAATGATGTGCTGATTTTAGCTGATGATATCTATGGTCGTCTTGTCTATAATGGCAATGAATTTACACCTATTTCAACACTATCAGACGCAATTAGAAATCAAACCATCATTATCAATGGCGTATCTAAAACGTATGCGATGACGGGCTGGCGTATCGGGTTTGCAGTGGGACATCCTGATATTATAAAAGCGATGAGCAAAATTGTCAGCCAAACAACATCAAATGCATCAGCTGTCTCACAATATGCTGCAATTGAGGCTTTGACAGGTGATCAAACGACGATTGAAACAATGCGTCAAGCATTTGAGGAACGTCTGAATACAATCTTTCCATTGATTAATGAGATCCCTGGATTTGAAGCAATTAAACCTCAAGGTGCTTTTTACCTCTTTCCAAAAGTGTCTAAAGCGATGCAGATGAAAGGTTTTTCTGATGTCACTGCTTTTTGTGATGATATTTTAGAAGAGACGGGTGTTGCACTTGTAACAGGCGCTGGGTTTGGAGCAGATGAGAATGTCAGATTAAGCTATGCTACTGATATTGATACTTTATTTGAAGCGGTGAAACGACTCAAAGCCTATATGACAAAATAAAGTGAATAAGGATAGTAGTTGGCTGACTCATTAGCGACTAAACAAAATAATAACGACTCAATCTATAACTAGGTTGAACAAAGGGATGGAAAAATGGAAAATTTCGTATCAATCATTGATGTGAAAAATTATGTGAATCAAGAAATTACAATTGGTGCTTGGGTTGCCAATAAATCAGGTAAAGGGAAACTTGCCTTTCTACAGTTAAGAGATGGAACAGCTTACTGTCAAGCTGTTGCATTTAAGCCTAATTTTATCGAGAAATATGGTGAAGTAGAAGGGGGTGCTAAATTTGATCAAATCAAGCACCTATCGCAAGAAACATCTATCAAACTGACTGGTGTTGTCAAAGCTGATGAACGCAGTAAATTTGGTTATGAGTTAGACGTAACTGATATTGAGGTGATCGGTGTGTCTGTAGACTATCCGATTACACCAAAAGAACATGGGACTGATTTTCTGATGGATAATCGTCACTTATGGTTGCGTAGTCGTAAACAACATGCCATCATGTTAGTGAGAAATGAAATCATACGTGCGACATATGAATTCTTTAATGATCGTGGATTTATCAAAATTGATAGTCCAATCCTAACAGGATCAGCCCCAGAAGGTACAACTGAACTTTTTGAGACTGACTATTTTGGGCAACCAGCCTTTTTATCACAAACTGGTCAACTATATGCAGAAGCTGGTGCAATGGCATTTGGTAAAGTCTTTACATTTGGACCTACTTTTCGAGCTGAAAAATCTAAAACACGCAGGCATTTGACAGAGTTTTGGATGATAGAACCTGAGATGGCTTTTACAACGCATGAGGCATCCCTAGAAGTCCAAGAAGCTTATGTTAAACATATCATCCAAGCTGTCATGACGAATCAAGCCTATGCTTTATCTGAGTTGGATCGTGATGTTACAGTACTTGAAAAATACGTGACAACACCGTTTAAAAAAATTACTTATGATGATGCTGTTACACTACTACAAGAAAATCAAGCAGATAATGATTATGAAAAGATCACATGGGGTGATGATTTTGGTTCGCCTCATGAGACTTGGATTTCAAATTATTTTGGAGTACCAACGTTTATTCTCAATTATCCTAAAGCCATCAAAGCATTCTATATGAAACCACACCCAACACGTGATGATGTGGTGATCTGTGCTGATTTATTAGCCCCAGAAGGATATGGTGAAATTATTGGTGGATCCGAGCGCGCGACTGACTATGAGTATTTAAAAACTAAATTGGTTGAATTTGGCTTATCCGAAGCAGAGTATGCTTGGTATTTAGATTTGAGAAAATATGGTAGTGTCCCTCACTCAGGATTTGGCTTAGGGCTAGAGCGTGTTGTGACCTGGATTACTGGTAATGAACATATCAGAGAAGCAATTCCCTTCCCTCGTCTGTTACATAGACTAAAACCATAAGATGATGTGTAGATTATGAAAAAAATATTAGGGATATCATTAGTGACCTTATTAGTTGCTTCTGTTATGACATGTTTGCTTTATTTCCCTTTTGGGTTGGTAAAGCAGGTCGACAATCAACCGACAAAACTTAGCAAACAAGCGGAAAATAAAGTCGTCACAAAGGGTAGTCAGTCCATCTCAACGGCTGTATCAACAATACCTGAAAAGCAAGAAAATCAAGCAAAATGGGTTAAGTCAGACCAACCCATCAAATTTCCAATTCTTATGTATCATCATATTGCGGACGTTGTAGGTGGTAATACCTTATTTGTCCCAGCTAGTGAGTTTAAGATGGAGATGATGGCCTTGAAAAAGGCTGGGTATTATACGCTAAGTCCTGATGAAGCGTTAAGGGTATTGACAGCAAACGAAAAACCAGCAGATAAAATTGTCTGGGTTACGTTTGATGATGGCTATAAGAATGCCCAACAAGCTGCTGCACCGATCTTGAGCGAACTTGGTATGAAAGGTAGTTTCTTCATCATCACTGGTATGGTGGGTAATGAAGATAAGATGACACAAGAGTCGTTATTAGAGATGAAAAAAAATCCACTCATCTCTCTTGAGAGCCATACGGTTAGTCATATTGATTTACAATACGCAACGCCAAATGAGGCAAGTAGACAATTAACCGAGTCTAAGACATATTTAGATCAACTTTTGCATCAAAATACGTCTGTGATTTGCTATCCTTCTGGTCGTTATAATGATCAAACAGGTGACATTGCGACAAAAGCAGGTTATCAGCTAGGGTTAACAACTCAGCCTGGTCTTGCGAGTCGTGCTGATGGGTTATTTGCACTTCATCGTGTTCGCGTGTCATATGGTCAGACAGAGTCGAGCTTTATGAGTTTGATAGGCAACTAAGGCAAGGCTTGTAGCAACGTCAATCTTGATTAAGAAATTAGGCATGAATATTGCCTATGATACAATTTTGTGATATGATGAAAACAAAATTAAAAGGAGTATAGAGATGACAATTGACATAATTTCAACTGATAAAGCACCTGCTGCTATCGGCCCATATGTTCAAGGTAAAATAGCAGGAGACTTTTTATTTGCCTCTGGCCAAATTCCATTGGATCCTGAAACAGGGGAAATCGTTGGTAGTACGATCACAGAGCAAACAGAGCAAGTCCTTAAAAACATTAAAGCACTACTTGATGCTGCAAAAACGGATGTTGACCATGTTGTGAAAACAACTTGTTTTTTAAGCGATATGGAAAACTTTGTCCCTTTTAACTCTGCGTATGCTAAAGCATTTGGGGAAATAGTTCCAGCACGTTCTGCTGTAGAAGTAGCACGTCTGCCTAAAGATGTTTTGGTAGAAGTTGAAATCGTAGCTTATCTTGGTAAGTAAAAAAACGTCAATCGACGTTTTTTTTTGATTAAGTTAGGATGTAGCATAACGATGTGTTACTTGATAAACTTAAGTAAAATAACTTTAATAGGCTGGTATAATATAGTGACTAAGATAATCGTTCCGATACCATTAATTGCTGTCGCAGGAAGTGATGTGTAGGCTAGTAGTACAGCAGGTTTGAAAGAGACACCAGTTACTATTGCCCGAATCAAGGCATTGATAAAATCAGTGATTAGCTTGACCACTACTCCAGATGAGACCGCAAGTGTCACTAACCAAATACGATCTGAAAAACGAGGGTACAGATATTTATAGACTAGTTGGATGGTTAGCGCAACCAATACATTACCAATGAAAACAGGAGGCATTTCTACAGCATATCCATTCATGATATCAAAAAGTGCAAGGCCTACTGCGCCAGAAAAAGTGCCATAACCAATACCTAAATATAACGCAGCTAATGCAACGACAGTATTACCAACATGGAAAAAAGGGGCGCCTATAGGTGCAAAAATGCTAACATGTAAGGATTGGATAGCAATATAGGCTAGTGCTGCAAAAAGTGCTGCTAAAATAACTTTTTTTGTTTTATTTTGTGTGATAGTAAGCGGATGTGCGATTGTTGTTGAGTGAGTAGGGTTCATATCGTTTACTTCCTTCTTTAGATTAAGTGATTACCATTATCGCGATAAGCACCATGCCAGATGTGACCAAGATAAGCATTGAAAGTTTCTCCAGATTGAATGGCTTGGTGAACGAATGTTTTTGCAGTTTGTACCGCTGCAAATGTATCTAAGCCATTGGCAAGACCCGCTGTGATAGCGGCAGCGAATGTGCAGCCAGCACCGTGGTTGTTATTGGTATGGATGATTGGACTTTTGAGATATTGGAAGGTCTGTCCATCATAAAAAACATCTATCGCTTCTTGATCATCAAATCGTCTACCACCTTTAATGACCACATGTTTGGCACCGAACCCATGTATGATGATGGCAGCTTTTTCGATATCGCTCATTGTTTTTAACTCACCCAGTCCAGATAGAATACCCGCTTCTATCAGATTAGGTGTTGTGATATCTGCTAGAGGTAAGAGTTGTGATTGGATGGTTTCGGCATTTTCCGAAAGTAGGATACCAGCAGTTCCTTTACAAGCAAGTACGGGATCAATCACGATATTTTTTGGCTGATGTTGTGTTAAAGCTTCTTTTACAACCGTGATTGTCCTGATATCTCCTAGCATTCCTGTTTTAAGTGCACTAGGATTACCTGCTGAAAAGATCGTGTTGAGTTGCTTTTTAACCAAGTCAGGTTCGATTGTATCGATATCGTGCGACCAATTATTGTTAATATCCATCGTAACGATGGAAGTGATAGCAGTCATACCAAACGTACCGTATTCTTGAAATGTTTTTAAATCAGCTTGCAATCCAGCACCGCCTGTTGTATCACTTCCAGCGATTGTTAGTGTTTTTTTCATGTTAGCTTAATCCCTTTCTAAATGGGTGTATTCCAACTGGTATCCCTAAATGGATTGACCAGTTGCCGATGTTTTATGTCTAGTTGTATTAGGCTTGTAATCTATTCTAGCATTTGGTATAGTAAATAAAACACCCAATTGGATTGTATTTTTACCATCCAATTTAGAAAAGGAAGCTTGACTATGGACTGGAAAATTGTCAAGGAGAATAAAGTCCCGATTTATTTGAGTATTATGAGATATATCATGCAACAAATTCAGACTGGTCAGCTACTACCTGGAGAAAAACTGCCGTCAGAAAGAAAACTTGCTGAGTTGATAGGGGTCAACCGATCCACCATTGTCCGTGTGATGACAGAACTTGAAGCTAAGGGAGTGGTGAATAGAAAACAAGGCAGTGGTACGATCATTAGTGATGACAAATGGGGGATGTTAGCTGATCCCGTTGTCAGTTGGCATCAGTTAATTCAGTCGCATCAACCCGACCCCCAACAAAAATTTATGAGTCAAATCCAACAAAAGTTAAGAGAAAACACAGTAATTGATGCTTATTCAGGCGAATTACCGATGGATTTAGTCCCTGCATTTGACTTGCCAAAAACGAATTGGCGTGATTTTATAGAAGAAGATAAAAATCAAGATGAGTTTGGTTATTTTCCGTTACGACAAGCCATTTCTGATATGATTCATAAAGATTATCAACTATCTTTGTCAGTTGAGCAGATGATGATCACCTCTGGCGGTCATCAAGCTATTTTTTTGATTGTACAAACCTTATTAAATAGTGGAGATGCTATCGCCATTAGTCAACCTTCTTTTTTCTACGCCCTATCTTTATTTCAGACGGCAGGTATCAGATTGTTTGGTGTGCCGATGGATAGTGAAGGGATGCGTGTTGATGCGTTAGAAGATGAAATTTTGAAACATCGGATCAAGTTTGTCATGCTAAATCCTTCTTTTCAAAATCCAACTGGTATCACAATGTCTTTGAGGCGGCGTCATGCAATCATCAAGTTATGTCGGATATACAACATTCCGATTATTGAGGATGATGCATTTGGGCTACTCTCTTTTGAGCATGAGAACATGGAACCACCACTCAAACAACTTGATCCACAAAATGTTATCTATATTGGCTCCTTGTCAAAGTTTTTAGGATCGACAACTAAAATTGGCTGGATTAATGCCCCTCATGCTGTGCTTGAGAGATTAGCTGCTGCTCGTCAAGATTTAGATTTAACTTTGAGTATTTTTCCTCAGGTGCTTGCAAAAGATGCGATATCTGATCCCTATTTTCCAGAGAAACTGACAGGACTGCGTGCAGAAATTAAAGAACGAATGGTGTATTTTTTGAACAAAATAGATCAGAAGCAGCTAGCATGCTATCCAACTGGTGGGTTTTACGTATGGGTAAACCTTAATCCTAAACAAAATTTTACCTTTCAAATCACACACTTACTTGATTCTGGTATTTTAAGTTTACCTAGTTTTATTTTTGGTGAAAAACGTCCTGCGATTAGACTTAATATTGCACGATTAAGCTTATTTGAAATTGATAAATTGGTTAGTGTATTAACCGATATGTTAACTTGATATGCTAGAGTGATACATGCGTCGAGAAGTCAAATCAGCCATAATTAAGCTGATAAATGGTATAATGAAATAAAGTTTTAACAGGTTGTTTACTTAACTAAAAGAAATTGAGAAGAGGGAATAGTGGTACAAGAAAACATTGTCATTAAGGGTGCTCGTGCCCATAATTTAAAAAATATAGATGTGACCATTCCTAGAGATAAATTAGTTGTCATGACTGGTCTGTCAGGTTCAGGTAAGTCTTCTTTAGCATTTGATACACTCTATGCAGAAGGTCAAAGACGGTATGTTGAGAGTTTATCTGCTTATGCTAGACAGTTTTTAGGGAATATGGATAAGCCGGATGTGGATAGCATTGACGGTTTGTCTCCTGCCATCTCAATTGATCAAAAGACGACCTCTAAAAATCCACGCTCAACAGTGGGGACAGTAACGGAGATTCATGATTATTTACGACTTCTTTATGCTAGAGTCGGTATACCGTATTGTATTAATGGACACGGAAAAATCACAGCACAATCTGTAGAGGAAATCGTAGATAGTGTATTCACGTTACCTGAAAAACAACGTCTGCAGATATTAGCACCCGTAGTTCGTGCTAAAAAAGGACAGCATAAAAAAATCATCGAAAAAATTCAAAAGGATGGTTATGTTCGTGTTCGCGTAGATGGTGAGGTGTTAGATGTAGCCGAAGTACCAGAACTGGAAAAAAATAAGAAGCATGATATCGATGTAGTAATTGACCGAATCGTGCTTAAGGATGGGATTCGAGGACGTTTGTTTGACTCCGTCGAAGCTGCCTTACGTCAAGGTGATGGCTATGTTAAGATCGATACAATGGATGATCATGAATTACTTTTTAGTGAGTATTATGCTTGTCCGATTTGTGGGTTTTCAGTGCCTGAGCTTGAACCGCGTTTATTTTCATTTAATGCACCACAAGGTGCTTGTGCAGACTGTGATGGTCTTGGGATGCGTCTTGAAGTAGACTTAGATTTAGTGGTACCTGATGGTCGTAAAACGATTCGTGAAGGGGCAGTAGTCCCTTGGTATTCTGGAACGTCTACTTATTATCCTGCTATTTTAGAGCAGGCAATGACGACATTTGGTGTTGATTTAGATACACCTTTTGATAACTTAACTGAAGCAGAGAAAACGTTAATCTTTTTTGGTTCCGGAGAACGACTTTTTCATTTTCATCATGAAGGTGATTTTGGGTTAAGAGATGTAGATATGGCATTTGTTGGGGTAATCCCTAATATCTTCCGCAGATATGAGACAGGATCTGATAGTACAAAAACGCAAATGCGAGCGTATATGAATGAACTACCTTGTCAAACTTGTCATGGTAAACGTTTGAACGAACAAGCATTATCAGTAAAAATGAATGGTGAAACTGGCTATGATATTGCTGAATTATCAGCATTACCTATCGGTGATCATCTAGCAATTATCCAAAAACTTAGTTTGACAGAAAATGAAGAAGTGATTGCACGCCCTATCATCAAAGAGGTTGGTGATCGCTTGAGTTTCTTAAAAAATGTAGGCCTAGATTATTTGAGCTTATCACGTAATTCTGGGACGCTCTCAGGTGGTGAAAGTCAGCGTATACGTTTGGCTACACAGATAGGATCCAACTTATCAGGTGTGCTCTATATTCTGGATGAACCGTCTATCGGGTTACATCAGAGAGATAACGATCGGTTAATCGAGTCTTTGAAAAAAATGCGTGATTTAGGCAATACCTTAATTGTTGTCGAACATGATGAAGACACGATGATGGCGGCGGATTATTTGATTGATATAGGTCCTGGTGCAGGGGATCTGGGTGGTGAAATTATTGCAGCCGGTACACCAAAACAAGTCGCAAAAAATAAAAAATCCATTACAGGACAATATCTGTCTGGTAAGAAGAAAATCGAGGTGCCAAGTCATCGTAGAGCTATAGATGATTCAAAAGCTGTGACGATAACAGGCGCATCCGAAAATAATCTCCAAGACTTGACTGTTGCCTTTCCTTTGGGTGTCATGACAGCTGTCACAGGTGTGTCTGGTTCTGGTAAATCAACCTTAGTTAATGCAATTTTGAAAAAAGCACTCGCTCAAAAACTGAATCGTAATAGTGATAAACCTGGTAAATATAAGACGATTTCTGGTTATGATAAGATTGAACGATTGATTGATATTGATCAAAGCCCTATTGGTCGAACACCTAGATCAAATCCAGCAACTTATACATCAGTATTTGATGATATTCGTGATTTATTTGCTAACACTAATGAGGCGAAAATTCGTGGCTATAAAAAAGGTAGATTCTCGTTTAATGTAAAAGGTGGTCGGTGCGAAGCCTGTTCTGGTGATGGTATCATCAAAATTGAGATGCACTTTTTACCAGATGTTTATGTGCCATGTGACATCTGTCGTGGTAGACGCTATAATTCGGAGACTTTGGAAGTTCACTATAAGGAGAAAAATATCTCTGAAGTGTTAGAGATGCGCGTGTCAGATGCGGTTTCCTTCTTCAAACATATCCCTAAGATTGAGCGAAAACTACAAACAATCGTTGATGTTGGGCTAGGATATGTGACATTAGGTCAACCTGCAACCACACTCTCAGGTGGAGAAGCACAGCGGATGAAGTTAGCCAGTGAATTACAAAAACGCTCTACTGGTAAATCATTTTATATCTTGGATGAGCCAACGACTGGCTTACATACAGAGGATATCGCTACTTTATTAGGGGTGCTAAACCGTTTAGTTGATCAAGGGAATACGATAGTCGTGATAGAGCATAATCTAGATGTCATTAAGACAGCTGATCATATCATTGACCTAGGTCCCGAGGGTGGTATTGGAGGTGGTACGATCTTAGCCACTGGTACGCCTGAGGAGGTTGCAGCAGTATCAACTTCTTATACGGGTAAATATTTGAAAGAAAAATTGACATAAGTCAATAAGCTAATAGTTAAGCTTAGAAAAAGTCAGAAAGGATTATACCTTTCTGACTTTTTCTTGTATCCTTTTTTTAGTGAGTGAATTGGTTGAGTAGAAGACATGACGTTTTGACATCATATGTCTATAATGATTGACTCATTTTTGGCTTATTTTAGTCAAATTTAGGGTATAACTAAAATTTCCGAGATAAAATTGTTGATTTTTTCTCTAAAAAGTGCTTAAAAGTGGTAAAATGAAGCTATATTATTTTATCAAGATAGTATGGTTGTGTGAAAAGCTTGTCTTAGCCATGAAGATGATTTAGTCATTTTCAGCATATATGATAAGTGTTAGCAATCAAAAATTGAGGCTTGAACCTCTATGATGTATTAAAAAAAAGAGTTAAAGAAAGAGGTAAACATGCGTAAAACAATGGATGGGAATATGGCAGCAGCACACGTCGCTTATGCGTTCACGGAAGTTGCATCTATTTATCCTATCACACCATCAAGCCCTATGGCTGAATATACGGACGAGTGGCAGGCAAGTGGGCGAAAAAACATCTGGGGAGATACCGTTTCGATTTCTGAAATGCAATCTGAAGCAGGTGCTGCAGGTGCTATTCACGGTGCACTCAAGGCAGGTGCTTTAGCTACGACTTACACGGCTTCTCAAGGCCTTTTATTGATGTTGCCAAACATGTATAAAATCGCAGGAGAATTATTACCAAGCGTCATTCATGTTGCAGCACGTGCAGTATCAACTAATGCGCTAAATATTTTTGGTGACCAATCAGACGTCATGAGTGCTAGAGCAACTGGCTATGTTATGTTAGCGGAGTCATCTGTACAAGAAGTAATGGATTTATCTGCTGTAGCGCATCTTGCTACGATTGCATCGTCAGTTCCCTTTATGAACTTTTTTGATGGGTTTAGAACATCTCATGAGCTTCAAAAGATAGAGGTTTTAGGTTATGATGATCTAGCTGATATGATCGATCAAGACAAACTTCAGGAATTTCGTGACAGAGCGATGAATCCTGATCACCCAACGATTTCAGGGACGAACCAAAATGCAGATATTCATTTTCAACAACGTGAAACAACCAACCAATATTACGCTAAAGTCCCAGAAATCGTGCAACAGTACATGGGGAAAATTAATCAGCTACGTGGTACAGATTATGATCTCGTCAACTATTATGGTGCAGCAGATGCAACTGAAGTGATTGTCTCTATTGGCTCAGTTGGGGAGACGATTATTCAAACTGTTGACCATTTAAATGCGCAAGGCCGCAAAGTCGGTTTTCTAAATATTCATTTGTATCGGCCTTTTCCTAGTCAGAACTTTCTTGAAAAACTACCAAAAACAGCACGTAAAATTGCTGTGTTAGATCGGACTAAAGAACCTGGTGCTGATGGGGAACCACTTTATCTAGATGTTAAGTCGGTACTGTTTAATCAAGCATCTGAGTTAACAGTAATCGGTGGACGTTATGGTATTGGTGCTAAAGATACAACGCCAAATCAGATTGTGGCAGTTTTTGATGAATTGTTAAAGCCAACACCAAAACATCAGTTTACCATTGGCATCACAGATGATGTGACACATCTATCATTAGATGCAGGGTTGCCACTTGATTTAACGCCTCAATCAACTTTTCAAGCGAAATTTTGGGGATTTGGGTCTGATGGGACAGTTGGTGCGAATAAATCAGCGATTAAGATTATTGGCGATCATACGCAAAAATACGTACAAGGTGCGTTTGCTTATGACTCTAAAAAATCAGGCGGTTTGACTGTCAGCCACTTACGCTTTGGTGATACACCGATTAGATCTACTTATATGATTCAAAAAGCTGATTTTATTAGCTTGTCTACGGCGAGTTATGTGCACCAGTATGATGTTTTAAAAGGACTTAAAAAAGGTGGGACATTCCTAATGAATACAGTATGGACTGACGAGCAGTTAGCGCATCATCTACCGAGTCGTGTCAAACGATTTATTGCTGAAAATGATATTGCCTTTTATACGATGAATGCAGTAGATATCGCAAATAAAGCAGGGCTGGGTCGTCGAATTAATACTGCTATGCAGGTGGCCTTCTTTAAGCTATCAAATATTATGCCATTTGAGCAAGTATTTGATGTCCTCAAACAAGATGCACATGATAGTTATGCACGTAAGTCAATGAAAATTGTCGAACAGAACTGGCAAGCGATGGACTTAGCAGTTGATGGCCTTCATAAGGTAGTGGTGCCTAAAGAGTGGGTCAATGCTAAAGATCCTCAAGCTGTTCAAGTAGCAGGCAATGCAACACATAAATATGTATTTGAGATCGTTAATCATGTGAATGCACAAGAAGGCGATCAATTATCTGTCGGTAAACTGATGGAAAATGACATGGCTGATGGTCGGATGCCGTTAGGCACAACAGCGTATGAAAAAAGAGGTGTCGCGCTTGAAGTCCCAGTTTGGGATGTTGATAAATGTACTATGTGTAATGAGTGTAGTTTTGTATGTCCTCATGCAGCGATACGACCATTCTTATTAGATGAAGATGAGATGAATGAGGCGCCAGAAGGCTATCTTGTCAAAGATTTTAGAGGTGCCGATGGGCTCATGTATCGCATCCAAGTCTCTGTTGAAGACTGTACAGGATGTGGGTTGTGTGTTGAAGCCTGTCCTGCAAAAGGTAAGGCGCTAGAGATGAAACCTTATGAAGAAGTGAGAGCTGAAGCAGCAAATTGGGCTTTCTCTATGACATTGAAGACTAAGGCAAATCCTGCCAAAGCAACCTCTGTCATTGGGTCTCAATTTAACACACCACTCCTTGAATTTTCAGGTGCCTGTGCTGGTTGTGGTGAAACACCTTATGTTAAGTTACTGACACAAATGTTTGGTGATCGGATGATGATTGCGAATGCGACAGGGTGTTCTTCTATTTGGGGAGGTGCAGCACCTGTTAGTCCCTACACGACAAATGATGCAGGGCAAGGACCAGCTTGGTCAAACTCACTTTTAGAAGATAATGCTGAGTTTGGTTATGGGATGTGGACAGCCTCACAAGCACGTCGCAGCAAACTGGCAAAGGATTTAGCTCATCTAATCACCGAAGGTACTGTATCTGATGAGATAAAAGCGTTGATTGAAGATTGGATCGCACATAAAGATGTCTCTGATGGGACAAGACAACGTGCTGAAAAGCTTAAAAGTGCCTTACAAGAGTTGGGGCCTGAATTTGATAGCATTCGTACAAGACAAGATCAATTGGTTAAACCGACACATTGGATGATTGGTGGAGACGGTTGGGCTTATGATATCGGATTTGGCGGTATCGATCATGTCATTGCAAGTGGTGCTGATGTGAATATGTTGGTCATGGACAATGAAGTTTATGCTAATACTGGTGGTCAAGTATCCAAAGGGACACCTCGATCAGCGATTGAGAAATTCTCAGCAGCAGGAAAAGCAGCTGCTAAGAAAGATCTAGGATTCATGGCTATGACTTATGGTAATGTGTATGTCGCCCAGATTGCTTCTGGTGCAAACAAAATGCAGACTATAAAAGCATTTGAGGAAGCTGAACGTCATGAAGGGCCATCAATCATTATCGCTTATACACCTTGTATCTCTCATGGGTTAAAAGGTGGCATGTCAGAAACACTTCGTGAGGCCAAAGAAGCAGTTGCGTGTGGATACTGGCAACTCTACCGGTATAATCCAAACTTGGAAGAGTTGGGCAAAAATCCATTGATATTAGATTTCAAAAAACCAGATTTTGATAAAATGACAGAGTTTATGACACAACAAGTCAGATTTGCTAGTTTGAAACGTGTTAAACCTGATGCTGCACAAGCATTATTTGATAAAACAACAGCGGATGCACGTCGTAAATTTATACGTTACGCAAGAGTCTCTGGTGACTTAGACAAATTTTTGGCAAAAGAAGCCAAGGCTAAGGGCGAGGATGTTGCAGCAACAGCAGTAGTAAAAACAGAACGTCCTAAACGTGTTGAAGATCCAGAAGCCCAAGCAAGACGGGCAGCAAGACGTGCTGAGCGAGCAGCAAGACGGGCAAGTAAATAATCATGTGAAAAGTATTGATCTTTTTGATTGATACTTTTTATCTGTTATAGATGTTAGAAACAAATGCTAAACTATCTGATGGTCGAATTGCTACAAGATTAAAGAATGAGACATCTCATTTTAAGTCAAGCATCATTTTGTCCTGATAAAATAGGTCAAAAATGGTAAAATAAAAATATGAATGATTTCAATCAAATTTTTAATACACAATATTGGCAGGAAATAATTCAATTAAATATGACACCTTGGCGATTATTCATCGCTATCGTAGATATTTGTTTAATTACTTTCTTGATTTATAAAGCCTTGCGCAGTGTGCAAGGGACAAAAATGATGACATTAGTGCGTGGTGTGATTCTTTTTATCATGCTTAAATTTGTCAGTGGATGGCTAGGGTTAGGCACTTTTGAGTGGTTGCTTAATCAAGTCATCACCTATGGGGTCATTTCTGCAGTGATTATTTTTCAACCTGAAATTCGTCGGGGACTGGAAACATTAGGTCGGACTACAAAATCACTTAATTTTGGTATTGCAGAACGAAATATAAAAAGAACAAGTTATATTAAAGCTTATGAAAAAGCATGTAATTACATGAGTGAACGTAAGATAGGTGCTTTGATTGTCATTGAACAGTCGCAAACACTGGAAGAATTTGTTTCTACTGGTATCAAACTTGATGCGGATATTACGGCTGAACTGTTAATTAACATCTTTATTCCAAATACGCCGCTACATGACGGTGCAGTGATTATTCAAGGTGATAAAATTGCTGCGACATCTGCTTATCTTCCCCTTACCGAGGATGGTAAGATTTCAAAAGAATTTGGTACGCGTCATAGGGCTGCTATCGGGGTATCGGAAGTCTCTGATGCCATCACTTTGATTGTTTCTGAAGAAACAGGTGGTATTTCGATTACAGAAAATGGTAATTTCTATTCAGATATGAGCAAAAGTAAGTTTCATGATTTTCTGATTAAACATTTAGAAGATAATAAAAAATCTCCTAAAAATCAGACACTATTAGAAAAATTACTTGCAAAGAGAGGTGATACAAGTGAAAAATAAAGATGTGATCATCTCCAAAATTTTCTATATGTTGATTAGTCTTTTCTTTGCTTTTATCTTATTTTTTAACGCCAATGCCGTGTTGTTGAAGAATGCTAATGGGCGAGATAATAGTTCAGAAATGCATTCAACTACGATTTACGATATGCCAATAGATTTAAAATATGATAATAGTCGCTATTTTGTATCAGGATTTGATGGGACTGCAAATGTGTATCTAACCTCATACAATCTGGTACGCTTAACTGCTGAAAAGTCTGATGATACACGCAGTTTTCATTTAGTGGCAGATTTGACAAAAGTTAAAGAAGGGACTGTTGAGGTACCGATTAGAATTGTGCAATTAGCTTCAGGTGTTAATGCGCAAGTAGATCCGGGGAGTATCTCGGTTACGGTAGAAAAAAAGGCAACTAAAACGTTTAATGTTACACCTGTTGTATCTGAAAAATTATTACCAGAAGGTTATAAACTAAAAGGGATGGCAACTGATAAAAAAGAAGTTCAAGTAACTTCGGGTGCTTCTATCATCACGCAAATTGACCGAGTAGAGGCTTATCTGCCAAGTGATGTGATTCTTGATAATGATTTTTCGGGTAAAGTATATCTTAGAGCTGTTGATAAAACAGGAAAAGTATTACCAGCTAAGATCTCTCCTACCTCAGTAAAAATGTCAGTCGATGTTGACTTGCCTAACAAAGATGTTCCAGTAGTAGGGAAAATTACAGGTAAAAAATCAAGTGACATGAAGGATTATACTTTTAAGTTAGCCAAATCAACAGTTAATATTTCTGGTGAGCAAAAATATATTGATAATATTTCCAATATTACAGCTAATATAGATGTAACCAGTATTACAAAAGAAACGACGATTACAGTGCCACTTTCTGCAGATGGTGTGACCATTACACCAGATGAAATGCAGGTAGTCGTGACACCTGTCAAAAAATAAGTTATAATAAATAAGTTAGAATACTTTTGATGTAGCCCACATGATGGATTAATGAAGTATACAAATGGTAATAAAAATTTTGAAAAGAGATAATAATGGGAAAATATTTTGGGACCGATGGTGTACGTGGAGAAGCAAACGTTGAATTGACACCTGAGTTAGCCTTTAAACTAGGGCGATTTGGTGGTTATGTGCTATCACAACACGAAGTAGATACACCAAGGGTATATGTAGCAAGGGACACACGTATTTCTGGTCAAATGTTAGGTAGTGCTTTAATTTCAGGGTTATTAAGTGTTGGTATTGAAGTATTTGATTTGGGTGTGATTGCGACACCTGGTGTTGCTTATCTTGTAAAAAAAGATATGGTTTCGGCTGGTGTTATGATTTCTGCCAGTCATAATCCTGCTTTGGATAACGGGATTAAGTTTTTTGGTGGAGATGGTTTTAAACTAGCAGACAGTCAGGAGCTTGAAATTGAAGAGTTGTTGGATGCTGAAACAGATAACTTACCTCGTCCATCTGCCCAAGGATTAGGTGTGTTACATGATTATGGTGAAGCGGTTAGAAAATATGATGAGTTTTTAAAACATACTGCTGAAGGCAAGTTTGAAGGTCTTAAAATCGTTTTAGACACAGCTAACGGTGCAACATATACAAGTGCAAGGACAGTTTTTACAGACTTGCTAGCAGATATTCATGTAATTGGCGAGTCTCCAAATGGCTTAAATATTAACTTAGGTGTAGGCTCAACACATCCTGAAAATCTAGCAAAAGAAGTCGTGGATATGCGTGCTGATTTAGGACTTGCCTTTGATGGTGACGGCGATCGGTTGATTGCAGTAGATGAAACAGGCGCAATTGTGGATGGTGATAAAATTATGTTTATCATCGCTAAATATTTAAAAGAACAAGGTAAGTTAACAAATAATACGGTTGTGACGACTGTGATGTCAAACTTAGGATTTCTTAAAGCACTTGCAGCAGCTGATATTGAGTGTGTGATTACAAGTGTTGGTGATCGCTATGTTGTAGAAGAAATGAAGCAAAACGGCTATAATTTTGGTGGAGAACAATCCGGACATATCGTATATCTTGATAATAATACGACTGGAGACGGTCAAGCCTCAGCTATTTTACTGGCTAAAGTCATGCGTGAAACTGGTAAAAAATTATCAAAATTAGCAAGTGAAGTGACAATCTATCCTCAAAAATTAGTCAATGTTCGTGTAGAAAATAGCATGAAGCATAAAGCGATGGACGTACCTAAAATTGCTGAAGTTATTACTAAAATGGAAGATAAAATGTCAGGTAATGGTCGCATATTAGTTCGTCCTAGTGGTACGGAACCCTTGTTACGTGTTATGGCCGAAGCGCCAACGGATGCAGAAGTCAATGACTATGTTGATACCATCGTAGACGTTGTTCGTGCTGAGATCGGTATTGATTAATGCTGACTCACCTGTTGTAAAGTATAAAAACCTAGATGTGTATGAGCTGCCATGCGATACACACTAGGTTTTTATATAGGGACTATATGGGTATCATGTATGCCATAAAAAAATACTATCTCCTTTTTAAGAGAGATAGTATTTTTTTAGAGCTATTCATCATAAGTTATCATTCATTCATTCATATGGTTTTTTAATGATAGAAAAATCTTATAAGTATACCACCCATAATCAAGACAATTGCACCACATAAGCGGTTAGCCATCTGTGCAAAAGCAATCATTTCCATACGATTAGCAGCTGATAGCACAGCAATATTACCTGTACCACCCATTGAGTTGTTGATCATACCAGCACCGATAGCAGTTTCTACAGGATACATACCGAGTGCTAGACCTAGGAACCAACTAGTTAAGCCCATAGCAATGACACTTGTTAAACAGAGTACGACAAATTGCCAAGAAAAAGCAGAAGCAAGCGTTTTGAGGTCTATTAACGCTAGACCAATCCCAGCTAGCACAGCATGTGTTAAATTCGTCATAATGACTTGATTAAACATGCCAACGGATTCTTCTAATTTTTTTGGTACAGTATTTGTTGCTTTGATGATGAAAACAATAATAATCATAAAAGCATATTCATGGATTTTTGGGAAAAAGTTATTTAGAATTGTGCCGACCATTAATAAAGAGAAAGCAAATAGCATACCAACACCAATTCGTTGTGCGTCAAGAATGATTTTTGGTTTTTCAAGCTCTTCTTTTGTAGCGGAGATCAAGGTACCGTGTCCATTATATTTTGTTTTGGCAAATAATTTGGAAATTGATAAAGCGCCAATGATGGCGATAATATTACCAAAAGTAACGGCTGGTGCTAATTGAGAAAAGATGACGGATTGGTCACCATGAGCTAGGGCGTGTGCATATATTTGAGAAAGCGGTGTAATCCCTGCTCCCATCCCTCCTGCCATCATTGGCATTGAGACATACATAACAGAGTGAGCAAACCCTTTGCCAAGAAGCATCCCCATACCACCAACTGCAAAGAATCCGACAACCATCGTTACCAAGGCAACGGGGATGAACTTAGTAGATGCTTTGATTAACAGATTACGATTCATCCCTAAGATAGAGCCACAGATGAGTGCGGCGATATAGAAATCTAGGAAACCAAATTGGCCGCCCATAAATTTGCCAACAGCACTGATGACATGAGTAGGCACGATATGAAACGTAGCCAGTAAAGTTGCACCAATTAAGGTAAAAACAGAGCCACCACCAAGGTAGGAGTTCATGATGGGTAATTTTTCACCTATATAATATAATAGATGTCCTAGTGCAACTAATAACAGTGTAATCCCAACCATATTCAGTGGTAATTTACCTAATGCTGTGACAATGATTAGCGTAATCATGACAAACGCATAAAGCGGTAGGCTAATGCCAGAAATTTTGATACTAGTTAATTTTTTCATGTGTGATTACGCCTCTTAATATTCTGGATACCATTTTAGCGCTCTAACTGCTTTAGCCATATCAGTTTCTTTTGCTTTGGCTAGACCTTGTGCTTGCGCAGTTTTAGCGACTGCCTCAGCAACTTTGATAGAAACGTCAGCAACATATTGGAACGGTGGTAATACTGGTGCACCTGGTTGTGATAAATCAACCATACCACTGAGTGAATGTGCTGCTGCACCAATCATTTCGTCAGTAAGTAGTGAGGCTTCTGATGCTAACATCCCAAGACCTAATCCTGGGTAGATGAGGGCATTATTAGCTTGACCGATTTGGTAATCAACCCCTTTATAGGTAATAGTACCTGAAGGGACACCAGTTGCGACAAAAGCTTTACCGTTTGACCACTCGATGACTTGTTGGGCTGTTGCTTCTAGTTTTTTAGTTGGATTTGAAATAGGGAAGATAACTGGACGTTCTGTATTGTTACACATTGCTTCAACGACTTCTTTAGTAAATGCACCTGCATGAGTAGAAGTCCCAACTAAAATAGTCGGCTTAACTGTTTTGATGATATCAAGCAGATTTGTCATGTCTCCTGCGTTAGCAAAGTCAGCACGTTTTTTCGCAAATGGTTTTTGAGCAGGTGTTAGATCATCCATATCATCAAATAAGAGACCTTGTTTATCGACCATAAAGAAGCGTTTGTAAGCTTCTTCTTCAGATAAACCTTCACTTACCATTTCTGCATGTACACGATTGGAAATACCTGCACCAGCAGATCCCCCACCGTAGCAAAGATAGATTTGATCAGTTAATTTGCCACCAGTGATATCGAGTGAACCAAAAATACCACCAAGTACAACGATACCAGTTCCCTGAATATCATCGTTAAATGTTGGGATAACTGTTTTGTATTTATCTAAGATAGTTGCAGCGTTTGAACGACCGAAGTCTTCCCAATGTAAGTATAATTTAGGGAACATATCCTCAGCAGTGTTGACGAAGTTGTCGACAAAGGCATAGTAGCTATCACCATAAACACGTTTTTGATGGTTACCTAAGTACAATGCATCTTCTAAAAGCTCTGCTCTGTTTGTTCCTGCATCAATCACAACAGGTAACACACAGTTAGGATCTATTCCTGCAGCAGCTGTATAGATCATTAATTTTCCGACAGAGATATCCACACCTTGTGTTCCCCAGTCTCCAATACCTAGAATACCTTCAGCATCAGTGACAACAATTAAGCGAATATCACGATCACCAGCAGCATTTTTTAGTGTTGCTTCTATATTTTCAGGATGGTTAATATCTAAGTAGGCTGCATATTGTGTATCAACAAAGAGACGGCTATAATTTTCGATTGTATCTGCGATCGTTGGATCGTAGACGATTGGGTTGAACTCTACGATATGTTGGTTAAATAAATAATAGAACAACGTACGGTTCGTATTAAAAATTTCCATCAAGAAATGACGTTTTTCCAAATCTGATGATTTCGTTAGATAATGTTGATAAGTTTGTTCAGCTTGCTCTTCTATTGTTTGAATGTGAGGGGGTAATAGACCGATCAAACCAAGTTCTTGTCGTTCGCTTTCTGTAAAAGCAGTACCTTTATTTAAAAAAGGGTTGTTTAAGACTTCATGTGCACGCATTTGTACATCCTCCAATTAATATAATATGTTTTGATTTCCTTACACTCAATAGTCTATACCTTATAAGTACTTATAGTCAATTTTGTCAGTTACGATAACTTTTAAGAATAACAAATCAGTTGATGAATATGCTAAAATGATTGAAAAGGAAGTGGCGTATATGAATTTAAGAGATTTTGAGTTTTTTCATGCATTAGGAGAGTTATTGTCATTTACACAAGTTGCACATCAATTTGGTGTGAGCCAACCCACGATTAGTCATGCCATGAAACGACTTGAAGCATATTATGATTGTGATTTAATCAAAAAAGATCCGTCTCATCGATTTGTCGTTCTGACAAACGAAGGAGAAATATTAAAAACGTATGTGAGACATATATTATATGAATTCACAGTCCTACAACGGGCGATAGAACATGCCAGACAAGATCAAGTATATGTTGGATTTCCACCAATGATTCGGGCAAGACTCTTACCTAGATTGTTGACGGGAGAAGGTGCAGTAGAGTTAATTTCCAGTTTTGATCTCGTATCGGGAGGATCAAAGGCATTATTACTTAAATTATTATCGGGTCAACTAGAATTTAGTTTAATCGGCAGTGTGACGCCTTTAGTACATCCTAATTTAAAAGTAAAGCGATTATATCAACGTGATTTTTATATTTTTGTATCACAAGATAATCCCTTATCACATAAAAAAGAGATCTCTTTTGAAGAAGCACTTGATTATCCGTTTGTATTACTGGAAAATGACTTTGTGCATACAAAAGCTTTTCAAAATTTAAGTGACAAATATAGAAAAAAAGCGCGTATCTTATTTCGATTTTCTGATGCTCATACAATTGGACAGATGGTCAAATCTAATGTAGGAATCACACTCATGACTGATTTTATACCTTTTCAAGATATGAAAGGGTTAGTAAAAATTCCTCTGGTCAGTGAAGATAAAGTATCATTTTATGTCCAATATGCTTATTTAAGAAATGCAGTATTATCAGATAAACTCTTGCTATTTATAGATATGCTAGATAAGTTATCACAAAAAGATAAATCAGAGTCATCATAAGCTAGTGTATAAAAGTCTAATACATGATTAGACTTTTTTTGTACATGATTGCTATAAAACTATATCTAGTTTGTTATCAGCAATCTCATGAATAATAGTTTTTGCCATATTCTACAAGTGCTTACCATAAAAAACTACTTAATAAGTTTTTTATGAGAATTACATTAATTATGATTACAATTTGCATTAATTTACAGAAAATACTTGAAAAATAGGCTATAAAAGGATAACATTATATACGTCTGTATTATAGAAAGGAACTTTGAAATGTCAAAACCGATTATTGGCATCACGTCAGGTGTCATAGTAGATGAGGGAGGGATGTTTCCTGGTTATCGTCGTGTATATGCAAATGAAGATTATATTAGCTCAGTTGTACAAAATGGAGGCGTGCCACTTATTATTCCTCTGAATACCAGTTTAGCCGTTATTGAACAACAAGTTGCAATGATTGATGGTTTAATTTTAACAGGGGGAAATGATATAACGCCTCTCAAATATAATCAAGAGCCTGAGCAAAAATTAGGTGAGTTATTTCCAGAGAGAGATGTATTTGAGTCTGAGGTTTTAAAGCTTGCTAAAGCAAAAACTTTGCCGATTTTGGGTATTTGTCGAGGTGCACAACTGATAAATGTCTGTCATGGTGGGGATTTGTATCAGGATTTAAGTTATAGATCTGAAAAAACGTTGGAACATTGGCAGTCTCATAGTGTTGTTCAAGTCACACATTCAATCGAACTAGTTGAGGGATCTCAGTTGAAATCTATCATAGGCAGTGAAGATATACTTGTGAACTCATTTCATCACCAAGTCATGAACAAAGTAGCCGAAGAATTTAAGGTAAGTGCAATAGCAAAAGACGGTGTAGTCGAAGCGATTGAATCCAAAACTTACCCTTTTTTAATGGGTGTGCAATGGCATCCAGAAATGTTGCATCAATCAGTATCAAGTATGAATCTGATTTTCAAGGCCTTAATACGCCAAGCAGAAGGGAAGTAAAAATGACTAAGAAAATTGGCTTTTGGTCAATTGTACTGTTAACCATTAACTCGATTATCGGCTCGGGAATTTTTCTATCTCCTGGTGCCGTTGTTGCTAAAGCAGGAAGTAAGACACCTCTTATTTATTTTTGTGCGGCTATATTTGCATCTGTTCTTGCGGTTACGTTTGCTTCAGCTTCAAAGTATGTATCAAAAAGTGGTGCAGCTTATGTCTACGCTAAGGCAGCTTTTGGCAGCAAGATTGGCTTTTATATTGGCCTAACACGCTACTTTGCAACCTGTATTTCTTGGGGTGTTTTGGCTACTGGCGTTGTTAAGATTCTTTTGACTTTGCTTGGGTTTGATAGTGGGAATTTTACAGCTATTAGTATCGGCTTTGTGCTTTTCATGTTAGTTATGCTAGTCATCAATCTTTTAGGACCTAAGGTCTTTAAAATCATTAATAATACGGCAACAATCGCTAAACTATCAGTATTAATCTTTTTGATCTTGGTAGGGATTTTTATTGTCATCTCAACCAAGACAAACCATTTTGCTGACATCAATAACTTGAAAAATTCAAGTGGTACGCCTTTGATTCCCAAAATGACATCATCAATTTTTGTCATGTCAACGATCGCAGCATTTTATGCCTTTGCAGGATTTGAAACTGTTGCTAGTGGTGCTGGTGATATGGAAAAACCAGAGAAAAACTTACCCAGAGCCATCCCTTTGGCTATCTTGATTATTGCGATTATTTATATTCTTATCGTTACAGTGTCGATGATGATTGATCCAAAATCATTGATCCTAAGCAAACAAGTGATTGCTTTAGTTGCGGTATTTAGTCAACCACTGATTAAGAATTTGATTTTATATGGGGCTTTAATTTCCATGTTTGGGATAAATGTGGCTTATTCTTTTAATACACCCCGTGCGTTAGAAGCCATCTCAATTGAAAAACAACTTTCACCATGGTTTAAGAAAAGAACAAAACAAGATTTTCCTTTAAGAGCATTTATTATTACGGCAGTTATTGCCATCTTAATTCCCATGGCTTTTAACTATACTATGACTAGCATTATGGTTATCAGTTCAATCTCGAGATTTATCCAGTTTCTAATCGTACCATTAGCTGTTATGATGTTCTTTTATAATAAAAATCAAGAAAAAGTATTGGCTAATGTCAATAAAAATATCGTAACAGATGTGATTATCCCTTGTATTGGTTTAGTATTGACAGCTGTTCTTTTAGCTAAGTTCGACTGGGTGGGCATGTTTACACTGATTAACGTTCATGGTGGACGCAGTCTTAATGTATTTGCAATCCTTGCCATGGCGATTGGTTATATTATCATGCCAACTGTTGTGATGACACTAGAAATGAAAAAACAAGTTAAATAGATCATTAAAATTTAAGCAGCATATGTGTATGCTTACCAAAAAAAGTTAGCAAAGAGGTTATAAAGTAATGGGCATTAATACAAAATTATTACATAGTTATCCAGTCATTGATCCACATACGGGAGCCTCATCTATCCCTAAATACCAAACATCAACATTTAGTCAGTCTCATTTATCAGATCCATCACAAGAATTTACCTATACACGTTTTGGGAATCCGACGATTGAAGCGTTGGAGAAGGCATTTTGTAGTTTAGAAGACTCAACCTATGCCTTATCTTATGCATCTGGCATGGCAGCTATCTCTAATGTATTGATGCTGTTAAAATCAGGTGATCATATTATCCTACCGATAGAAGTTTATGGTGGTACTTGTCAATTTTCGACTTGTATCTTACCTCAATATGGGATAGACGTTTCCTTTGTAGATATGTCATCGATAGAAAAAATCGAAGCAAAGATTACACCGGCAACCAAAATGATCTATATTGAAACACCATCCAATCCACTTTTGAAAATAACAGACATCAAAAAAGTTTGTGACTTAGCAAAAGCACATAATCTATTGGTAGTTGCAGATAATACCTTCATGACATCCCTTTATCAACAACCCTTAAAATTAGGTGTAGATATCGTGGTCGAAAGTATTACAAAGTTTATCAACGGTCACAGTGATGTCTTAGGTGGGTTAGTAGCGACAAATGATAAAGACATCTACGAGAAATTGCAACTGTTCCAAAAAAACTTTGGTGGTATCCTAGGTGTGGAAGATGCTTGGTTGACTTTACGTGGTATGAAGACACTAGGTCTTAGAATGAAGCAGTCTGTGGATAATGCAGTGCAAATTGCTGACTTTTTAAGTACACACAAAAATATTAAAACAGTTTATTATCCGACACTTGATCAACATCCATCATCAGAAATTCATAACAAACAAGCAAAAAATGGTGGTGCAGTTTTATCATTTGAACTTGTGAGTGAAGATAAGATCGCTGCTTTTCTTGAAAAGCTGACATTACCTATCTTAGCAGTTAGTTTAGGTGGTGTAGAGTCGATCTTATCTCATCCAGCTACCATGTCACATGCTTGCCTATGCGATGAAGAGCGTGCAGCACAAGGTGTAACCAATACCCTGTTTAGACTATCTTGTGGCATTGAAGATGCTGAAGATTTATTGGCAGATTTGGCACAAGCGCTAGCTATTTGAGTTAGAAACATGACAAATAAGCAAGAGCAGACACATCTCTGCTCTTTTTTTATACCATTAGATATATCATGTAGATAAACTAA
>JAKDQI010000057.1 GCA_030454995.1 Pseudolactococcus plantarum | reverse complement strand
ATAGAACATAGAAAGGAGCGCTCATATCGAGCGCTCCTGTTGTTTACTAAATAGCGATCTACAATAACTATGTCGCTTATGTAGAAAGGAAATTAATGTCTACAAAAATTACAGAGCTTGTTTTTGAACAACTAGAAGGCAAGTTACCAGAACCGTTTGAGCTTGTCGATGTCGAGTGGGCTAAGATGGGAGCAGATGATGTTTTATCTGTACTCGTTGATAAACCCGATGGGATTACCTTGCAAGATACGGCTGATCTATCAGAAATTATCAGTCCTGAACTTGATCAGATCACACCAGACCCTTTTCCCTCGGATTATATGTTAGAGGTGGCAAGTCCCGGTGCTGAGCGTCCACTTAAAAAAGAGGCTGATTTTGAGAAGCATGTTGGCGAATATATCTTTGTCAAACTTTATCAAAAAATAGCAGGTGAAAAAGAATTTGTAGGGGATCTAGTCAAGTTTGATACTGGTGTACTAACACTTACATACCTTGATAAAACACGACAAAAAACAGTTGACATTCCCTATACAAATATCGCAAAAGCGCGTACACAAGTTAAACTATAATAATTAAATAAAGTAAAAGAAAGTTGGAAGCACATGAGTAAGGAAATGCAAGCTACGTTCACCCTTTTAGAAGAAGAAAAGGGGATTTCACCTGAAGTTGTTATCGGCGCAATCGCAGAAGCTTTAACCGCAGCTTACAAAAAACAATATAACCAATCTCAAAATGTAACGATTGAGTATAACGATGCTAAGGGTGATTTTATTGTTTATTCAACACGTGAAGTGGTGGATGAAGTATTTGATAGCCGTCTTGAGATGAGTCTTGAGGATGCATTAGCATTGAATCCTCATTATCAAATTGGTGACAAAATTCGGTTTGAAGAGAAACCAAAAGATTTCGCACGTACAGCAGCAAACGCAGCTAAACAAGTAATCATGAACAAAATGCGTGAAGAATCACACACAATTATCTATAATGAATTCAAGCGTTACGAAAACGAAATCATTCAAGGTACTGTAGAACGTGTGGATGATCGTGCAATTTTCATCAACCTTGGTAAAGTTGACAGTATGCTGGGTAAACGTGATCAAATCCCAGGTGAACGTTATCAGATTGGCGATAAAGTGAAAGTTTATGTCTCTGCTGTAGAGCAATCTAAAAAAGGCCCTATCGTCTACGTTAGCCGCACACATCCTGAGATGCTAAAGAGAATGTTTGAAAAAGAGATTCCTGAGGTTTATGATGGTACTGTCGAGATTATTAGCATCGCTCGAGAAGCTGGTGATCGTGCGAAAGTTATCGTTAAATCTAACGATGCTAATGTTGATGCAATCGGTACTATAGTTGGCCCTCGTGGGTCAAGAATCCGTACTTTAGTGGATGAGTTACACGGTGAAAACATGGATATTATCGAGTGGAATGATGACCGTGCAACGATGATCAAAAATGCATTGAAACCAGCTCAAGTAAGCGATGTGAAAATTGATGAAGCTACTGGAGAAACAGTGGTAATCGTACCAGATGATCAACTATCATTAGCGATTGGTAAACGTGGTCAAAATGTTCGTCTAGCAGCACATGTGACGAATAATAAGATCGATATCAAATCTCAAACTAAATTTGATCAAGAAGTTTTAGAAAGTGAAACGCAACCATTAACATCAGCTGTTTCAGATGACGTGCTTGATTAAGTCATTAAGTAGTAGGAGTAAGTTTTGATGGTGAAAACAAAAAAGATTCCGTTAAGAAAATCCGTTGTATCCAATGCGCAATTTCCTAAAAAAGAATTATTACGAATTGTGTACAATAAAGCTGGTGAGATAAGTATTGATCCGACTGGAAAAGCACAAGGTAGAGGTGCTTATATTGCCATAAAAAATGAAGAAGCATTGCAAGCAAAGCAAAAGCGCGTGTTTGATCGTGTCTTTCAGACGTCAATTTTAGATGCGTTTTATGATGAGTTAATACAATATGTTGACCATCAGGTTGAACGTGAAAAATTAGCAACAGTGACTTATTCTATAGATGAAGCACCAGAAATTTAAGGCTGAAAATGACTGATATAACAGAAGTTAACAAAACTAAATTGTCCCATTCCTTAGGGATGGCAAAAAAAGCTGGACGGATCGTAACAGGTGAAGAACTTGTTGTCAAATCAATCCAAGCAGAACGTGCAAGATTAGTTTTTGTCGCATATGATGCGGCACCTAATCTTGTCAAACGTATTACTGATAAAACAACCTATTATGAAATTCCCATGCTAGACATATTTTCTTCAGCAGAACTTTCTCACGCTATTGGTAGTGATCGGAAAGTTATCGCTGTTCAAGATAAAGGATTTGCCAAGAAAATGGAGAGTCTTATGAAATAAGTAGAAAAACGGTGATCATGAGCAATTAGCACCATCAGAGATAGTCTTAACGTAACGTATTTACTTAATATTGTATAGTTAACTGTTAGGACAATGGTGTGCTCATTGTTAACCAGATGAAAAAGGAGGACATTGAATTGTCTGAAAAAAAACGTATTAACCAAATTGCCAAAGAGAGTGGTTTCACCAATAAAGAACTTGTAGATCATGCACAAAAAATTGGCTTACCAGTCAAATCTCATAGTTCAAGTATTGATGCAGTACAAACTAAAGAACTTTTAAGTTCTCTTAAGGCTAATGGTGGAGTTCATCAATCTGACAAAAAAGTTACTAATCAATCAGAAAAAGCAACTAATAAACTAACCAGTATGAGTGGCAAAAAAGTCGTAAGTGAAACCGAATCTGGTAACCGCCCACTAATTGTTGGTGGTAAGAAAGTACTATCAGATAAAGAAGTTGGTAGTGCTCGAGTTATTTCTGTTGGTGGGAAAACGGTGGTTCCTGAGAATAAACCGGAAGTTAAGTCAACACAAGAAGTACCGAAAAAAGAAGTTTCAGAAAAAACTAATTCAGTTTCATCTGATAAAGCTGTGACCAAACAAGTGGAAAATAAGGTAGAAACAAAAGCAGAAGTGAAAGTAGAAACGCCTAAAAAAACAGAACGTCCAGCTAATGGTGGTATCAAAGTAATTACACGTGCTGCTGATGTGAAACCTAAAAATGGTGGTATCAAAGTGATCCAACGTGCGGCAGATATCGCACCAACATCAACAAACCAAGCAAATACTAACCGCAATAAAAATAAGAAACAACGTAATAATGCTGGTGCTAGTCAAACTCAAGGACAAAATAATGGTGGTGGTAACCGTCAAGGTGGTCCACTTCGTGTCAATGATAATCGTAATCAAGTTAGAAATGCACGTAACTCTAACTGGAATAGTAATAAGAAGAAAAAAGGTAAACGTGGTGGACAACAACCGGCACCACAACCAGTTGTACAACGTAAATTCCATGAATTACCAGAAAGTCTCGTTTATACAGAAGGTATGACAATTGCTGATTTAGCAAAACGTCTAAAACGTGAACCAGCTGAATTGGTGAAAAAATTATTCATGATGGGTATCATGACAACACAAAACCAGTCATTGGATGCTGATACAATTGAGTTGCTACTTTTAGACTATGGTGTGACACCTGAGAAAAAAGTTGAAGAAGATAAAACAGATATCGAACGTCTATTTATCGAGGATGGTTATCTTAACGAAGACCAATTAATCGAGCGTCCACCAGTTGTAACTATCATGGGTCACGTTGACCATGGTAAGACAACTTTACTAGATACACTTCGTAATTCTCGTGTTACAAGTGGTGAAGCTGGTGGTATCACGCAGCATATCGGTGCTTATCAAATCACCTCAAATGGTAAAAAAATCACTTTCCTAGATACACCAGGACATGAGGCCTTTACTAGTATGCGTGCACGTGGTGCATCTGTAACTGATATTACGATTCTTGTCGTTGCAGCAGATGATGGTGTAATGCCACAAACAATCGAGGCGATCAATCACTCTAAAGCAGCTGGTGTACCGTTGATTGTCGCAATCAATAAGATTGACAAACCAGGTGCTAATCCACAACGTGTGATTCAAGAATTATCAGAACATGGCGTTATGAGCCAAGCCTGGGGTGGAGAGTCTGAATTTGTTGAGATTTCAGCGAAATTTAACACAAATATTGATGAGTTATTGGAGACTGTACTTTTAGTATCAGAAATTCAAGAATTAAAAGCTGATCCGACTGTTAAAGCGATTGGTACCGTTGTAGAAGCGCGTTTGGATAAAGGTAAAGGGGCGATTGCAACACTTCTTGTCCAACAAGGAACGCTTCATCAACAAGATCCTATCGTAGTAGGGAATACGTTTGGTCGTGTTCGTGCGATGGTGACTGACTTAGGTCGTCGTGAAAAATCAGCAGGCCCATCAAGCCCAGTAGAAATTACAGGTTTAAATGATGTGCCACAAGCTGGTGATCACTTTGCTGTTTTTGAAGATGAAAAAACAGCTCGTTCAGTCGGTGAAGAGCGTGCTAAACGTGCGTTACTAAACCAACGGAATAATACACATCGTGTTAGCTTAGAAAATCTCTTTGACACCCTTAAAGAAGGACAAATCAAATCAGTTAATGTCATCATTAAAGCTGATGTACAAGGGTCTGCTGAAGCACTTGCCGCATCTTTACAAAAAATTGATGTAGAAGGTGTAAAAGTAGATATCGTCCATAGCGCTGTCGGTGCGATTAATGAGTCTGATGTATCTCTAGCTGAGGCAGCAAATGCTGTTATCATCGGATTTAACGTGCGTCCGACACCTCTTGCTCGCCTGCAAGCTGAAACTGATGATGTTGAAATCAGACTTCACAGTATTATCTATAAAGTGCTTGAAGAAGTTGAGACAGCGATGAAAGGGATGCTTGATCCAGAATTTGAAGAAAAAGTTATTGGTGAAGCGGTCGTTCGCGAAACCTTTACAGTTTCGAAAGTTGGTACCATTGCCGGATTTATGGTCTTATCTGGTTCAGTTAAACGTGATGCGAGTGTTCGTGTGATTCGTGACGGTATCGTTATTGCTGATGGTAAACTAGCATCATTAAAACATTTTAAAGATGACGTTAAAGAAGTTAGAAAAGGTAACGAAGGTGGTCTCATGATTGATGGCTACAATGATATTGCTGTTGACGATACTTTTGAAGTCTACGAAATGGTTGAAATCAAACGTTAAGCTGTTTGATTAGTGCTTTGATTCACTGATATTTTTAAATCCGATGTTTTCATGAAGGGAGAAAATCATGTCAAATACACACCGTAGTGACCGTGTAGCGGTTGAATTGATGCGTGAAATTAATGATATTTTGCGTTTGAAAATCCGTGATCCACGTGTACAAGACGTTAATATTTCAGATGTACAATTAACAGGTGATCTGAGTCAAGCAACGATTTATTATAGTTTGTTATCAGATCTTGCATCTGATAATGAAAAAGCTAAAACAGGCTTGAAAAAAGCAACTGGTGCGATTAAGAGTGAGCTTGCTAAGCGCATGACGCTTTATAAGATTCCAGATTTGACTTTTGCAAAAGATGAATCTGTTGCCTATGGCGGCAAAATTGATGAGTTACTTCGAAATTTGAATAAAGATTAATCAAAAAATGACTGATGCATATAGATGATCAGTCATTTTTTTGTTTGACATGCGCAGATAATTGATTAATTAAGGATAAAACGTTTTTCAGTATTGACGTGTAACATCTGATTTGTCTTCAGTACATATGCTTCGCCATCAATTTGCATCGGTTGATCTGAAGTGATCTGTAAGTCAAAAGACAGAGAAACTTGATGATGTACGTGTTGATTTGCAAAATGTTTGTGTTTAAAAACTTTTGGAATCAGCGCAACTATCCCGAATGGATTAGAACGATCGAGTTCGACTAGATGAATATCAGAATCTAAGGGAGACGCCTCTGGTACAAGCGGGATGCCACCTCCAAAAAATGGATGCTTGGTCATTGTGAATAGAAAAGCCTGTTTAAACTCAGTATGATTGACGGTAATTGAAAAGGGACGTTTAGAGAATAAGACAGTTGCAGCATTTAATAAATAGGCGAGTCTACCTAGTTTAATTTTATTTAATAGTTGCTTGATGGCTCCTTTATTTGTTGCAGCCACGATTGCAGCATCTAAGCCGATACCGATATTATTCATTGCGATACCAGTCATGTCTGTGCTCTCATATTTGAGGATGTGAATGTTTTGAGGAATCGCCTGATGAAGGCGTTTGAACGTCTTGATCGGTTGATTTAGTGGAATATCGAGAGCACGTGCGAAGTCGTTTCCTGAACCAGCAGGTATATAGGAGAAAGCTTGAGTTGGGGGTAAGGCATTAAGCGCTAATGATAACGTGCCGTCGCCACCAATAATTAGTACTCTGTCTAAAGAAGTCATGTGGTTTATCATTACTTTGATGAGTCGTGCTTCATCAAAAGCGTGTTGTGTTTCAAATAAATGATAAGTGATACCTTGCTGGTCTAAATAGGGTATCAATGCTTTTGTCACACGCTTGCCCTGTCCATTTCCTGAATAAGGATTAGCTAAAATATAATACGTCATACTCAATAGTTTACCAAAATAAAAAGTAGCTATGTTGAGAAACAGTTCAAGATACTGTATAATAAATTTTAAACATCTCATTTATGAGAAAGCAGTCACATCGTATAAAATACCTCACATCACAACTCTAAAACCGGTTAACCGGTTTTTATTTATAGAAAGTCATTCATGGATAAAGATACGCGTAAATTAATTGATTATGCTTTGCCTGCTATAGGTGAAAATGTGTTACAAACAACAGTCGGATTTGTTGATGGACTATTAATTGCTAAGTTATCATTAACAGCAGTTTCAGCAGTAAGTCTTGTTAACGGCGTACTTGCGATTTATCAAGCTGTTTTCATCGCTTTAGCAGTGGCTGTAGCTACGGTTGTTTCAAATGCTCACGGTGCAAAAAATGAATTAGAGATAAGTAAATCAGTCCAAAGTTCCTTTTTTTTAACACTGGTCACTGGGATCATGATTTCTGTGCTGTCTGTAATTTTTGCACACCCTATTTTAAGTGGTATGGGTGCTAAAGGAGCCGTTTTACAGCAAGGTATCCTTTTCTTTAAAGTTGTTGCAGGAACTAGTATCTTGATTGTATTGATGACGATTTTAGGACAACTAGTCAGAACAGCAGGGCATCCAAGGGTACCTTTGAGAGTAAATGTTATCGTTAACATCTTGAATTTTGTATTAGATAGCATTTTAATTTTTGGGTTATTTGGCTTTCCCAAGCTTGGTATATTAGGGGCTGGGATTGGTACAGTGTTGGCAAGGTTAATAGGTGTCGGGTTATTACTATATCAATTACAAAAAACATCGCATGCTTTGGATAAAACTTGTTTCCAGTGGCAACCTAGAATTTGGGAGTCTGAAATTGTGAAACGTGCGCTTCCAATTATGGGTGAACGATTGATGATGAGATTAGGCGATGTCATCATTTTTATATTTCTGATTGGTTATGGCGCTAAAATATTTGCAGGGAATGCGATTGGGGAAACAATTACAGCTTATAACTATCTGCCTGCTTTTGGATTTGCGACTGGTGCTAGTATTTTAGTAGCGCAAGCCTTTGGTGCTCAAAATACGCGTGCCATCCGTAGGCTGACTAAAACTTCTTTTTTGATTACCGCTGTGATGAGCACAGTACTTGGTGGCCTCATTTTCTTATTTTCTCCCATCATCTTACACTCTTTTACTTCAGATAGTTTAGCTCTTTCAGCCGCACACGTTGTGATTTTGATTTCTTTTATTAGTGAACCAGTTGTAGCAGGAGTGATTATTTATGCGGCTACACTACAGGCAATGGGGGATGCAAAAACACCATTTTATGCAACTATGTTTGGTATGTGGATAGTACGTATTGGTTTTGCCTGGATTTTGGGAACAATGTTAGGGCTGGGAATTTGGGGTGTTTGGCTAGCGACTGTTTTGGATAATATTTTTCGATTAATTGTGTTAAAATTGGTATATGAACGTCGAATTAGAAATCAAGAAATTAACAGAGCAACTGAATCAATACGCCCATGAATACTATACACTGGATAATCCATCAGTTGAAGATGCTGAATATGATCGGCTATATCATGAGTTAGTAGGTTTAGAAAAAGATAATCCTCAATTAGTACGTGCTGACTCTCCAACACATCGAACAGGAGATGTTGTCTTAAGTGGATTTGAAAAATATCGTCATGACTATCAACTCTATAGCCTACAGGATGCTTTTTCTCGTGAGGAACTGGAAGCTTTTGATGCCCGTGTCCGTAAGCAAATAGCTCAGCCTGAATATATTTGTGAACTTAAAATTGATGGGCTATCTCTGTCATTGGTATACGAAAATGGGATGCTTCAGGTTGCTGCAACCAGGGGAGATGGTAGTATCGGTGAAAATATTACTGAACAAGTCAAACGCATTAAAGATGTCCCTTTGGTCTTAAAAGATCCGATTAATATTGTTGTCAGAGGTGAAGCATACTTACCACGCAAAAATTTTCAAAAGCTAAACTTATCGCGTGAGGAAGAAGGACTTCCCGCTTTTGCTAATCCGCGTAATGCAGCAGCAGGTACACTACGGCAGCTAGATACTAAGGTTGTAGCAAAGCGTGGTCTAGCAACTTTCCTTTATCAAGAAGCGAGTCCAGCAACAAATGATACACAAGCAGAAGTGTTAGATTATTTAGCATCACAAGGACTAGTTGTGAATACACAACGTGTTTTTGCAAAAAATATGACCGAAATCTGGGACTTTATCGAAAAAGTGGCAGTACAACGAGATGCATTGCCATATGATATCGATGGTGTTGTGATCAAAGTGAATCAGCTTAGCCAACAAGAAACATTAGGCTTTACCGTAAAATTCCCTAAATGGGCAATTGCCTATAAATTTCCAGCAGAACTTGCTGAAACTGAAATTTTGAGTGTAGATTGGACAGTAGGTCGAACTGGCGTAGTGACGCCGACGGCTAACATGACGCCTGTTTTACTCGCGCAAACAAAAGTCGCACGTGCGACTTTGCATAATGTTGACTATATTAAAGAAAAAGATATCCGAATAGGGGATAAAGTTGTCATCTATAAAGCTGGCGATATTATTCCGGCAGTGCAGCGTGTGCTTTTTGACAAACGCGCAGCGCATACTGATCCACTAGCCATTCCAACGGTATGCCCGGATTGTCAATCAGAGTTACAGCATTTCGAAGATGAGGTAGCACTAAGATGTATTAATCCATTGTGTCCAGCACAACTTAGAGAAAAACTAATTCATTTTGCCAGTCGTTCAGCCATGAATATCACAGGACTAGGTGTTGCTGTGGTTACACAACTTTTTGAAAAACAACTGATTGCAGATGTAGCTGATCTGTATCAACTGTCTGTTGAAGATCTTTTAAAACTAGATAAAGTGCAGGAGAAATCAGCAGAAAAATTGTACCAATCTATTCAAGCCTCGAAAGAAAATTCAGTTGAAAAATTAATTTTTGGGTTGGGTATTCGTCATGTTGGTGCCAAAGGTGCCAAGATAATTGCTGAAAAACTGACTAATTTAGATCACATTGCTGCTGCTACGGTTGAAGAGTTATCTGCTATTGCGAGCATTGGTACGGTATTAGCCGAAAGTCTTACCAAATATTTTGCACTAGATGGGACGACAAAGTTATTAGCAGAACTTAAAGCAGCAGGTGTTAATTTTGATTATTTAGGGCCAGTAAAACGAGATGATGCATTACTATCAGGTAAAACAGTAGTATTGACAGGTAAACTTTCTCAGTTGACTCGTGTACAGGCTAAGGAAAAGTTAGAGAATCTTGGTGCAAATGTTAGTGGCAGTGTGTCTAAAAATACAGATATAGTAGTAGCTGGATCAGATGCAGGAAGTAAACTTACCAAAGCCCAAGCACTAGGCATCGAGATTTGGACAGAAGAGGAGTTAATTAACTTATGAAGACAAGATTAATTTATAATCCAACATCAGGTCAAGAAACAATGAAGAAAAACATTGCCGAAATTTTAGATGTGCTCGAAAATTTTGGTCATGAAACGTCGACATTTGCAACGACTTCTGATGAAAACTCTGCTAAAAATGAAGCTAGACGAGCTGCCAAGGCAGGGTATGAATTGATTATCGCAGCAGGCGGTGATGGTACCATTAATGAGGTGGTGAATGGGATTGCGCCATTAAGAAAGCGTCCTAAATTAGCGATTATTCCGGCTGGTACAACAAATGATTTTGCACGTGCCTTAAAAATTCCAAGAAATAACCCAGTTGCAGCTGCTAAGATTATTGGAAAAAACCAAACACTTAATATGGATATTGGGCGTGCACAAAAAGATAATTATTTTATCAATATTGCGGCTGGTGGCTCTCTTACAGAGTTGACTTATAGTGTGCCTTCTCAACTAAAAACTGCATTTGGCTATCTAGCCTATTTGGCTAAGGGTGCTGAATTGTTACCACGAGTTAAAGCTGTACCGATTAAAATCACACATGATGAAGGTGTTTTTGAAGGCGAAATTTCGATGTTTTTTGCTGCGCTGACAAATTCTGTTGGTGGATTTGAACAGATAGCACCGGATGCTCAATTAGACGATGGATTATTTACACTAATTTTGGTTAAAACTGCCAATCTTTTTGAAATGATCCGTTTGATTGGTTTAGTGCTTAATGGTGGCAAGCATATTGATGACAAAAAAATTGAATACATTAAAACAAGTAAAATTAAGATTCATCCCTTATCCAAAGATAAGATGATGATCAATCTTGATGGTGAGTATGGTGGAGATGCACCTATTGTGCTAACTAATTTAAAAAATCATATTGAAATGTTTGCTAATCTTGATGAAATTAGTGATGATAATTACATTGGAGATGAAGCTGATTTGGTATTGGAAGCTGTGGCTAGCAAATTTGCTAAAGAAGCTGAGAAGACAAAAGAAGTGGAAGAGGCACAAGATTAGTCTTGTTTTGAAATAACTTGTCATATTTTCTTGGCAATATGTGCGTGGGTTCGATTCCCATGCCTGCCTTTTAAATTGCCATGTCTAAAAATTAGCTTAAATTAAGTGAATAAACTGATGATATAAAAAAATAAAAATGAGAAAATAGTTTGTTAAGAACGTTGTGTTTTTTAATAAAATATGTTAAATTAATAGAGTATCAATCGTACAGATAGCACTTTGAGCATATCTTTGATAAACTAAAACAAGTATAAAACAAGACTAACAGCGTTAGCATCATGTTTTATCTGTGTAGTGATCATGATATGTTTGATTTGCCGAAATAGAGGCGGTTTCTAGAAATAGAAATCCCTCTTTTTATTTTGTTTTGCGATGGATTTACTGATTATAGTATTAAGGGGTGTAAAATTGCAAAAAGAAAAAGAAGTGAAATTAAGTTTAGCAGTATTAGCGAGTGGTATTATGTCATTTTGTGGTGTTTTAATTGAAACAGCTATGAGTGTAACATTTCCAACACTAATGTCTGAATTCAACGTATCGACTGCAAGTATTCAGTGGATTACAACAATTTATTTACTTGTCATATCTATTACTGTACCATTATCGAGTTATCTGATAAAAAAATTCCCACTTAGATATTTATTTATATTTGCAAATATCATGTTTTTTGTTGGATTACTATCAGATATGTTGGCCCCGTCATTTGGTGTTTTATTACTCGGCAGGTTTTTCCAAGGATTGGCAACTGGTATTGCGCTGCCTCTAATGTTTCATATCATTCTCACTTATGCGCCAC